>JABDFN010000030.1:21723-22011 GCA_013286485.1 Bacteroidota bacterium
CACCTGCAGTTATTGGTAATGCAGAAGCAGTAGTTCCATCAACCCAACCCGGGTCAGGGAACAATATCCATATACTTTCCACTTCGCCAGCAGCAATTTCAGCGTATATCCTAATCCGGTAAATAATGAACTGAACCTGCAAATGAGTAATCTGCCAGCCAGCCATTATTTCTTAACTATGTATGATATCAGCGGCAGACAAGTGCTTACACGCGATATTGCTACCACAGGTAATAACCAGGTAGAACATATGAATACCAGTACATTGGTACCGGGTATATACCATTT
>JABDFN010000031.1:0-1261 GCA_013286485.1 Bacteroidota bacterium
GTTAGCAGCAGCCAAAGTGGTGCCTGTAGCATCATCTACCAGCTGTGCATAGATATCCTTATTACTGCGAAACACGCTCAGGCGTGGTTTCTGTGCAGTTCCCTTCACTTTAGTGCGTATACCCCAGCGTAATTTCTGACGGCGTACTACTTTTGGATCGTTTGACATTGTATTCTAGTTTTTACGGGCTCACTCGCTTTCGCAAATGGCTACCGGAGTTTTAAATTAATTATGCTTTAGCACCTGCTGCTTTACCTGCCTTACGACGTATATACTCTTCAGCGAAACGTACACCCTTACCTTTATATGGTTCAGGTTTACGCAGGCTACGCAATTTTGCAGCTACCTGGCCCAGTAATTGCTTATCGTTAGACTCAAGAATAATTCTTGGGTTCTGTCCTTTTTCAGCAATCGCTTGTGCCTTTACTTCTTTAGGTACTTCCATAATAATGTTATGAGAAAAACCTAATGAAAGATCTATTTGTTGTCCCTGAACAGTAGCGCGGTAACCCACACCCACCAGTTCCAGTTCACGTTTAAAACCTTCTGTTACACCCTTCATCATGTTAGATATCAATGCGCGGTATAAACCATGTAACGCACGGTGACGTATCTGGTCTGTAGGGCGCTCGATAATTATCTTACCCTCTTCAATGTTTATCTTAATATCACGGTCAATAGCTTGTTTCAGTTCTCCTTTCGGGCCTTTCAATACTATTTCGTTTGCTGGTGTAACAGATGCTGTTACTCCTTTTGCTATTGTTACCGGTTTTCTGCCTATACGAGACATCGTTTATTATTTTTCTATTGTTATGTTATCAGTGTTGACCGTTCAGCTTGTATAGGTACAGCTTAATGTATCAGCACCATGTCTATTAATAAATATTACACATCACTTCACCACCTACATTTTGCACGCGGGCTTCTTTATCTGTCATCACACCTTTTGATGTAGATACGATAGCGATGCCTAAACCACTTTGCACACGAACCATATCAGCCGGTTTTGAATATTGGCGAAGGCCCGGACGGCTTACACGCTCCATGCTTTTTATAGCAGGTTCTTTTGTTTGCGCATTGTATTTCAAAGCTATTTTGATAATACCCTGCTTATTATCATCCTCAAACTTGTACTTCAGTATATAACCTTTGTCATACAATATTTCAGTGATACGCTTCTTAACATTTGAAGCCGGAATTTCCACAATACGATGACGCGCCATTTGTGCGTTACGGATGCGGGTCAGGTAGTCTGCTATTG
>JABDFN010000031.1:1271-21784 GCA_013286485.1 Bacteroidota bacterium
GGATCTGTTACCATTTTTCTTTTTTGTTTGTAAATAATTTGTTACCGGTATCACCCACCGCGGCGGATGACCTTGAAACGTTATAAATTACCAGCTTGCTTTACGTACACCCGGTATTTTCCCATCCAATGCCATATCACGAAAAACGAGACGGCATACACCAAACTGGCGTATATAGCCACGAGGGCGGCCTGTAAGCTGGCAGCGATTCCTGAGACGTACAGCTGATGAGTTCCTTGGAAGTTTATCCAAAGCAGCATAATCACCTGCAGCCTTCAGGGCAGCGCGCTTTTCAGCTAACTTTGCTACCATTCTTTCGCGTTTGCGTTGGCGGGCTTTTACTGATTCTTTTGCCATTTGCTTTTATTCTAAAGTTTAATTAGTCTCTTTTTTTATGTTTTTAAATGGTATACCCATTTCTTTCAGCAATTCATATGCCTCTTCATTCGACTTAGCAGTAGTAACGAATGTAATATCCATACCACTGATACGTGCGATCTTATCAATGTTTATTTCCGGGAAGATGATCTGCTCGGTAACACCCATTGTATAATTGCCATGACCATCAAAAGACTTATCATTCACACCTTTAAAGTCGCGTACACGTGGCAGTGTCACAGCTATAAAGCGATCCATGAATTCAAACATCTTTACACTACGCAATGTTACTCGGCAACCAATGGGTATACCTTTACGTAATTTAAAGTTGGATATATCTTTCTTGGAAATAGTTGCTTGCGCTTTCTGACCTGAAATCATAGTCATTTCGCCGATAGCATCTTCAACCATTTTCTTATCAGATACAGAACCTTTTACACCCTGGTTCAAACATATCTTTACCAGGCGGGGACACTGCATTACAGAAGTGTAACCGAATTTTTTCATCAAAGCAGGTACTACTTCTTCCCTATACTTTTTCTGTAAGCGTGGTATATATACTGTTGTTGCCATTATCTGATCTCCTCCCCTGATTTTTTAGATACACGAACAAATGTTCCCGCATCGCGCTTGCGGCTTACACGGGTACCTGTTTTGGATTTAGCGTCATACAATAGCACATTAGAAATGTGTATAGGCGCTTCTTCCTTTACAATGCTACCCTGCGGACTTTGCGCATTAGGTTTCAGGTGTTTGGTTACTATGTTTACCCCTTCTATCAGCACGCGGCTTTCTGAAGGATAAACAGCCATCACCTTACGCGGCTTGCTGCGGTCCTTATCATCACCGGCTATTACAACTACGTTGTCGCCTTTTTTGATGTCGAATTTTGGTTTAAATCTCTTTTTCACTGTTAATGAATTAAAATCTTTTATCTATCCAGCCTAAAATCGGGCTGCAAAGGTACTTATTTTTTATAATACTTCCGGTGCCAGTGACACTATTTTCATATATCCCTTATCACGCAATTCGCGCGCAACCGGTCCGAAAATACGAGTGCCTCTTGGTTCGTCAGCTGTATTTAATAATACCACCGCGTTATCATCAAAACTGATGTATGAACCATCTTTGCGGCGCAGCTTTGTTTTGGTACGCACTATTACTGCTTTAGAAACAGTGCCTTTCTTTATACCACCTGCCGGAAGCGCATCTTTTACGGTTACCACTATCTTATCTCCAATACCTGCGTAGTCCTGTCCTGAGTTGCCCAGCACACGAATACAAAGCACTTCCTTTGCACCACTGTTATCGGCTACATTCAGCCGGGATTCCTGTTGTATCATCTTAAATAATGTTACTTAGCTTTTTCAATAATTTCTACAAGGCGCCAGCGTTTTGTTTTACTCAGCGGGCGAGTTTCCATAATTCGAACTGTATCGCCTATACCGGCTGTATTGCTCTCATCATGTGCATGAAACTTAGTTGTCTTTTTCAAAAACTTACCGTAGATAGGGTGTTTGATCCTACGTTCCACAGTAACAGTTATGGTTTTAGCCATTTTGTTACTGCTTACAGTCCCTATACGTGTTTTTCTGTTTTTTCTTTCCGTCATAATTGACATCTATAATAAATTTTAAAAACCTAATGCTCTTCTGCGCTGTTCTGTTTTCATACGTGCAATATTGCGGCGCAGCGTGCGTATAGCAAGCGGATTTTCAATCGGGTTTACCGAATGGCTGAAGTGCAGCTTTTTCAATTGCATTTCATCTTCGCCTATTTTACCTACCAGGCTTTGGTCGTCCAATGTGCGATAATCTTCTGCTTTCACTTTTTTTGTCTTTGCCATTTTTATTCTTTTTATTACCTGCGATTATTCAGTTGGTGCTGCATAATCGTGGCGTACTACAAATTTTGTTTTTATCGGCAGCTTTTGTGCAGCCAGTTCCATGGCTTCACGTGCTGTTTTTTCAGGGATTCCGTCCATTTCAAACATGATCAGTCCCGGTCTTACCACTGCAGCCCAAAACTCCAGGTTACCTTTACCTTTACCCATACGCACTTCAGCAGGCTTGCGGGTAATTGGCTTATCCGGGAATATGCGGATCCACACATTACCTTCACGCTTCATGTGGCGCGTCATTGCCTGGCGTGCAGCTTCTATCTGGCGGTTAGTGATCCACTTGGGTTCCATTGCCTTTAGTCCAAAAGAACCAAAAGAAAGTGTAGCACCACGCTGTGCGTTTCCTCTTATCCTGCCTTTATGAGCCTTACGATGTTTTGTTTTTTTCGGTTGTAACATTGTTACAAATTTTATTAAAGTCTGCTAATATTATCTTTTACAATTACGCTTTCTTCGGGCCTTTTCCACCACCGCCGCGACGTTCTCCGCCACCGCGATTTTCACCACCACCGCCACGACGTTCTCCTCCGCCTCCTCTGCGCTCACCGCGCTCTAATCCACCGCGTGTATCTGCCGCTATTCCCGGTGCACGATTGCCACGGTTGTCAGAACCTGCAGAGAAGTTAGGGTTCAGATCACGTTTACCTAATACTTCACCTTTACATATCCACACCTTTATTCCTATTTTACCATATACGGTCAGTGAGAATACAGATGCATAATCAATATCCATACGGAAAGTATGCAACGGTGTGCGGCCTTGTTTAAATTCTTCAGTACGTGCTATTTCTGCACCTGCCAAACGGCCTGCTACTTTTATTTTTATACCCTCTGCACCCATGCGCATAGCGGTAGATATTGCCATTTTTACAGCACGCTTATAACTTACACGGCTTTCTATCTGGCGGGCTATCGTTTCTCCAACTATAGCAGCATCCAGCTCAGGACGGCGGATCTCCATAATGTTGATCTGCACATCATCTTTGCCTGTCAGCTTCTTCAACTCTTCCTTGATACGGTCCACTTCCGAACCACCCTTACCAATAATGATACCCGGCTTGGAAGTGTGTACAGTAATAATGAGCTTACCCAATGTGCGCTCTATTACAATACGGGATATACCGCCTTTGTTGATACGCGCGTTCAGGTAAGTACGGATCTTATGGTCTTCAACTAATTTCTGACCAAAGTCTTTTTTCTCACCATACCACATCGAGTCCCATCCGCGGACGATACCCAACCTGTTACCTATAGGATTCGTTTTTTGACCCATTTTCTTTTATTGAATTATTTTAAATTTATGCTTCTGTTGTTTCTGCTATTACTGTTTCCGGGTTACGGCTGTCTACTATTAAAGTAATATGGTTGCTGCGTTTGCGCTTGCGGTAAGCACGGCCCTGTGGGGCTGGTTGCATACGTTTCAGCACTACTCCGCCATCTACAAAAATAGTTTTTACATATAGGTTAGCACCGGCTACGTCAGTACCTTCATTTTTCACTTTCCAGTTAGCTACTGCACTCATCAATAGCTTTTCCAGTGGCACAGACGGATCCTTTGTGCTGAACTTTAAAGTATTCAGCGCTTGTTCTACATCTATTCCGCGTATCAGATCAGCCAGCAAGCGCATCTTGCGCGGTGAAGTAGGATAATTTCGTAAGCGAGCTACAGCTTCCATTGTTTTTATTAATTAGTTCTTATATACCCTGTCTTGCGACAGAAAAATTTTTATTTACTATCTTCTGCTTTATTATTGGCACTATGTCCTCTAAAGTTTCTTGTTGGTGCAAACTCACCCAGCTTATGGCCAACCATGTATTCTGTTACATATACAGGTATAAATTTGTTGCCATTATGCACTGCAAAAGTTTGGCCTACAAAGTCAGGAGTGATAGTAGAGCGGCGGCTCCATGTTTTTATCACACCCTTTTTAGCCTTACCTTCTGTAACAGCCATCACTTTACGATCCAGCTTTGCATCTACATAAGGTCCTTTTCTAATTGAACGAGCCATTTATTGACTTTTTATTTTAGTATTATAATTTCTTACCGTTTTTTCTTTGTATGATCAGCTTATTAGAGCCTTTCGTACGACTACGTGTTTTCTCACCTTTTGCATACTTACCTGTACGGCTGCGTGGGTGACCACCCGAAGCTTTACCTTCACCACCACCCATTGGGTGATCTACCGGGTTCATCGCTACACCGCGGTTGCGTGGGCGAATACCTCTCCACCTGTTGCGGCCTGCTTTACCCATAGACTGCAGTGCGTGGTCACTGTTAGAAACAATACCTACAGTAGCCATGCAAGTGCCTAATACTTTACGCAATTCACCTGAAGGCATTTTCAAAACACAATATTTTTCTTCCTTCGCATTCAATTGAGCATAAGTACCTGCAGAACGTGCCAGCGAACCGCCACGGCCAGGCTGCATTTCTATATTATGTACCACAGTACCCAGTGGCATATTTTTCAACAACAATGCATTACCTACTTCAGGAGCTACATCAGCACCACTTATTACTGCAGCACCAACTTCCAGTCCTTGTGGAGCTATGATATAGCGTTTTTCTCCATCCACATAATTCAGTAATGCTATAAATGCTGTACGGTTCGGATCATACTCAATGCTCTTTACTGTTGCAGCAATATCTTTTTTATTACGCTTGAAGTCTATAACACGGTACATTTTTTTATTACCGCCACCTATATAACGCATGGCGCGGCGTCCTTGTATATTACGGCCACCTGTGCTTTTTATAGGCTCCAGCAAGCTCTTCTCAGGAGTGCTGGTGGTAACTTCTGCATATGCGTTACCTATTCTCCAACGTGTTCCGGCTGTTACCGGTTTATATTTACGTAATGCCATTTTCTTTTTTCTTTACCTATTTATATTGAAAACAGATCTATCGAATCTCCTTCTGCTAATGTTACTGTTGCTTTTTTATACGAGGGTTTACGGCCGCTTAAAAAGCCTGCCCTTGTATAACGTGTTTTGTTTTTTGCCGGAACTACCGCAGTATGCACATCAGTCACCTTCACACCATAAAATTCTTCTACTGCCTTTTTAATTTCCAGCTTGTTTGCGCCTTTGCCTACTACAAAAGTATAACGGCCACTTTTTTCCATTTGGCTGTTCACCTTTTCAGTAACTACCGGCCTTACTAACACTTCAGCGAGTTTCATTTTTTTACTTTTTTATTTTTCTCCAATCAACTTATTATCACATCAGCTGATCAGCTAATTAATTTTATGCTTCAACCACTTCTTCGTTAAACATTTTTGCCGCACTCTCAGTAAAAATCAATACTTGTGAGTGTATCAGGTCATACGTATGCATATCGCTCAGTACTACCATTTTACTTCCTTTTATATTACGGCTGCTCAAAAACAAATTCTGATCATTTTCAGCAGTTACTAAAAGCGACTTCCTGCTATTTCCGCTTACAGACTGTAATATAGTAGCCAGGTCTTTTGTTTTGGGAGCTTCCATATTCAGGTCTTCCAGCACTACTATCTTATTCTCACGTGCTTTGTGTGCAAGCGCACTCATCTTAGCCAGATCTTTCACCTTGCGGTTCAGTTTAAAACCGTAAGTATGAGGAACCGGTCCGTTCACCGCACCACCACCTTTATATAATGGGTTGCGGATATTACCCTTACGAGAACCACCTGTACCTTTTTGTTTGTGCAGTTTCTTAGACGAACCATGCACTTCGGCGCGTGTTTTGGTTTTGCTCGTACCCTGGCGCTGTGCAGCCAAATACTGTTTTACAGCAAGGTATATTACATGATCATTCGGCTCTATTCCGAAAATATCATCCGGCAGTACCACATTGCGGCCTGTCTTTTCACCTTTTTTATTTAAAACGTCAACTTGCATGACTCAATTAGTTCTGAATTAAAACAATAGATCCATTATGTCCCGGTACTGAACCACTTATTAATATATAGTTCTGATCGGGGAATATTTTTACTACACGCAGTGCCTTTACTTTCACGCGGTCTCCGCCCATACGGCCGGCCATGCGCATTCCTTTGAATACACGGGCTGGATAAGATGAACCACCTATAGAACCCGGTGCACGGCTACGGTCATGCTGGCCATGGGTTGCTTCACCCACACCGCTAAATCCGTGGCGTTTTACCACACCCTGGAAACCTTTACCCTTAGTAGTGCCGATAACACTTACTTTCTCACCTTCGGTAAAGATATCGCAGGTAATAGATTCACCAACTTGTTTTTCTATGGAACAGTTACGTAGTTCTTTTACTACGCTCTTAGGAGTTGTATTTGCTTTCGCAAAGTGATTGATAAGCGCTGAAGAAGTGTTTTTTTCTTTGGCTTCGCCAAATGCTATTTGTAGCGCGTTATAACCGTCGGTATCTACGGTTTTCTTTTGAGTAACCACACAAGGACCGGCTTCGATAATGGTGCAGGCTGTTTGCTTTCCATTAGGCTCAAATACGCTGGTCATGCCTATTTTTTTACCAATAATACCTTTCATTTCTTTTATATTTTAGTTCAGCGCCCGGGTTACCTGTGTGGACCGGGATAAACTGTTTTTCAATTTTTTTAAAGAACTATGTTCTGTTAAGCCTTTATCTCTACTTCTACACCACTTGGCAAATCAAGCTTTGATAACGCATCAACTGTACGTGAAGAAGAAGTATAAATATCCAATAAGCGCTTGTGTGTGCATAATTGGAATTGTTCACGTGCTTTTTTGTTAACGTGCGGTGAACGCAATACTGTAAAGATCTTCTTCTCTGTCGGCAAAGGAATTGGTCCTGTTACAACCGCTCCCGTATTGCGTACAGTCTTAACGATTTTCTCTGCTGATTTATCCACCAGGTTATGGTCGTAAGATTTAAGCTTTATTCTGATACGCTGTGACATACTTATAAATAACTTCTAATCCCTGTAAAAATTGGGACTGCAAAGGTAATGCACAGATTTCATTCCGTCAAAATAATTAATCAGTTTTCGGGTGTTTTTTTCAGAAAGATCAAATATTTTAAAAAAATACATAAGCCGGGTATGTGAATATACTGGTCAACACAAGTTGCAAATGCTAAAGTTTTCCAAAGAATCCTGTTATAATCAGCTACTGGCAAGGCTTTTTTGCATTCTATAGCAAAAAATATCATGAAAAAGCTCATAATAACTATGCTTTTTATAGCATTCGGTATCAGTTCAGCAAATGCTTCTTGGTGGCATCACAGGCATCACGAACATCATCATAGCCACGAACATAGAGGACACAGGTTTTAATACTAATGGTGAATTACGCTTAGCTTAATGCTAAAAAGAAAGAGGCTTAATGCTAAAAAGAAAGAGGCGCTTAATAAGCGCCTCTTCTGAATGATTTCTAAAATCGTGGTCTAAATAATTATTTTACTAACGATTTGTAATACTCTGAGCCTATGGCAACTAAACCTCCAAAAGCCAGGCATACAAACAAAGGCGCCACAACACTATCTTGTTTATTATAATAAGCGTAAACGCCAAAACTGACCGAAAACGAAACGAAGAAAAACAGTACTGCAATCAATTTACTTTTCATGGTAACAAATATTAATTAATGAATCGGAACGCCAAATTAGATAAAACACGTGCCATTTCCTACACTTAACCTCAATATAATGCATTAAAAAACATTAATCTTATATAAATAAACATTACATAAGTCAATAATATTCATGTATTCACGTCAATTGTCAACACGTATTTCACATTGTTTATGAAGCTATTGCATATATGAGAAATCTTTTCTATTTTTCTAAAAATATTTTATTATGAATTGGAAACTCATTTTCAGCCTCTCCTTATTTGGTTTGGCAATGGCTTTTGCCACAGTTTATTTCATACCCGGGAATGTAGAAGTGTGGGTTTGGTTACTCATATTTATCATTGTTGCCTGGATCATTGCCAAACGCGCCACTGGTAATTATTTCTTCCATGGCTTTATGGTAAGCATCTTTAACTGTGTCTGGATAGTGGCTGCACATGTATTATTATATAATACTTATATGGCTAACCATCCTGATGAAATGAAAATGATGCACCCAATGCTAAGCGGTATGCATATGGATCATTATGCTCATTTACACCCGCGACAGGGAATGATTATTATGGGGCCATTTTGGGGTATTGTTTTCGGGCTGGTCCTTGGTCTATTTTCATGGATTGCCTCTAAAATTGTAAAAAAATAACTGCTCATATACTTTTTTATAAAACAGGGGCTTTTAGCTCCTGTTTTATTTTTACATAATCCCCAGTGCAGAAGGGGAATTACTATAGCATTTATGGAAACATTTCTTTTTTGCATCTTTACAAAAACTCCATATGGCCTTCAAAAGCATTTCTCTCATATCACTACTAATATTGAGTTCCGTTTTTACTAAAGCACAAACCAGCGACAAGCAGATATTTACTTACGTAGAACAAATGCCTGAGTTTAAAGGCGATATATCTCAATACTTTTCTGAGAATATTCACTACCCGAAAGATGCTCAAATAGCTCAAATTGAAGGAAGAGTAATTGTACGATTTGTTGTTAATGAAGACGGTTCTATATCTGATGTCACGGTTGTCCGCTCTGTAGACCCTTCTTTAGATAAAGAAGCAATAAAGTTGGTTCGGAATATGCCTCCATGGAAACCAGGAAAAACAGGTGGTAAACCGATAAAGGTTTGGTTTACCCTGCCTATTGTATTTAAATTAAAAGACTCAAAATGATTAGAAAAAATATTTGTCACCCCTACATTTTTGGCAGGAACTTTGCTGTTAAAATGTAGTTCTAAATCATATAAAATATACTCTTTCTGCCCTCTTATTATTTTAATTCCAATGCTTCTTCCACTTCCGCTTTTTCTTCCTGGTTTTATAATTAATTGAAAATCAATAATATACATTTCCGCTTTAGGAAGAAAGCGGAAGCTAACGGAAATAAATGTTCAACTTTACACTTACCACCTTCTTTTAACATATGCCCCTATTTTACTTATCAACTAATCCGCTTATTTTTATCCCCCGCTTCACATAAAAAATATCTGCAATGAAAAAAACTCATCTGTTAACCGCATTATTAATATGCATCTGCTGCATTCCGGCTCTGGCACAAAAAAAGACGGCCGCTGTAAAGAAAACTACCGAAAAAGCAACTGCTTTACCTGCACCTGTAAAACTTGCAAGTGTGGAAGGTATTACTGAATACAAATTAGCCAACGGCTTGCATGTATTGCTCTTTCCCGATCCTTCTGCACCCAAGGTTACGGTAAATATTACCTACCTCGTTGGTTCACGTATGGAAGGATATGGTGAAACAGGTATGGCACACTTGCTGGAGCATATGATGTTCAAAGGTTCTACACACCACCCTCATGTGCCCGATGAGTTAACAGCTCATGGCGCAAGTCCGAACGGCACTACTTCTTACGATCGTACTAACTACTTCGAAACTTTCAATGCGGAAGATTCTAACCTCAATTGGGCTTTAAGTCTTGAGTCTGATCGCATGGTTAATTCTTTCGTTGCAGAAAAAGATCTCAGAAGTGAGTTTACTGTAGTGCGTAATGAATTTGAATCAGGAGAAAATAATCCTTCAAATATATTAATGGAACGCGTATTGTCTACCATGTACCTCTGGCATAACTACGGCAAAGCCACCATCGGTTCAAAAGAAGATATCGAGCGTGTATCTATTCCAAGCCTGCAAGCATTTTACAGAAAATATTATCAACCCGATAACTCAGTATTACTGGTAGCCGGTAAAATTGATGAAGCAAAAACAATAGATTTAGTAAACAAGTATTTTGGCGTTATTCCAAAACCTACACGTATCATAGAGCCTACCTACACTGTTGAACCTGCACAGGATGGCGAACGTACTGTAGAATTGCGTCGCGTTGGCGATGTTCAGTCCATAGGCCTTGCATATCATATTGTTGCAGGTTCAGATCCCGATTACGAAGCGTTTGATGTACTGAATGATGTATTGACAAACGAACCAAATGGCCGTCTGTACCAGGCTTTGGTAAAAACAGGCCTTGCTTCAACTATATGGGCATATGATCCAGGATTGAAAGACCCAAGCTTTATATATTTTGATGTAGATGTGCTCAAAACAAAATCTTTAGACGATGCTAAAGACGCCTTATTTGCTACTTTAAAAGAGTTGAATTCAAAACCTGTTACAGAAGAAGAGGTAACTAAATCAAAAAATAAATTACTCAGCGATTTCGATCAGCAATACCGCAATACAGAATATATCGGGCTTGCTCTAAGCGAATTCATACCACAGGGCGATTGGCGTCTCGCATTCATCTACCGCGACAACCTTAAAAAAGTTACCGCTGCAGATGTGAACAGGATAGTTGCAAAATATTTGCTCAAGTCAAATCGTACAGTGGGTGTGTTCATTCCTACTACCGATCCAAAACGTACTACTGTTCCTACACCACCAAATGTTGCAGACCTTGTTAAAGATTATAAAGGCCAGCAAGCATTGGCTCAGGGAGAGGTGTTCGATCCGTCTCCTGATAATATAGAAAAACGTACAGAGCGCGGCAGTATTCCCGGTGGGACTAAATATGCTTTATTAGCAAAAACAACACGCGGCAGTACAGTACATGCGACTATTACATTACGTATGGGTAACGAAACCAATCTGCAAAACAAGGCTACTATAAGTTCCTTCACCGCTGCTATGCTTAAAAGGGGCACCAGCAATAAAACAATGGCGCAGATCAATGAAACACTTGACAAACTCTCCTCCAAAATGTATGTCTATGGCGGCGGGGCTTCTGTTACTGTTATTATCGAATCTACAAAACCTAACCTGGCTCAGGTTTTAGATCTGGCCAATGAAGTATTACACCAGCCTGCTTTTTCAGAAGGTGAATTAAAAACTTTGAGAGAAGAAAACATAAGTAACCTCGAGCAGGAACGTTCAGAACCAACATCTATTGCTTTTAGAGAGTATAACCGCATTATGAATCCCCGTCCTAAAGGACATGTCGGTTATACCATGAGCATAGATGAGGAAATAAGTGCTGATAAAGATGTAACAGTGGACCAGTTAAAAGATTTCTACAAAAACTATTACAATACATCCAATGCAACAGTTGCATTTGTAGGAGATTTTGATGCTGCTATGGTAAAAGATAAGCTGAATAAAATGCTTGCCAACTGGTCATCTTCTATGCCATATGAGCATGTAAAAGACCCGTTTGATGATGTAAAGTCTGAGAACAAAGAAATAAAAACACCTGACAAAAAGAACGCTATGATGGTATGCGGTATGAATTTAAAACTCCGCGACGACAATGCAGATTACCCCGCATTGGTTATGGGCGACTTTATATTTGGCGGCGGTTTCCTGAATTCTCGCCTGGCTTCACGCATACGCCAGAAAGAAGGTATCAGCTATGGTATTGGTTCATTCCTGCAGGCAAATTCTAAAGACGAATCAGGCGCATTTATTTCTTATGCTATTTATAATCCTGATAACAAAACAAAACTGGAAGCAGCATGGAATGATGAATTAAACAAAGTACTGAAAGACGGCTTTACAGAAGATGAATTGAAACAGGCAAAAAGCGGTATTATCCAATATCGTCAAAACAGCCGTGCAGATGATGCACAATTGGTAAATGCACTTTCAAACTATCTATACCTGGGCAGAACATTTGCATGGAGCAAATCTATAGACGCGAAATTGCAACAGCTCACATTGTCTGATGTAAACAATGCAATGAAAAAATTCCTCGATCCTGCAAAGATCACCTATGTAAAGGCAGGCGACTTTAAATAATCATTCAAAAGAACCCCGTTCTTTATGTTCGGGGTTCTTCTTTTAACCTATCACATATGTTATGTTATCTTCTCCTTTCTTCCCCCACGGCATCATTTTTGCATTACCCAGGTAAACTGTATTATGTATCCGTACATACATCGTCTTTCGCTGGTAGTAGTTTGCATAATTGGTTTGTCCATTTCCGGCAATGCACAGCACATCATACACCAGGCGCGTTATACAAATATTACAGCATCTGATGTACTCTATTATGTAAACCAGTTTCGTCATAAAAAAAGACTACCTCCGCTTACTATGAATAATTATATAGCTGCAGAAGCAGAAAGGCACAGTCGCGATATGGCATCGGGCAGAACTGCTTTTGGCCACGGCGGATTCGATGGCCGCATGCACCGCATTATGAACAAATTTGCACCTTCCGGCTCAGGCGCCGAAAATGTAGCTTATGGCAATGTATCTGCAGAGGCAGTAGTAAACATGTGGATACACAGCCCCGGGCATAGAAGAAATATGCTGGGTAATTATAACCTTACAGGTATTGGCATTGCATCGGGCAGAGGCGGTACATTATATTTTACACAAATATTTCTCTACAAGAAATAAGCGCTTACATCACTTCATATTACAGCTTAGTCAACTTTTGAGTGTACTTTTGCATCACTTTTTAAGCAATGGAATACGATTTTCGGAACATAGAACCCAAATGGAAAGAATATTGGGAAAAGAATCAGGTTTACAAAGTAAGCAACCAGTCTGATAAACCTAAATTCTATATACTCGACATGTTTCCCTACCCCAGTGGTGCGGGCCTGCATGTAGGGCACCCGCTTGGCTATATTGCTTCTGATATCTATGCACGCTATAAAAGGCTCAAAGGTTTCAATGTATTGCACCCTATGGGTTACGATGCATTTGGACTGCCGGCAGAACAATATGCCATAGAAACGGGACAACACCCAGCCATTACTACCGAACAAAATATCAAACGTTACCGCGAACAATTAGATAAAATAGGTTTCTGCTTCGATTGGAGCAGGGAAGTAAAAACCAGTGACCCGCATTATTACAAATGGACACAGTGGTTGTTCCTGCAATTGTTTCATAGCTGGTATAACAGGAAGGAAAACAAAACAAAAACCATTGCCGACCTGGTTAATATCTTTCAAACAGAAGGAAATAAGAACCATCCTTGTCCGAAAGATGAATCATTAAGTTTCACTAAAGCGGAATGGGAAACTTACCCTGAAAAAGAGAAACGTGATATACTCATGAAATATCGTATTGCCTATCTTGATTATGCAGAGGTGTGGTGGTGCGAAGCATTGGGCACTGTGCTGGCAAACGACGAAGTAGTGAATGGCGTTTCTGAACGTGGAGGTTTCCCGGTTGAAAGAAAACAAATGCGCCAATGGTTTTTGCGTATTACAGAATTTGCCAACAGGTTATTAAATAGCCTTGACAGTCTTGAATGGACGGAAGCCATGAAAGAAATGCAGCGCAATTGGATTGGCAAAAGCAATGGCGCTGAAGTAAAATTTAAATTAGAGAAGGGAGCCGAGATAGAGGTCTTCACTACTCGACCCGACACCATCTTCGGAGTAGACTTTATGGTGCTTGCACCTGAGCATGAACTCGTCGATGTAATAACTACAGACGAACAACGCAAAGCAATAGAAGAATACAAGCAATATGTAAAAAGCCGCTCTGAGAGGGAACGCATGTCCGAAGTAAAACAAATCACAGGTTGCTTTACAGGTGCTTATGCTATCCATCCTTTTACAGGCAATAAAATTCCTGTCTGGATATCAGAATATGTTTTGGCGGGTTATGGTACAGGTGCTATCATGGCTGTACCTTCAGGTGACCAGCGCGACCATAATTTTGCAAAGCATTTCAACATTCCCATCACAAATATTTTTGACAGCTTGTATAATGGCAATGAAGCCTATGCTGATAAAACAGGCAAATTGCAGAACAGCGGCTTTCTCTCCGGCATGGATGTAAAAAATGCCATCGCAACAGCTATAAAAGCGATCGAAGAAAAGAACATTGGTAAAAGAAAGGTCAACTATAAACTGCGTGATGCAGGCTTTAGCCGCCAGCGTTATTGGGGAGAGCCCTTCCCTATTATTTATGTAGATGGTGTACCTTATGGTACTGATGAATCACCAATAAAAGAAAATAAAGAATTATACAAACTGCCAGTTGAACTGCCACATGTAGACAGCTACAAACCCGGTCCTGAAGGACAGGGGCCTTTAGCAAATATTACCGATTGGGTAAATACTCTTTGGGGCAAGCGCGAGACTAACACCATGCCCGGCTATGCAGGCAGTAGTTGGTATTTCCTGCGCTATATGGATCCTCACAATGACAATGAATTTGCTTCCCGCAAAGCAATAGATTACTGGGGGCAGGTAGACATATATATTGGCGGTAGTGAACATGCTGTAGGCCATTTGCTCTACAGCCGTATGTGGACAAAAGCCATGTATGACCTTGGCTTGATTGGTTTTGATGAACCATTTAAAAAACTCATTAACCAGGGAATGATACAGGGAAGTACAAGGTTTATATATTTTGTATCTGCTCTGTATAGTTATGAAAATGAAGCATTCAAAAATTTCCATTTCCCCCAGTTTTATATTTCAAAACACTTTTTCGATACATATAACCTTGACAATACAAAAAATTATGTTTTAGATAAGATCGAAGAGATTTTCTCAAAATATAACCTTCCTTCTACTTTAGGTGTTCAAATATCAAAAACACCTACCGTAGTACCAATAAGAGTGGATGTAAATGTTGTAAATGGAAATGAATTAGATACAGAAGCATTCAAAAAATTGCGTCCAGAATATGCAAATGCAGAATTCATCAAGGAAGACGATAAGTATATCTGCGGCTCAGAAACAGAAAAAATGTCTAAATCCAAATACAATGTTGTCAATCCCGACGATATTGTAGAGCAGTATGGAGCAGATACATTCCGTATGTATGAAATGTTCCTCGGCCCGGTAGAAATGAGCAAACCCTGGGATACCAAAGGAATTGAAGGCGTGCATCGTTTCTTAAAGAAGATGTGGCGCTCATATGCAGACGAACAAAAGGGCTGGATAATAACTGATGAACCTGCTACTGAGGCTGAATTGCGCATATTGCATAAAACATTGAAGAAGATAAGTGAAGATATAGAACGTTTTGCTTTTAATACTTCTGTCAGCCAGTTGATGATTGCAGTGAATGAATTGTCTTCGCTCAACTGCCATAAAAAAGCAATCCTGCAGCCATTGGCTATTGCTATTACACCATTTGCTCCGCATTTGGCAGAAGAGTTGTGGCAAAAATGCTTGGGTAATACTACCAGCATAATGGATGCTACCTTCCCTGCTTACGAAGAAAAATATGTAACGGAGAATAGCAAGAAATACCCGGTATCAGTAAATGGCAAACCCCGCGTGGAGATAGAGTTCCCGCTGGACATGGAACAATCGCTTATAGAAAAAGAAGTACTGTCAAATGACACCATAAAAAAGTGGCTGGACGGAAAAGAGCCCAAGAAGATAATTTACGTAAAAGGAAAAATGATAAACGTAGTAGTATAACATGAAAGACAATAAAACAACCTTAATTCTCATTTCATTTTTTATAGCACTGGGCATTGGCTTTGTCTGGTACTCTCTCAATCTTATCAACGAAAAGAAAGTAGTCACCCTACCCGTGTTGGGCAATCCAGGTCATCGTGTGGGGTCATTCTCTTTTATCAACCAGGATGGCAAAACCATTACTGAGAAAGATGTACAGGGCAAAATCTATGTAGTGGAATATTTCTTTGCTACCTGCCGCGGCATTTGCCCGAAAATGAATGAGAACATGGCCAAAGTCTACCAGGCATTTCGCGGCAGTAAAGAAGTAATGATACTGTCTCATACCGTTGATCCTAAAAAAGATACAGTACAGGCATTAAAAGCATACAGCCTGAAGTTTGATGCAGATCCCCGTCAGTGGATGTTCCTCACCGGCGATAAAAAAGCTTTGTACGATATGGCAAGATATAGCTATCTCGTTACTGCTACAGATGATACAGCTGTAGTAGATATTCAGAGTGATTTTATTCATACACAGCATTGGGTATTGGTAGATGGCGATGGCTATTTGCGCGGCATGTATGATGGTACAAATATGGGAGAGGTGAACAAACTTATTGGAGACATAAAAATATTATTACAGGAAAAACACAAAACCACTAAGGATTGAGTGTCCACCCGAGGAGCAACCATCCCAACACAATTAAAGGAGCAGGTATCTTACTGTAATACAGGAGGCAGAAAGTAATAATTACTACCACCACATCCATCCACTCAAATGGCATTGCCTGGAACAATACAATACCTGATGCCCATATGATACCAACAATAGCGGCATTGATACCTTCCAACGCTCTGAAGATGATAACATGGTGTTTCAGATTCTCATAAATCGGATAAAAGAAGAAGAGCAACAAGGTGCTGGGTAAGAATACTGCAGTTGTAGTAACAATACAACCAATTATCTGCCACATGGTTCCATATTGGCTCATAGCCATGCCGCCAACAAAAGAACATATAGAAAACACAGGACCCGGCACCGCCTGCACCATACCAAATCCTGTCAATAGTTGCTCTGATGTAAGTATGGGAGCGTGGCCAAGCCGCAAAGGCCTGTTGACAAACTGGTACAACATCATTGGCAACAATGCTTGCCCACCACCAAATACGATGCTTCCGAAACGGTAAAAGTTTTCAAAAAGATTGACAGCGCGCCTGTGCTGCCATGCATGTGGCACAAAAGAACTGGCTATACCAGCCGCAATAAATATAAGAAAAAACGCCCAAAGATTCATCCAGTTTATTTTCTTCGGTCTTACTTGCGGATCTGGTATACGCTTATTACTAAAGTTGCTGACGGTACCTGAAACTAATAGCAATGCCGGGAATACCCAGGGTGATTTAATGACAATGGTGGCTGCCATACTACCCATCATAATAGCCCAAGTAGCAAAGTATTTGATGCTGGGTCCCATCATACGCGCAGCAGCATAAAACACAAAGCCTACCGACATAGGCTGTATATACAGGAACAGATTTGTTTGTACATCTTTGATATCGAAATAATATAAGAGAAATGAAAACGCCCCCATAATAAGCGCCGCAGGAAAAACCCATAGCATTAAAGTAATGGTAGCGAGTGGTATACCACCCAGCTTCATGGCTATCAGCATTACCGTTTGCGTAGAGGACGGCCCGGGTAGAATTTGCGCGAAAGAATTCAGTTCTAATAATTCTTCTTCTGTAACATCTTTTCGCTTTTGCACAAAAGTTTTCATCATCATGCCCATATGGCCCTGCGGGCCACCAAAAGCAGTGAATGAGTACAATGCAACTGCCTTGAGAAATTTCACATTTCGCGCCAGCATATCCTCTATTTACGGGCGAAAAATAGTTACAAAAAATGGTAAATCACAGTGATAATAATTATTACGATGTTTCGTATCTTGCAGCCCAAATTCAAATGTGAATGAACCAGTTAATGTTAACCGCTTTTTACGACAGTGTGAATAAGAACATTGGCCCTACTCTTATGTGGGTATTTCTTCTATTGATGGCCATAGAATTATTATATGTTATGGCTAAGTACCTGGGGTCAGGTTCTAAAGAAAAGTAATTTATTGGACCACCACGATCTAAATATCGCCGATATTCGCAAAGAGTATCGTCATACACACATTGACGAAACTATTGTTGGTGATGACCCGATCCTTTTTTTCTCTAAATGGTTTACTGAAGCACATAAAGCAGAAATAGAAGATGTAAATGCAATGACATTCTGCACGGTAGACGCAGCAAACAAACCACATGCCCGGATAGTATTACTGAAAGGGTTGGATGAAAAAGGATTTGTTTTCTTTACTAACTATAACAGCGCCAAAGGCAAAGAATTACATTCAAATCCGCATGCAGCAATTGTTTTTTATTGGAAGGAATTAGAAAGACAGGTGCGTATAGAAGGTACCATAGAAAAAGTATCAGCGCAAGAAAGTGATGATTATTTCCAATCTAGGCCCAAAGGCAGCAAATTAGGCGCATGGTCATCTCCTCAAAGTGACACTATTACTGACAGAAGTATCTTAGACAAGAATCATAAACATTACGAAGATAAATTCAAAGAAGGTCAGATTCCCCGTCCTGAGTATTGGGGTGGCTACCGACTCATCCCTCAAACAATTGAATTCTGGCAGGGGCGTGCCAATCGCCTTCACGACCGGATACTCTTTACAAATGATGGTAACAATTGGGCTAAAAGCAGGCTGGCTCCTTAGTTTACAAATTCGCTTCTTTAAAGAAGTCTACTGTTTTTGCTAAGCCATCCAGAAATTTTTGAGTAGGTTGATAGCCCAATAATTGTTTTGCCTTTGATATATCGGCTAAAGAGTTGCGAATATCTCCTTCTCTTGGTTCACGATATGTAGGTTGATGTTCCACCCCTAAAATTTTCCTGATCGATTCGTATAAAAAATTTACAGAAAAGTTTTCTCCTACAGCCACATTATATACCTGCCCAAATGCCTTATCATTATCTGTCAGTAATCCTAGTATATTAGCCTGCACTGCATTCTCAACAAATGTAAAATCTCTCGTTTGTTCTCCATCACCATTTATATAAACGGGGATTTGTTTTAATATACCACTGACAAATAAAGGAATAACAGCAGCATATGGCCCATTGGGGTCTTGCCTTGGGCCGAAAACGTTGAAATACCTTAGCCCGACAGTTTTCATATTGTACAGCTTACCAAATACTTCAGCATATAGTTCATTCGTGCGTTTTGTAACCGCGTATGGTGACAACGCATTTCCGATCTGAGGTTCTTTTTTAGGTAAATTAGGTTCATCTCCATATACCGAAGAGGAGGAGGCATAAACAAATGTCTTTACGCCGCTATCTTTTGCCGCAGTAATCATGTTTAGAAACCCCGATACATTTACTTCATTACTTGCGACGGGGTCTTTTACTGATCGAGGAACAGATCCTAATGCTGCCTGGTGGCATACATAATCAATATTATTGCACGCTTTTTTGCATGTCTGAACATCTCTTATATCCCCTTCAATAAATTCAAAATTCTTATTGCTTGCGAAAATATCAATATTCCTTTTATGACCAGTAAGAAAATTATCAAGTACACGAACCTCCCCCGCACCATGTTTCAATAAATATTCTACAATATGCGAACCAATAAAACCTACTGTTAGAGACGTCTTTATTATGAAATTTGTGCATGAAGGATAAATATTCTTTGTGGATATCTGAAGCGCTGCAAAAGTACCTTATTATTCATAAACCTAAAAACAAAATGGTATACTAAAAATAAAGACCGCTCTGCGGTCTTTATAATAAGCTATCCTTTTTTTGCAGTCTTTTTGACTGTCTTCTTTTTGTGGGGACGCAATTTGCCAAAACTGCCAATTTGAATCTTCCCTTTTTTCGTGCGTTTATCGCCTCTGCCCATAATATGATTGTTTTTAGTCTACAAAAATAAAAAAAGCAAGAAACTTCCGCTTCTTGCTTTTGCTCTCCCGGCGGGGATTATTTTTTACCACCGCTGATTTTGCCTGAGAATTCTTTTCCAGCTTTGAACTTTGGAACTTTGCGTGCTTTGATCTTAATCACTTCTCCTGTTTGCGGATTGCGACCGTTACGTGCTGAACGCTCAGATACTGAGAAAGTACCGAAGCCAACCAGTGTTACACGATCACCTTTTTTTAAAGAAGCTACAACAGAATTTGTAAAACAATCAAGAGCTTCGTTAGCTTGTGTTTTTGTAATGCCTGCGTCCTTGGCAATTTTGTCAATTAATTCGGCTTTGTTCATACTTACTTGTGTTTTGTTGTGAAATAAATAAATATTTTTTAGAGGATAAGCAAATATACTCACCTTTCTCACAGTTCCAAATACAATATGAAATATTTTTTTTCGTTAAAACCCTTGCCTGTAGCACGTTTCGGCAGGATAAAAAAACATATTTGTTAACAGCGCGAGGATACAGATTTGAAACCCCTTTACAGTAAAGGGTTTCAGCGTATTGGCAGGGATTTTGCTTAACATTAACATCATTTAAAAGGTTCTGAATACAGCATTGTTACAATACTTCCATAATTGTTCGGAATGCGATAAATCTGCCTCCAAAAAGCTGTATTCCTTTTTCGCGCATCTCTTGCGAATATTGAGAAATATACTTATTATACTGCTCTACACCCTCACAAAAGTATTGTGCAACATAAGTCACACCTTCCACCTCGTCCTGTTCCAGCAATCTGCACAACTTACTATCTACAAATAAACCTGTCTGCATCACTTCAGGCATATGCACCTTTGT
>JABDFN010000032.1 GCA_013286485.1 Bacteroidota bacterium
CAATTTATACTTACCTACATTTTCAATATAACGGCTTCTTTGCTTTAGGTGTATTCTCGCTTTTCATTAATCTTATTCACAAAGACCTTAATGAAAAGGGAGCCAGGGCAAGTTTATACTTTGCAATAGCAATTTCAATTTCAATTTTGCCCAGTCTGTTCATTTCATATTTGTGGCACGTTCAAAATGTTTTTATTCATTTCATTGCCCTCGGCAGCTGTGTGCTACTAATTTGGGTACTTATCGCGCTTTTTGTATTCCTAAGAGACATTAAGGGTCAAATAAAAAACCTCAATTCATTTGCCAGAACTATTGGATTGCTCGCCATTATCGCCTTTGGGTTAAAAACAATTCTGCAAATGGGTACGGTTATCCCCTGGCTTGGAAAACTCGTATTTGGAGACAGGGCTGTAATAATAGGGTATTTACATCTTGTGTTGCTAGGCTTTACAACATTGTATCTTCTTGCACACCTTTTACAAACCAATATTTTAAATACCCAAAACAGCTTAACAAAAAAAGGCATACTCGTTTTTGCAACTGGTGTGATAATAAACGAAGTAATATTAATGACTCAGGGATTGGGGAATATGCTTTGGTTTAGCAGTAAGGTATATGCATGGCTTCTTTGGGTAGTAAGTATTTGGCTATTCCTGGGTGCAATATTCATCTTTATTTCAAAGATGAAACAAATACAAAAGACAAGTAATTGAAAAGCAGCTACAGTTTACCAAATATAGTTGCAAAGCTGAAAAGTTATAATTATCAGTTCTTACCGTCATTCCTTCTTATGAATTCCAGTATTTCCCTCGCCTCATCGTCGGTAAGATTTTGATTAGGCATACGTACCATACATACTTCCAATAAAGCTTTTGCATTAGGGTCTTTATTCAGCATGTCATCTGTATTGGTTACGAAATTCATAATGTATTCGGGTGTCCTTCTGTCAGTGATGCCTTTCCAGCCGGGTCCAACTAATTTTTCATCGGTAAGTTTATGGCAAGCCATACATTTTACATTAAAAATAGCTTCTCCTTTTTTAACCATTGTTTCGTCAAGCGGGTGTGTCAATTTTACATCTGTAAACTTTCCTACTCCTTTATCCGGAGCAGGCGTATTGGCAGCTGGTGTACCTGAAGTGTCTTTTTGATTATTGGAGGTGGGTTGTTGGTTAGAACCGCAAGCGGACAATAAAAAAATTGTACCGATCAAAATGATAAAAACATGTTTTGTGCCCATTTTATAGTGGTTTTAATTGTATTTAAATACATCAAAGAACTTAGATGAATTATTTCTGCTAAAGTAGCCATATTTTAATTAGCAGAAACATGACAATTGTCATCATTTCATATGCTTTTTGTCATCGGTATGGACATTTAGCGTTTCTACCTTGCACCCGTAAAAGGGAGATAGACTTTAATCTATTATTCACCTGAAACACATTTTAACTTAGAAAAATCAGCAACATATGGATATCTGTAAAAGAATGCCTGTTTTGTTTTTAGTTATGCTGTTCATAGCTAATACAGGTTACAGCCAGCAAACAGCGTTTGTAGCACCTGCATCAGCTGATGCCATGAAGAATCCGTTTGCGGGTAATGAAAAAGCAATAGTGCAGGGTAAAGTATTATATGCCAGCCTTTGTGTGGCATGTCATGGCGACAAAGGGAAGGGTGACGGAGTAGCTTCTGCAGGGTTAACCGTTCCGCCTGCCGACCACACTTCCGCCAAAGTTCAAAACCAATCAGATGGTGCTATATTCTGGAAAGTATTTACCGGTAAGGGGCCCATGCCAAGTTTCAGATCATTACCGCAAGAACAGGTGTGGCAGTTGGTAACATACATACGCACATTATCAAAAAAACCTAAAAAATAATGGTTATGAGAAAAGTACAAACAATATTATTAAGTACGCTAACACTTCTCTGCGGAGTTAATTATAATGCTTATTGCCAGGATCAGATATCATTAGATTCATCTGTATCCCAATTATCTGCAAAAGTGCAGGCATTGGAAGAAGAGAGTAGATCACACAGATCAGGTGATAGTCATTTTATGGTTGTTGGCCTTATGACATTCGGTTATGTTAATGATCAAAACAAAGCAGGTGGCGTAACTACTACCACAAACAGCCTGGCTGATGCTGACCATTTTGAATTTAGCCCGATGTTATTATGGAGGCAAAGCAATAAGGTCCTACTTGAATTTGAACCCTCATTTACCGGTAATTCACTTGGTGTTAACTGGGCTGATGTTTCTTACTTTGCTGCACCGGGCCTAATTATCAGGGCAGGCTATTTTGTATTACCATTTGGTATTTACAATAAACGACTTGCTGCAGGCTGGATAAATAAAATTGCAGGCGATCCGATAGGTATATCAAGTATGCCCCCTTCAAGTGATTTTGGTGTTGAAGTAGAAGGTGGTTTGCCAATGGGCAATATGAAATGGAGTTATGATGTGAGTCTTACCAACGGCATGCAACTATTACCTGATGGAACGATACAAAGTGTTGGAGTTACTGATAATAATAATAACAGGACAGTTACAGGCCGACTAGCATTGTTACCA
The DNA here is from genome assembly GCA_013286485.1 of Bacteroidota bacterium. Lineage (GTDB taxonomy): Bacteria > Bacteroidota > Bacteroidia > Chitinophagales > Chitinophagaceae > JABDFN01. The sequence continues at coordinate 2,572 of JABDFN010000032.1, forward strand.
TTTTCAAATTCAAGTCTTGAGGTAGGTATCTCTGGTATGTTTGGTAATGTAGGTGATGCAAACTCAGTATTTAAAAATGCAAGTACTAATATGTATGCGGTAGATCTTTCTTATGTAAAAAGAATTAAGAAGTTTCTGTTTAATGTAAAGGGGCAATATAATATGATCAATATCAGCAAACAGGATTATACGAATCCAACTGATTCTACACAAACTTTCAGCTTTACAAATACTACAACAGCATTGTTTGCACAGGTGTCAGCAAGACCTGCATTTTTGAAAAATAAAATATTGAAGAATTTTGAACTGGCATTTCGTTACGCTAATTATATAACACCTGATAACTCAGCCTGGCAACAAAATGTGAACGAAACCGATATTGGCATTTGTTACTGGACAAGCTGGCGTTCTGTATTGAAATTTACTTATGAAATCATCAATACAAACGTAAATGATAATCCTGCAATTGGCGTAACAGTAGCTTCAACTACTGATAATAAATTTTACCTCCAATTTTCAACTGAATTTTAAAACTGATTTTATGAAAGCAATAACTAATAAAATATTCTTAACAATCTTAGTAGCATTTGCTGCTGTAGCTTGTGTATTTGATAGCTGTGTAGCCAGCAAGGCCGTTGCCGCAAAATCAGGAGCACAACTTTGGGGCGAGAATTGTCAAAGATGCCATAATACACCTTCTCCTTCAACATTTTCTCCTGATCAGTGGAAAACCATAGGTATGCATATGCAAACCCGCGCATTAATAACTGATGTAGAAAGAGATAAAATTGTTAGTTTTTTACAGCAAAGGAATTGATTCATACTAAGTTAGATCATTAAAACACAAAGCCCTTCAATATTATTTGAAGGGCTTTTTTGCATGTATAATTCAAACTCGGTATTTTAACCTAACATATTTCGTATTTTGTACGTCTATATATTATCACCTGCGCCCTTTTCTATACCTCTAAACTTTTGTATGAAGCATATTTACACGCTATTATTATCATTCCTCTTTTGCATAAACGCAATTGCGCAACCTACCAGCTTTCATGCACGCGGTGTTGGTGGAGGTGGTTCTATGTTTTTCCCCAGGATAAACCCTGCCAATGATAATGAATTTTATGTAGCCTGTGATATGAGTGAGATGTTTCACTCCACCGATTATGGTAATACTTGGTACCAAATACATTACAGCAAATTGCAGGCGCTCAATGTATCCACTTATGAATTTACTAATGATGCTAATACCGCATACAGCAATTTTAATGATGGCAATAATGGTTATCCTGTAAAAACAACAAACGGCGGTAATACATGGACAAAACTTGCTGCATATTCCGCAGGCAATGAGATATATGGTATGTATGCCAATTACAAAAACAAGAATCAAATGATAATGGGCGATTATGGCTCTATTTATATAACGAATGATGGTGGCACAAGTTTTCAAACAATAGTAAACGATACCAGTTCTACAGTAGGTATTAATCTTTGCGGTGTATTTTATGATAGTCTTAATATTTATGTAGGCACCAGCCAGGGGCTATATTATTCTACAAATGGCGGTACTTCTTTTTCCAGAATGAACACTTCAGGTATTACTCCAGGGCAGGTGATACTAAGTTTCTCAGGTGCAAAAACGGGCAGTACTATACGTTTTATATGCATCACTGCACTTAGGGTAGATGTATATGCAGGCATCATGCCCTATGATAATTCAGGGATTGCTGCCGGAGTTTACACCATGGATAATGCAAATGGAACTTGGACGTCAAAATCCACAGGGCTCACTTTTTCAAATGATTGGGTGATGTACACAGGTATGGCATGGAACGATATTAATACGATTTACCTGGCAGGTGAAGATCTTGCACTGAGTGCTAATCTTGTATATAAATCTACAGACGGTGGCAGTACATGGAATAAAGTTTTTAAGACAACTAATAATCAAAATATAACTACAGGCTGGAGCGGTTACAATGGTGATAAGAATTGGAGCTGGGGACAAACTTGCTTCGGAATAGAAGTGGCACCCTATAATTCTAACAAAGTAATGTTTGGTGATTTTGGATTTGTACATGTAACATCAGATGGTGGCGTTAACTGGAAACAGGCCTATGTAAATATTGCGGACCAGCATGCTGCGAATACTGCTACACCCAAACAACAGGTATATCATTCTATTGGCATGGAAAATACCTCCTGCTGGCAAGTTACCTGGCAAAGCGCTGATCAAATGATGACAGGGTATAGCGATATAGGCGCCATTCGTAGCGCAGATAGTGGTAAAAGCTGGGGCTTTACGTATAATGGATTGAGTGTAAACTCTACTTATCGTATTGCTTTGACACCCGGTGGAACAATTTTTGCAAGCACCTCAGGCATTCATGATATGTACCAAAGCACACGTTTAAAAGATGCACAACTGGACGCTTCAGATGCAAGCGGAAAAATAAATTACTCGATTGATAACGGTGCTAATTGGTCAACTCTGCATTCGTTCAATCATCCCATTTTTTGGTTGGCTATTGACCCCAATGATTCCAATAAAATGTACGCAAGTGTTATCAATCATGCAGGTACAGGCTTAGCTGGCGGCATATGGATGACCAGTAATCTTAGTGCCCATGCAGGTAGTACATGGACACAATTGCCTGCTCCGCCACGCACCGAAGGACACCCTGCAAGTATAGTGGTGTTGAACGATAGTAAAGTATTGTGCACCTACTCCGGAAGAATAAATACCAGCGGTCAATTTACAGCAAGCTCAGGAGCATTTTTGTTTGATCCTGGCACTTCAAGCTGGACAGATGCAAGCGATATAAATATGCAATACTGGACAAAAGATATTGTTGTGGACCCGTCAGACACCTTGCAAAACACCTGGTATGCTTGTGTGTTCACGCATTGGGGTAGTACTTCGAGCGGGCAAGGAGGGTTATATAAAACTACCAACCGCGGTGCAAGCTGGACAAAGCTTACCGGCACTCAATTCGATCGTGTTACTTCTATTACCTTCAATCCGCAAACTAAAAGTCAGGCATTCCTTACTACAGAAACACAAGGACTTTGGGTAAGCAATAACATGAACACATCTTCACCCGTATTTGATTCTGTTAGTTCTTATCCTTTCCGTCAACCGGAAAGAGTGTATTTCAACCCTTATAATACTAATGAAATGTGGGTAACCAGCTTTGGCAATGGTATGAAGATGGGTTTAATGAACGGTGGCCCTTCAAGCGTTCCTGTCTTCAATAATAAAACGGTTGCTTTACAAGTATATCCCAACCCTGCTAAAGACAAAATCACTATTATAATACAAGAAAACAACACAACCTCAACTATATATCTTTACAATAGTATGGGGAAGTGTATGAGCAAAACCAATTCTGGAAATAACACCAAAGTGGACCTGGATATACGTGCCCTGCCTGCAGGCACCTATTGGGTAAGAATTGGCAATAAAACAGCTACCTTTGTAAAAGATTAAAAATCCCCCTGTTTGAGGGAGGCTGATTAACAATAAAATATCGGAATTTTATAATTGAAAAGATCAAACTATGAAAAAACATTCCTTGCGAATCACATATTTCATTGGCAAGTCCATACTATGGTCTGTTCTTTTGTACATGGTTTGCATGATGGTATTCAATTGGGATGAAATGTCTGCAGGATTTAAGCAATACAGAAATGGCACAATAGCCGTTACAAACCCCCTCATCCAACCTGATTCTTTATTGCCACAGGCAACTGATAATGCAAAACATTCAGTTATTTCAGCCGTTATCATGATCGGTGTGGAGCAAATTACCAAAGCGCTTCATAAATAACTATACATACCTTTCCTCCCGTTTCAAATAAAAACAATTTTTTTAAAGGCTGTCATCCATTACATTTGACGGAAATAGAATTACATATATGAAGAGCGTTGTAGTTTTCTGCGGTTCGGGCGAAGGATATGATGAAACATATCGGGAGGCTGCTTATGAATTAGGCACAGTGCTGGCAGAAAAAAACATTCGTATTATTTATGGTGGTGGGCGCATAGGCTTAATGGGCGCGCTTGCAGAAGGGGCTTTGGAAAATGGCGGAAAAGTAATAGGTGTGATACCTGTTTTCTTGCAGACCAAAGAGATCATGCACCATGGACTTACTGAAACAATAAAGGTGAATACCATGCATGAGCGCAAGCTTAAAATGCATGAACTTAGCGATGCTGTTATTACTATGCCGGGGGGGTGGGGCACCATGGACGAGCTTTTCGAAATGCTTACATGGGGGCAGATGGGTCTACATCAAAAACCTATCGGCTTGCTGAACATAAATGGATATTACGATTCTTTACAGGCGCTTACAGACAGTATGGTTCGTGAGGGATTTCTAAACGAAGAGGTGAACCGGATGTTATTAGTTAGTTCTTCTATTGAAGAATTATTGCAAAAAATGGACGACTATGTTGCACCTGAAGTACAGCAATGGCTTACCAGGAAAACGACATGAGTTTCTCAAGATCATCCAAAGAACATATACCCCACCACAATTGCTGCAATAAGTCCTATTATATCTGCCGCCAGCCCTGCGGCCAATGCATAACGTGTATTCTTTATCTGCACACTGCCAAAATATACAGCTAATACATAAAAGGTGGTTTCTGTTGATCCTTGTATTACAGCTGCCAGCTTTCCCTGGAAAGAGGCCACACCATAATTTTTCATCACGTCTACCATTAATCCACGTGATCCGCTACCACTGAGCGGTTTCATCAATGCTATAGGCAGGTCGGGTACAAAACGGGTATCTAATCCAAAGAAAGCAGTAATATGTCCTATGCCATTTACAATATAATCCATGCAGCCAGATGTGCGAAACACACTGATAGCAACCAGCATAGCCACCAGGAAAGGTATGATACGAATGGCAACTGTGAACCCTTCTTTTGCACCTTCAATAAAATGATTATATACATTTTGTTTTTTGATCAGACCCGCACATAAAAAAAGAATAATGATGGTGAGTATAACACCGCTACCAATGGCGCCCATAGCCTTATTCATTTCATCTGCCGGCATGCCTGATAAATTGTAATGTAGCAATGCTATCAGCCCACAAAAACCAGCAATGAAAATGAGTACCGGTAATTTAAAAATATTGATCCGCTGGAATATGGATACAATAATAATGCCTGAAATAAATGCAATAAAGGTGGCGATAAGTGTTGGCAGAAAAATATCTGCCGCATTAAACCCAACCAGATGTTGTTGCACAGCTATTGTTTGCCTCAGAGCTATTATGGTAGTAGGTATCAGCATGATACCTGCTGTATTCAGCACCAGGAACATAATTTGAGCATTGCTGGCTGTATCTTTTTCTGTGTTTAGCTCTTGTAGTTCACTCATAGCTTTCAGGCCGAGAGGTGTGGCTGCGTTATCTAAGCCCAGCATAGTAGCGCTCAAGTTCATTACCATGCTGCCATTAGCGGGATGTTCCTTAGGTATACCGGGAAATAATACACGGAACAGCGGAGCTACCGCTTTTGAAAAAGCTTTGATAACACCAGCTTTTTCTCCTATTTTCATTACGCCCAGCCACAAACTCATTACCCCAGTAAGGCCAATAGAAATTTCAAAACCTGTTTTGGCACTGTCAAAAAGGCCATTCATCATGTCAGACAGCAAACCTGTTTCTCCAAGGAATATAGCCTTGCATACAGCTACTATAAACCCAATAATGAGAAATGCTGCCCATATATAATTCAACGCCATAACTTAAAGATAAAATAAAGGCTACCATTGAAGTAGCCTTTATAAAATTTTATTTCAGTTCCTGCTTTTACTTAGGTGCCGCAGTCGAATCTACAGCCATTGGGGCTGTAGTAGAATCCGGCGAGGCAGGTGGTTGCTGGTCATTATCGCTGTCATCGCCCATATCATCTTGTTTGCTTTTTGCTACTAACCATTTGCCCTGAATTTTTATCAGTTTCACCTTTTGTTCTTTAGGACTATCAGATAATGTATAACTAACCATAGCAGTATCGCCCTTTTCTTTCACATCTTTTATTTCTACTTTCAATTGTTTCATTTGTTGTTTCTCAGAATCACTGTTCAGTGTCCTTAATTGTTCTATTGTTGTCAACAAATTTTTCGTTTCCTCAGTTGAATATTTCTTTGCTGTTTCATAATCTAAATGATAGAAGCTTGTGAGCCATTTCTGGGCTGCATCTTTCGGCGAATTAGTATTACAGCCGGTAAATACTATTGCTAATGCCAGCAATCCAAAAGCAGGGAAGAATAATTTTTTCATACTATGTTTTTTGATTAACCCGATTCTATTATAGTTGCACTATGTAGCAGGTTGCAAAGGTATTACTTAAATTTTACCTCACAAATCATCCTGGTATGCTTATTCATAAATAAATTGTCAACACCTACGTAAGTATGGCCGAATGCTGTAACTGTTTTAATATAAGCCGTATCGCCTGTAGCTTGCAATACAGCTTTATATACAAACTCTGTGCAGTATAGCTTATCATCTGTCTTTAGGTCAAAGTCAAGGTCAAACTTTCTTTTTTCTTTATAGAATTGCTTCACAGTTTCAACCAATTTATTTATAGTGCTGTCATCCATATCATAGCGTGCAATAGCAAAGCCAAAATTATTAGCAGGATTAAAGAATACTTTTACAGGATCTTTTCGCAATACCGCATTGGGGTTTTCTTCTCCGCCTATACTATGATAGACAAAAGGTACGCCATTCTCCACTATTACCAGCCCGCTATGTGAATATGTTTTATTATACAGGTTCATTTGCCGCAGCATATAGCTGGTTACCTCTACACCTGTTCTCAACACGAGGTCTCCGGTTTTTAATAAACGGGAGCAAGAATCTATTTTATGTTTATTCCATTCGTTATCAGTCCTAGCCTGTGCAATGGGACTTTTATTTGCAGATACTTTTGTTCTTTCATTACAGGCTGTCAAAGACAAAATTAGTAATATGCACGTCAATAAACATTTTTGAATTCGCAACATCCCAGCTATTGTCTTACTTTCTCTCTCATTGTTTTATATTCTTCTTGTGAACCCGGTGCAGCTACAGCATAGAATACGCCTTTCCCAGTACCACCAGATTCTGTTTTACCAAAAAGTTTAATGCCATCTGAGGATAATTTAAGTGCATATATATCAAGCCCTATGATATTGTCGGGATCTATTTTACTAACCCCAGCAAAACTTACGTCTCTTGTTACAGCATTATAATCACCGCTTATTACTTCTACACCCAGACGATTCATTTTATTTTTATAATACGCAGCCATGCTACTGTCCAATTGGTTGGCCAAGGCTATAGTCCAGAGTATTTCACCTTCTATTTTACTGCCCTTAAATTCGAGCTTTACAAAAGCTTTGAAAACATAGCTTGTGCCTGTTTTGCTCCACTCACCTTTATAATATTTCGTTTGAGCAAAAGAAACGGTGTATATAAACAGAAAGACAAGGAATAAAGATATCTTTTTCATACGGAGTTATTTGAAGCAAAATTAATAAAGAAACGATGTTCTTTTTTCAATGATAGTTATCGCCCTTTTTATTGCACAACTAATTTCGTTTCGAAGGCACCCTTCTCATTGATAATGTGTACTATGTAGAGGCCCTTAGGTTGGTCTTGCAAATCTATTTTTATAATCCCCATAGCTTCAGTATGGTATACTGCCTTTCCTTCTATATTTACTATGTCCACTTTCGTAGCAACTGCAGGCAGATCAATACTACATATTCCATTGCATGGATTGGGTGAAATATGGATTGCTATATTATTTTCAAGATTAGGTACCGCAAGACGTTTTGTTATTCTGATACTGTCCATGTAAACATTAGTTAATGGTTTATTGTTGGCGTCAACAGGCACGTGACCTATTGTTTGCACAACCGTAAAGTTGGTAGTCACTTGTCCAAAGACCGTATACTTACCATCAAGTGAACTGTTATTAACAAGGTTAAAATAAAACTGACTACCTCCAGAATGTGGCATCCCGGTATTGGCCATTGCTATTGTGCCTTGTATATTTTTAAGAGGTGAGCTAAATTCATCAGGAAGCGTGTAGCCTGGTCCGCCAAAACCTGTGCCGAGCGGATCGCCCCCTTGCACTACAAAACCGTCTATAACACGATGAAAAATTAATCCATCATAAAACTTTTGTGAAACACGGGCTTTAAAGCTATCTACGGTTACAGGCGTAAGTGTATCGGTGAGTGCAACTTTAAAGCTGCCTTTAGTTGTATAAAAGGTGACTTCTGTTTGCGCACCTGCCCTATTGAAACTAATAAGGTATATCGCCAACACAAATATTTTTATGAGGTTTTTCATATAGTTGTATTTATTGTACATGTAATATACAAAAAACGGATAACAGCATGTAACGCACAGGGAGCAGAATTCTTACCTTTGCTTATGCATCGTTCACTTAGAGATTGGATAGATACACTTGAAAAGGCAGGTGAGTTGGTAAGGATAAAAACCTTTGTAGACCCTATATTAGAAATAGCCGAGATAGCTGACCGTGTAAGTAAAACACCTGATAAAAATAAAGCACTTCTGTTTGAGAATACAGGCACCAATTTCCCGTTGCTGATAAATAGCATGGGAAGTGAAAAGCGTATGTGCATGGCACTCGGCGTAGATAAGATGGATGATGTGAGCAGGGATATTGAGGCTGCTTTTAAAACATTATCTGCACCCAAACATGGCATACTTGAGAAATTGGCGATGCTACCTGAGCTAAGCAAATTTGCATCATGGATGCCGAAAGTAGTGAATGGGCGCGGAACTTGTCAACAGGTAGTAATGGAACAACCTGATCTGAACAAATTACCCGTATTAAAGTGCTGGCCTAAAGATGGCGGCAGATTTTTAACGTTACCAAGTGTGCATACCAAAGATCCTAACACAGGGCAAAGGAATATCGGTATGTATCGTATGCAGGTATTTGGCCCTAAGCTAACTGCTATGCACTGGCATAAACATAAAGTAAGTGCTAAGCATTTTAATGAATACAAGAAGCTAAATAAACGCATGCCTGTTGCAGTGGCTTTGGGTGGTGACCCGATATTTACTTATGCAGCTACCGCACCACTACCTGAAAATGTAGATGAATATATGTTGGCGGGCTTTCTTCGTAAAAAAAGAGTAGAGCTTGTAAAATGTCTCACACAACCTGAGATAGAAGTGCCTGCAGATGCAGATTTTATTATTGAAGGTTATGTGGACCCTGACGATCAACTTATCTGGGAAGGTCCATTCGGTGATCATACAGGCTACTATTCTTTACCAGATTGGTATCCTAAATTTCATGTTACAGCGATAACGCATAGAAAAGATGCAGTATATCCTGCAACTATTGTTGGTATTCCTCCACAGGAAGATGCATGGCTGGGTAAAGCCACCGAGCGTATTTTCCTTACACCGATAAAAATGGCAATGGTACCTGAGATAAAAGATATGAATATGCCTGTGGAGGGCGTGTTTCATAATTTGGTGATAGCGAGTATAGAAAAAGATTACCCCGGACAAGGACAAAAAGTGATGAATGCAATGTGGGGAGCCGGGCAAATGATGTTTAACAAAATACTGGTGTTGACAGATGGTGATGTGAAGCTTGATAATTATAAAGCTTTGGCAAAGTATGTGTTTGATAACATGGATCCGGCGACTGATATATACTTTAGCCAAGGCCCTATGGATGTGCTGGATCATAGCTGCTCCAGATTGGGATTCGGAGGCAAGATGTGTATAGACGGAACGAAAAAATTTGAAGAGGAGAAGGCCGACCTCACCTCTCCCGAATTTTCGGGACGCTCTCCAAGGGGGAGAAGAGGTGTTTCATTAACTCAATTTGGTGAGATAAAAGGAGTGAATGATAAGCTTGTAAGAGAATGGGATATACCTGTACTATTTATCAGTGTGAAAAAAGATCGTCCAAATCATATTAAGGAATTGCATGAACGCATATGCGAATTACCTGAACTGAACTATATAAAAATGGTATTGTATGTAGAATATACAGTTGATGTAAATAATATTGCTGACACACTATGGCGGTTTTGCAATAACCTGGACCCGAAGCGCGACCATATGTATGACAAGAACAAAGCCGTAATTGGTTTTGACGGCACACGCAAAACAAAAGAACTGGATGGGTTTGACAGGCCGTGGCCAAATATTATTGTTGCGGATGATGCCACTATAGTAAGTGTAGATAAGAAATGGAATGAGTTGGGGTTAGGAAAATTAATTGTGTCACCATCATTGAAATACCAGGGACAGATGTACGGAGAAGAAGCAGAGGTTAATTCGACAATTTAATAATTGAAACTGTAGAAAGATTTTATGAAAGGTATCATCACAATGTTAATTGCCTGCTGTTTTACAATATGCAGTTATAGCCAGGAGGCTTCTTTACCTGAATTGGAAGCCTTTGTTGCAGGAAAAAATAAAGGCGATATCTCTAAGAAAATATTGCTTTCTCAAACAGGCATCTTACCTCGTGTAACACATACTACTACAAATATCCCGTTCAAATACCTGATCACAAAATTCACCATCCAGGTAATCAGAAATAATAAAGTAATGCTTACGAGAAAAGTGGCGGGTGATAAATTTGATGATACGATAGAAACTATCTTTAATAATACTCTTTCTGGGGATATAATATCTATAACAGATATTTATTGCAGTATATCCCCGATGGACAAGACTGTAATGCTCTACCCTATAAAACTTACTATAAGGGACTAATTCTTAACGTATAAGATACCTGCCAAATTACCCCATTAACCAAGATTATACTATTTTCGAGCTGCAAAACTCAATTTTGTGAAGGCTATTATACCTGTTGCCGGTGCGGGAACTAAGCTGCGCCCACTTACTTACACTCAGCCAAAGGCGTTGATACCTTTGGCCGGGAAGACTATTTTGAGTGTCATCGTTGACCAATTACTCGATGCGGGTGTAACAGAGTTCGTATTCGTGATAGGTTATCTCGGTGAAAAGATACAACGCTATATAGCCAAAACATACCCCAAACTTTCTTATACACTTATTACACAAAATGATCGCCGCGGGACCGGCCACGCTATATGGCTGACAAAAGACGCTGTAGGAGATGAAGAAGTGATCATAGTGCTGGGAGATACGGTATGCGATTATAATGTGAAGAGTATATTGAATAGCAATACATCAGAAATCGGTGTACGCAAAGTAGATGATCCGAGGAGCTTTGGCGTAGCCGAACTGGATGATAAAGATGTGGTGATGCGTGTAGTAGAAAAGCCATTGATTCCCAAGAGCAATATGGCGATGGTGGGTGTGTACTATATAAAAGAAACACAGGCGCTCTATAGCGCGTTGAGCAAGCATCTGCATGATCGCACTGATGAGGATGGTGAATACCACCTGACAAGTGCGCTGGAACAAATGATAGAGAATGGAATTAAGTTCAAGGCGTTCAGGGTAAATAATTGGTTTGATTGCGGAAAGAAAGAAAGTTTATTGTCTACCAATGCTATTCTATTAAAGCAAATGGCAGAAGACAGTAAGCAAAAAATACCTTCCTATGAAGGAACTGTAATCATACCACCAGTAAGTATTGCCGATGGTTGTAATATCCAACACTCCATAATAGGCCCCAACGTTACTATTGGTGAGCATACTACTATTCATTCATCCATCATCAAGGATTCTATTATCGGCGCCTATGCTGAGCTGGAAGAAGTGGTATTGAATAACTCGATCATAGGCAGCGATGCATATGTGCGCGGATTGAGCCAAAGCCTGAATATTGGTGATAATACGGAGATAGACCTGGGATAGTTGATAGGTTGAATAGTTAATTAAGTTTAGCGGCTTCCATTTCTTTTTTCATTTCCAACTCCCAGCGCCACGCAGTGTCCATCATTTCATCTAAACTATATTTAGCTTCCCAGCCCAATATCTTACGCGCTTTATCATTGTTGGCATATACTTCCACTACATCGCCCGGGCGACGTGCACCTACTTTGTAATTCAGTTTTTGGCCTGATACTTTTTCGAATGCATTTATGAGTTCTAATACCGTAACGCCATTACCCGAACCCAAATTAAATACTTCACAGCGTTCTGTATTTTTTTCGCTTATCATGTATTGTAATGCTTTGGTATGCGCGTTGGCAATGTCCATAACATGTATATAATCACGAACACAAGTACCGTCACGCGTAGGATAATCATTGCCGAATATCTGCATATCCTTACGTTTGCCGATAGCTGTTTGGGTTATAACCGGTACAAGGTTTTCGGGTATTAGCTGCAATTCACCAATCATGGCTGAGGGGTGCGCACCCACGGGGTTGAAGTACCTGAGCAGGGTAACATTAAATTTTCTGGTGGGTACAGAAAAATCTTTACAGATATTTTCTCCCATTTGCTTGGTGCGTGCATATGGAGATTCTGCTTCCCGCTGCGGTGCATCCTCACTCACAGGGAGTTTTTCAGCATTACCATAAACTGAGCAAGAAGAAGAAAAAACAAAATGATTGATATTATTCTCCCTGGCACATTGCAATACATTCACCAGAGAATTGATATTATTTCTGAAATATTTCAACGGTTCTCTAACAGATTCGGGAACAGATTTGTAAGCAGCGAAATGTATGATGCCCGCTATACCAGGATTTTCAGTGAAGATCGCTTCTGTATCCTCGAGGTTGCAGAGATCTACTTTATAATTCTTCACCTTACGGCCTGTAATCTTTTCTATTCCATGCAACATGCGCATGCTGCCACGTGATAAGTCGTCAACCGAAATGATGTCGAAGCCATTGGCCATGAGGTCTGCAATCGTATGACCGCCGATATAGCCTGCGCCGCCTGTAACTAATATTTTTTTGGGATCCTTCATTGCGCTACAAATATACCGTATCTATTTTACCTGCTGTAATTCTACGAGTTTTTTATACATACCATCATGCGAAAGGAGAGAAGCATGAGTGCCGCGCTCTACGATTTTTCCGTGACTTAATACAATGATCTCATCGGCATGTTTTACAGTAGAAAGCCTGTGAGCAATGACAATACAGGTACGGTTTTGCATAAGGCCATTAATTGCATCCTGCACCAGGCGCTCACTTTCGGTATCTAAAGAAGAAGTGGCTTCATCTAAAATTAATATTGGCGGATTTTTGAGCACTGCACGGGCAATGGTAATACGCTGGCGCTCACCACCACTAAGACGTGTGCCCCGGTCGCCTACTTCTGTTTCATAACCACTTTCCTTTTGCATGATAAAATCATGTGCGTGAGCAATGCGTGCGGCTTCTTCAACACGCTGTTGCGTAGCGCCACCAGTACCAAGTGTTATATTATTGTAAATAGTGTCGTTAAACAAAATAGGATCCTGGCTAACCACACCCATAAGCCTGCGAAGATCGTCGAGTTTTAGTTCTCTTACATTTACACCGTCAATCAATATTTGACCACTTGCCACATCATGAAAGCGGGGAATAAGATCGACCAATGTAGATTTTCCTGAGCCTGATGAACCTACTAATGCAATGGTTTTGCCTTTCTTTATTTCAAGATCAATGCCATCCAGTATTTTTCTTTCGCCGTAAGAAAAGTGTACATTCTTTAATTGGATACTATTTTTGAATTCTTTTATTGGTGTAGCATTAGGTATTTCAACCACTGTGTTTTCAGTCTTCAGCAAACCTTCAATACGCTCCAAAGCAGCAGTACCTTTCTGCACATTGTAAAAAGCGTTGGACAGGTTTTTAAACGGTGTGATGAGCTGCGAGAACAAACCAATATAGGCAACAAACGTAGGGCCTGTTAATGATGTATGATTGGAGAAAATAAGTTTACCACCATACCATAATATTACACAGACAATGATAATACCCAGTGTTTCAGATAATGGTGATGCGAGTTCACGACGAGCGGCTATTTTATTTTTAAAACGAAAGAGTTTATTGTTAATACCCGTAAATTTTAAATGCTGATTGCGCTCGGCATTAAAAGCCTTTACCACACGCATGCCAGCCAGTGTTTCGTCCATTACACCCATCATATGGGCGAGCTGTTCCTGCGCCAGGTTTGACGGGCGTTTCATAGACTTACCCAGTCTGCCAATAATTAGGCCTGCAAATGGTAAAATGGCAATGAGAAATAAAGTAAGCTGCGGGCTAATGATGATCATTGCCGTGATGGTGAGCAAAATTGTAAGCGGTTCGCGTATGAACACTTCCAGTATGCTCATGATAGAAAGCTCTACCTCATTGATATCATTTGTCATTTTAGAGACAAGGTCACCTTTACGCTCTTCGGTGAAGAAACCAATGGGTAGTGATAATACTTTCGTAAACAGATCGTTTCTCAATTTGCGCAAAATCATGTTGCGCAGAGGATTGAGAATATAGACGGAGATATAGAGAAATAAATTTTTTAGAATAGTGGCAGTGATAACAATGATAATGATGTATAACAACGATGTCATCTTATCGTGGTTGAGTATAGTGCTGTTGAGGAAGTATTTTAATTTGTCCATCAGGCCCGAAGCCGCAGTAAGATTTGGTTTATCGGCCGCACCAAATAATACCGTTACCGCAGGAGCCAGCATAGTGAATGTAAAAAGAGAAAAAACTATGGCAAGCAGGTTGGTAATAAAATACAATGTCACCTGGGAGCTGTGCCCCCTGAGATAACGTAGTAGTAATGGAAGTTTTTTCATTTGTTTGTTTAGTCGTAAGGCATAAGTCGTAAGACCATGAGATGCGACCTTTATTTATTTTGGCTAAAGCCAATCTTCTCTTTTTATTAATCCCCGACCTGAAGGTCGGGGCAATTATTGTTTTATTCTATAGTGTAAGAAACGCTACCGTCTTTTTCATCTTTTAATAATATACCTGCCTCAGCGAGTTTGTTTCTTACCTGGTCACTGGTTGCAAAGTCTTTACGGGCACGTGCCTCTTTCCTGATATCTATTAACACCTGCAATGCCTGGTCCAGTTTATTGGATTGCTGTACTGCAAGCGGTTTCATGCCCAGCACATCTTCGAGCCAGGTTTTAAAAGTGTCTTTTAATAACTGATATGTGGATGCACTTATTGCATCTGCTTTTATTTGGCCGCCCTTGATGCCATTTATAACCGGCGCCAACTCGAAGAGGTTTGCAATCACTTTTGCCGTATTCAGGTCGTCACACATAAACTCTTCGCATTCTGCGCACCATTTACGTACCTGCCCATCTAATGCAGCATCTGAAGGAGTACTGTTAGTGCCGACATTTAATTTTTGCAATACTTCGTATGCTTCCCATAAACGACGTAATGCTTTTTCTGATGCCTGCAATGCTTCGTTACTAAAATCGAGTGTACTGCGATAATGCGTTTGCAAAATATAAAAACGTATGACCATGGGATGATAAGCCTGCTCCAGCATTGGGTGATTACCGCTAAAGAGCTCGCTAAGCTTGATAACATTGTTATAGCTCTTACCCATTTTCTTGCCGTTGATAGTGATCATATTATTATGCATCCAGTAACGAACAGGCGGATGGCCATGTGCAATAGTAGATTGTGCTATTTCACTTTCGTGATGCGGAAAGAGCAGATCCATTCCGCCCCCGTGTATATCAAAAGTTTCACCGAGATATTTGCTGCTCATAGCAGAGCATTCGATATGCCAACCCGGGAAACCTTCTCCCCATGGGCTTTTCCAACGCATGATATGTTCGGGTGGTGCTTTTTTCCATAAAGCAAAATCTACTTTATTTCTTTTCTCATCCTGCCCGTCGAGGTCGCGGGTAGTTTCTAATAGATCTTCCAAAACACGTCCGCTCAATTTTCCATAAGGATAGTGTTGCGCATATTTTTTTACATCGAAATACACAGAGCCATTCACTTCGTAAGCATATCCTTTTGCAATAATATCTTCGATCATGTTTATTTGTTCGATGATATGGCCGGTAGCAGTTGGTTCTATAGTGGGGTCTTCGCAATTGAACAAATACATGCCTTTATGAAACAGGTTGGTGTATTTCTGCACCAGTTCCATAGGTTCCAGTTTTTCGAGCTTTGCTTTTACATCCACTTTGTCTACTGCCTCACGGCCTTCTTCTTCAAAGTGACCTGCGTCAGTAATATTGCGTACATAACGCACTTTATAACCAATATGTTTTAGATAACGTGTAACGAGGTCGAAAGTGATATAAGGGCGTGCATGGCCGAGGTGGCTCTCGCCTGACACAGTAGGACCGCAGACATATAATCCGACATGACCTGGTGTGAGTGGCTCGAATTTTTCTTTCTTGCGGGTATAAGAATTATGTATGTATAAGTCGGGCATGTTTAAAATTCAAAAGTAAAAAGTAAAAATATGTTATTTAAAAGCTGTGCAAAAATAAGCTTGGTTTGTCAGGAATTTGGAATTAAGAATTAAGAAATTTGATGCGGCGTTTTCATTTAGGTTCCGTTTTGCTTCCGCATACTTCCGCTTATTTCCTACTACTTCCGTATAGGAAAACTATAATAAGATGCTACAATAAAGGGTTGTATGGGTTTTAGTGCCTGTGGGGAAGGAAATATTTATAAAAGCGGAAGGAGGGGTCCCGAACTTCGGGAGGGGATGTAAATAAGACATAGGATATTTTTGAATTCTATTGTATACCGTCATATTTTCATTTTCAAGGTTCATATAAACTATATATCAAAAAGAATGCCGAAGGTGGGGTGTCTGGACTAAGATTTATAGGATGGGGGGATTGTAGTATTAAATATGGTTTGTTTATATTTATTGACTGCATTAAACTCTTTTGGAGATGTATTTGTAATTGTATCACAAGTTGCACAGAGAGGTAATTTTTGGCCAACTATTTTAAAAGGATAAACTGAGATTTATATTTCGCGAGGTTGCTTCGTTCCTCGCAATGACAATTATTATTAGTTAGCTTTTATAAGCCTGTACGATAAAGCTTCGGTGTGATTATCACTGAGCATAAGCGTATCGTTGGTAATTGAAAGTGCTATATAATCTATACCATAATTACTATTTGTTATTACAAAAGCTGAGTCTGCATAGAAACTGCCTCTTACCCATGTGATAGGAAGGTGGTATGCAATGGTATCGTTGTTGGTGTTTAAGAGAGAATCTTTACTTATTGTAAGATAAGAATTAGGAAAAGTTATTTGTTGATTTATAAAACCACCGGTTGCATATATAATTTTCCACTTGCCTGTGGTATAAGCCTGTGTAACTGATAAAGTGGTATCGCTGAGATTGATATTTGTTTTTGTGGGGTTGTTACTGCTTTTAGAACATGAAACAAGCAGACCCATTAAGAGTGCAAGAGCTATAGTATAAATAGAGAAGTGTTTCATAGATATGTATCTTAACGTAAAGTTCAGTTATTTGTTGCATATAATAAGACGTAAAATTGCGTTGAAGACGCTAAGCATACTGCCTTTGTGGCATCGGAATAGCAGTATAATATTGGTTTATTAATAATTCCGTAATTTTGTAAATAGAAGTTACGGAGTGTGTTCTTAATGATAGAAAAATATTTTCAGCTTTGCAGTAGACATGCTCAGCGCTTTTTCCAGTTGCAGCATCGCTTCCTTTGTCTTTCCCGATTCAAAAAGCAGTGCCGATTGAAAATACCTGAAATCTGCTTTATCACCGCAATGTTCCTTCGCAACTTCTATCTGTGTCAGGCCTTCTTCAAAATAGCCTGTGATATACAATCCGCGTACTAGTGCTATCCAGGTGCTTTTATTTCCCGGCTTCAGCCGCACCGCGTTCAAATAGCATACTAAGGCTTCGCTGTTCACACCCATTTCCATCAGGCAGTTGCCAATAGCCATGCAATAAGAAGCATTGTTTTTATCAAGGTGTAGCGCAACAGAATAAGCCTTCACTGCCTTTTCCCACTGCATTTCGCGGCTGTATGTTTCGCCTATCTTATAAAAAATACCATGATCCTGCGGGCTCAGTTGCGACGCCTGCCTGTAATAATGTCTTGCTTTTGGAAAATCTTTTTGCTTTTCATAGCAAAATCCCATCGCTTCATATATCACATCTTCAGGTTTGCCTATTTCCAAATGTTTTTCAAGAGCATCCAGCGCTTTTTGGTACCACTTCAACCGCATATAAGCATCAGCCATATTGCGGTAAGCAAATTCAAACTTCTCATCTACGGCTACACAATATTCATAGGCATCGATAGATTTTTCAAACAACTTCAGCCCCTGGTAAGCTGCTCCCAGGTTAAACCATGCCAATGCATTATACGGATCTTCTTCTGTCAGTTGTTCGTGTATGTGCACACTCTCTTCCAGCCGTCCTGTAAATTCGCCCCAGAAACAAATTTTCTGCAGTGCCTCTTCATTGCGCCTGTCAATAGCTATTACACGTTTTAGTGTATCAAATACGGCGTCAAACTCTTCACACTCGTCATATACATCACTCAGCTCTAATAATATTTCTATCAGCTCCTTGCTTTCAAATTCTTTACTCTTTTGTTCTAATAATAATGCTGCCTGGTCGTATTTGAATTGTCCCAGCAATATATCCGAGCGTAGCAATACAGCGTCTAGGTTATGCTGGTCATACTGCTCCATATCGTCCAGTGCTTTTAGTGCTTGTCCGTATTTCTGGGCCTGGGTCAGTATTTCGGCCTTCATTAATAATATAGATGCGGAAAACGGGTAGTACGTACGGGCTATTTCACAGGCAAGCAACGCCTGTTCTTCATTATTGTTTTGAAAATAGTATTCTACTATCCGCTCAAAATCTTCCTCGTCCATCATGCTTACCGCATGCCCTTGTTTTACATCTTCATACCTCTGCAGCAACTCATCCATCGATCTCGATCCCTCTTCTTGGTAATCGTCTTCAAACATAGTATCGCCTCCTTAAAATCAAAGATAATTAAAAAAATATCCCTTGTTTTTAC
>JABDFN010000033.1 GCA_013286485.1 Bacteroidota bacterium
ACGCCAATAACGTATTTTAGGCTGACAAGCACCGAGTGAGGTGTCAGCATTCATTGCTTTTACAAGGGGAGGGAACCATCCGTCTGTAACTTCGAAATCGGAACTAAGCAGTATGTAATACTTTGCCTGTATTTGTTTTAGTGCATTATGATAGCCATTTGCAAAACCATGGTTTACTGCTATCTGAATTGTTTGTATTGTTGGAAAATTATCGATAAGATACTGATACGTATCGTCTGTAGATGCATTGTCGACTACAATTACATCATAACCATCTTTGGCTTGTTCAACAATTTTAGGTAAAAACAACTCGTGCCACTTTCTGCCATTATAGCTTAATATAACAACAGCAGTATCGTGGGGGCAGACAATCATTCTTGTACTGCGGGATTATTTATATTTTGGATCGTACAGGGTATTATCCGGAACAGTTATTTTATCATTTTTCTCGTAGTGGTGCTGATACAAATTGTAGCAACCAGCCCAGGCGAAAATGAAATATCCAAAGAAGAAAAGCAGGAACAAAAAGCGTGATTTTGATGGTTTATCCAACTCAATGTCCGCTTCATTATCTACTATGTGCTCGTTATATTCGTTTTTTATATCCATGAAGGAGAAATTACCGCCCGCAAAAATAATAGTTATTCAATCAAAATCATAATATTTTTAACTTACAGAGCGTTTAAAGCCAACTTATGAGGCAATACATTAATTGGAAAACTTATCTGATATTAGTAGCACTGTTTATAGTGGGGGCAACGCTGCTGTATACCAATCGCCTTGCAGCGAAACTTGGTAATGAGGAAAAGCTTAAAATTGAGCAGGTGGTAGCAGGCATTAAAATGCTGAGCACGGATACATCGAACAGAGATCCTTATCTTTCTTTTATCAGCAATATTGTATTTGAAGATAAAACCATCCCATTTATACTCACCGATGAAAAAGGTAATATAATTGGTAATAGAAATGTAGATACGACCAAAACCAGGGATACCAAAAAACTATTTAATGATAAACTAACTGAATATAAGTCGAAACATGCTCCTATTGTTTCTGATTTCGGAGCTGGCAAAAACTATGTGTATTACGGAGAATCCTACCTATTAACCCAATTGAGATACTTCCCATACGTGCAATTAGCTATTATTATTCTTTTCCTTGTTGTTGTATTAATAGCATTGAGTTCAGCACACCGCTCTATACAAAACCAGGTATGGGTTGGGTTGTCAAAAGAAACGGCACACCAGTTGGGAACACCACTGAGCTCTATGGAAGCATGGGTAGAATTATTGAAAGAACACCCGGTGAATGATATGGCTGTAACGGAAATGCAGAAGGATATTGACAGGTTGAAATTAGTTGCAGACCGATTTGGTAAGGTAGGCAGCTCTCCACAATTAGTAGAAGAAAACCTTATTGAACGCTTGAGGAATATGGTGGATTATATGCAGAAACGTGCTCCGCATAAAGTGAGCATAAAATTATTAGCGAAAGAAGATATTATTAGTGTGAGTTTAAGTGCTGCACTATTTGACTGGGTAATTGAAAACATGATAAAAAATGCTTTAGATGCTATGGCTGGAAGCGGAGTAATAGAGATAAGTGTTGTGAATACGGTACATACAATATACATAGATATTAAAGATAACGGGAAAGGCATTCCCAAGCATTTAATAAAAAAAGTTTTCAACCCTGGTTTTACAACTAAGAAAAGAGGATGGGGGCTCGGGCTTTCATTATCGAAACGAATTATTGAGAAATACCACCATGGCTCCTTATTTGTAAAACAATCTGAAGTAGGCAAGGGTACTACCTTCAGGATCGTATTGAGAAGATAACACTCAACCTCTAAAAGAGCTTTTTATGTTTACCGTTTTCTTGTTACTTTTGCAATCCCTCGATGCGGCGGTGGCGAAACTGGTAGACGCACTACTTTGAGGTGGTAGCGCCTGTAACGGGCGTGAGAGTTCGAATCTCTTCTGCCGCACTAAAATCCCCTCGCTATTGCTGAGGGGATTTATTATTTAGCTTATTTCTTTAGTTTGTCTTTAAAAACCTTTTTAAACTTATCTACTTTGGGCCTTACTACAAACTGGCAGTAGGGTTGCTCACCATTTTCATTAAAGTAGTTTTGATGGTAGTCTTCTGCTTTATAAAAAACTGTGAATGGAGATATCTCTGTAACTACCGGTTTGTCCCATGCATGTTCATCATTCAGCTTTTTCTTATACTCTTCTGCTTTTTTTCTTTGCTCATCGTTGTGGTAAAATATGACAGAGCGATATTGGGTTCCTACATCATTACCTTGTCTGTTGAGCTGGGTGGGGTCATGACAAGTCCAAAACGCAGCGAGCAATTCATCAAAAGAAATTACAGAAGGATCGTAATAAATATTACAAACTTCGGCATGACCTGTTTCACCCGTGCATACTTGCTTATATGTAGGATTTGAGGTGGTGCCACCACTGAAACCTGATTCTACTTTATCTACTCCCTTTAATTGCTGAAACTGTGCTTCTGTGCACCAAAAGCATCCGGCCCCAAAAGTGGCTACTTCCTGCTTGTGGTTGGTGCTTGTTGGTTGTGTGTTGTTCATCTGTTTGAATGTTTTTGTCTGTTCGTATTTATCGTTTTGTGCGCAGGCGCTGAATTGTATTGCTGAAAATAACAGCAACATGGATGTTTTGAGTGTGCGGTACATTTTTTTGGTTTTAATACTCATACTTACGTGCCTTATTTAATGCGGGTTTTGTAAAGTTACAGTAAGCGGTTCTTTTAACATGTTTTTGGGAAATATACGCTTGTTATAAATTTTTTTTTGAAAATCGGCCTGCTTATCTAATTTTGCGCCCGGAGAGATGGCAGAGCGGTCGAATGCGGCGGTCTTGAAAACCGTTGACTGTCAAAGGTCCGGGGGTTCGAATCCCTCTCTCTCCGCCAGTATCAATACCAAAGTCGCTCAAAAGCCCGTAAAACGTTGATTTTACGGGCTTTTTTGTTTTTGCCCTGTTCAAAGTAGTTCAATTATGCTCAAACCGCACGGGATAAATTCGGTTACCCGAACCAAAGAAAATCTTGGGTAACCGAATTACTCTGAAAGCCTTGTTAAATAAGGCTTTCACGCGATTAAAGAGGACTTAATAAAGGCAATTATTAAGTAAATTGTATAACTCTTAAAACAGAAGCAAATGGAAACGAGAATCAGCATTCTTTTTTACGGCAAGAGCGCAAAAAAGACAACAGAAAATTTAGTCCCAATTTATTTGCGGGTGACCATCAATGGCAGCAGATTTGAGGTAAGTACGCAACGCTACGTTGACGCGACAAAATGGTCATCTGCCGCAGGCAAAATGAAAGGCAATACTGAAGAGGCAAGAAGTATTAACGCCTACCTGGATACTTTACGAAGTAAAGTCTATACATATCAAAAAGATATTATTCAAAGTAACAAGGAACTAACTCTTGAAACCTTTAAAGAAAAATGGTTAGGAATAAATGACCGTCCACGAATGTTGTGTGAAGTATTCCAGCATCATAATGACCAAGTGGCACAGTTGATAGGTAAAGATTTTTCTGCTGCCACTTTGGAGCGGTATAAGACCTCATTGGACCATACTAAGTCATTCCTGAGCTGGAAGTATAAAGTCTCCGATTTAGACATTCAGAAATTGAATTTCGAATTTGTAAGTGATTACGAATTTTGGCTAAAAAGTGTAAGGAGCTGTAATCACAACACAACCATTAAATACATAGGGAATTTCAGAAAAATTGTGAACATCTGCATCAGGAATGGTTGGTTGCAGAAAGACCCGTTCCTGGGATTTAAAATGACCAAAAAGGATGTAATAAGGGGCTTCCTGTCTGAAGACGAATTACAGACGATGGCGGCAAAGGCTTTCGTCACTGACCGCCTCAGCCAGGTTAGAGATATATTCTTATTCTGTTGCTTTACTGGATTAGCTTATGCTGACGTAAAAAAACTAAAGCGTTCGGAAATTGCCAAAGGGTTGGACGGTGACCAATGGATATTTACTCAAAGGCAAAAGACAGAAACGGCTTCAAGAATTCCATTGTTGCCTATCGCCAAAGAGATAGTGGATAAGTATAATGATCATCCGCAATGTGTGAATGAGGACAGATTACTTCCGGTATTAAGCAATCAAAAAATGAATTCCTACTTAAAAGAAATTGCAGATGTATGTGGGATAAGTAAAATTCTTACCTTCCACATAGCCAGGCACACTTTTGCTACTACTGTTACCCTTAGCAATGGCGTACCTATAGAATCTGTAAGTAAAATGTTAGGTCACAAAAACATTAAAATGACTCAGCATTATGCCAAGATTTTGGACAGAAAGGTCAGTGATGATATGCAATTGCTAAAACAGAAGTTAGCAAAGATGGGATAGCAATGTCTCTATTCTTTATGTGTTAGTTATTGGCAAATCAGCTTTTAAAGCGGTTATAAGCTTTGGTAATAGATTATCCATATGCTTTTCGATTTCACATTCCCATACTATTATAACTTTCCATCCTTGTGATAAAAGTTCTTGTTCATATTTGGCGTCTCTATCTACATTCTTAGAAAGCTTATCTTTCCAAAATTTTGAATTTGTGTCTGGAATACGTCCTTCACGACAATCCTTATGATAGTGCCAAAAACATCCATGTACAAAAATTGCTGTTTTATATTTGGATAACACAATATCGGGCTTGCCAGGTAAATTCTTTTGATGAATCCTAAATCTGAACCCTGCTTTAAACAGTTGAGACCGTAAAGTAATTTCCGGTTTAGTATTCTTGCCCCGGATCTTACTCATCACTTCACTTCTTTTCTGTTTAGACCAAATATCCATTATTTTCTAAATGAAGTCACTTTTTTCCTTTTCATAAAGTTTTTTAGAGCCGTAGCTACTGCTCTTGCTAACGGAACAGGTACTCCGTTACCAATCATCTTAAACTTTTTTGACAAAGGTAATTCAGGCGGTAATATATAGGTGTCAGGAACTCCTTGTATTCTTAAAGTTTCCCTAACTGAAAGCCTTCTATGTTTATATGGGTGCAAATGAACTTCATTATTCCCATAACAAGCTGTGGGACTATATTTAAAACGGTGTAAGCGCTTAAATGATGGTCGGTTGGTTTCACCTTCTTTTATTGCACTTAACACTTCAGCATCTAAGTATAAATTGAAGAACTCATTTGAATTACTTATTTGATTCATTTGACGTGTCGGAACAAGGCAGCTTTCTACACATAATTCTATAGGCAATTCCTTATTGGTCAATTGTTTTCCAAAAGGAACCGGAGTAGGCCAATTATATTTTGTTGCTGCATTTTTATATTTTTTATTTATTGGCCAACTAAACCATTGTCCCGCAATATTTTTTTTAATGTGCTTTTCATGAATTTTATCTTTTCGTATTCCGATAAAAAAAACCCGTTCTCTATGCTGTGGTACGCCAAAATCTAAAGCATTTAATATCTCATGATCTATGTAATATTCTTTCTCCACCCTTTTGAGTAATTTGGCTAAATGCTCTTTTGTAGATTTACTTTTGGTTAGGCCTGTAACATTTTCCATAACAAAAAACGTCGGTCGCAAATCGAGTATTTTATCAAAATATAGAATGGTAAGTTTTCCACGCTCTCCTTCAAATCCTTCCATATTTCCATTGATGCTAAAATCCTGGCAGGGTGGCCCTCCGATAATCCCAAAATGTTTGGGAACACCTTTGGGAAATGCTTCAGCAACAATCTCCTCTGATGAAACCTCAACTATAGACTTTTTATTGAAAATTTCCGCCTTAATTCCATTCCCCTTTGATTTTCGCCATGAAGTTATTCCGGCTGAGTGAAGCTTAACAAATGCCTCTTCAACCTCATTTGTCCAGACAATTTCAAAGCCAGCCATTTCAAACCCCATATCTAAAAATCCTCCGCCAGAATAAAAAGACAGAACAGGAATTTTATGTCCATTTTTAACACTCATAAACTGCTGTTGTCTTGATTACAGAGTAAATAAATTCAGTAGCTTCTTTGCGTAAATTGAAAAGACTGATTTGTTTATTTAGATTGCTATTGAAATATTCATATTTATCCGCTGAAAATCCAGTGATAGTAATTTTGTTGTTTTCATTCCTTATAAATATTGAAACATTTCCATTCTGATATTTAATTACACCTATAATAAAACCGCAAACATCATTTAATGAATTGTTCCCTTTAAAGTGCTGAAAATAAAAAGAGCAAGCCGGTCTATAGAGGCAATACTTACAATTAGATTCACTGGGGTTTGCATGAAATATGGCATTGTCAATGCTGTTATTGGTTTTAATAAGCAAAGCTTTAGCTTCTTGAAAAATCATGTCACATTCTTGCTTAGAAAATTCAACGTTAAACTTTTGTTTACTTAAATCAACTAAACTTAGTTTTGTAGGGTATTTACCGGTGCAGTCATAAAAGAGATAAGCATAAAGTTTTAACTGTCTTTGATACTCCCGTTTTATATCTTGATAGGACTCTCCATTATCGTCAAAAATGTCTTCGGTTATCGCCCCTGTTTTAAAATCAATAATTTCAATCTCATTCTCAGATTCAATTATTAAATCAATTTTTCCACCGATTGTCTTATCTTTTGATTCAAACCATTGTTCAGGAATAAATTTTATGTTTCCCGATTGGTTAGATTGTACAGCGGCACCTTTCAGATGTTTTTTTAGTTGAATTTTCTTTATCCCAAAATCCCTTACATTCATATAGAGTGGAACGAAAATGTCATAGCCTGTTTGTTTTAGTTCCTTTTCTATTAGAAGTATTTCTGCTTCAAATCTCTCATTAAATTCAATGTCAGTTTTTATTTCTTTTTTTGAAATCAACTCCAACATTTTATGCAACACGGTTCCCAAATAGGCATTGGGGGAAATCGGCAATAAAGGTTTTTTATCGAATGCTTCCGCAAGCAATGATTTGTAAGCACAATTTGTCATTGAATAAAATTGGCTTGGAGAAATCCTGGCAATTTTTTTATATTCTATTTTCCCTACTTTTCTCATCCGTTTCTTACTAATTTTTCATAACACCATCCTGGTCTGCGATGTAAATTGAACGTATCTACAATGCTTAACTTACCGTTTTTGCTTCTGACGTAATCATCTAATTCAAGTTTTATTTCTGCAATCCAGTTGGCAACTCTCAAATTCCTCATATCCCAAAACGGATGAACTAACATTATTACATTTTTATCCTTTGCATGCCACTTAATGATAGGCAACCCTTGTATTTCTTCAGTTGTCTTCATTCCAAAACTACTTGCAAAACTATTTCTCAAACCTGTCGCAAATTCAAGCCACCCCTTTAGTTCAACATGATCTGTAAAATTTCCATCTGCACCACATGTATATGTATCATCGCTTAAGACACGCAACATTGATAGCCCCAAGCGCCAGTCAAGAAGGCTATGATAATTCATGTTTCTATAAACCTTCAAACATTCATAACATGCATCTTTACAGTTCCCTTGATGGTGTACCGAATGGATCTTTCCCAAATATGACTGGGCATCTGAAGGATTCATTGCTTCAGCTAACAGGTCGGGAAACTTATTGTACAAATACCTGACAAATCCGGATCCGTTCGCCAATTCATCCGTAAGAATGATTTCAGATACATATCTTTTAATTACGGAATTCTCTACCAATTCACGTTTTACAATATCTGCAATCTCGATTTCTGTAGGATCAATGTCCAATTTATCGGCCAATATTCTCTGCAATAAAAAAGCAGCTGAGTAATATCCAGACCTTACCCCATTAGCTTGTGCTTTGACGAAAGGCAGGTCGAAATCCATTGAGAACATGTTTAAATTGAGTTCCAAAGGGACGTTTACTGGTGCTATTCTGAATATCTCAGTCTTTTTATTACTCGCTAAAGCGATACGTTCTTGCAGGCCTTCCGGATAGATTCTATATGAATATCCATTCTCATCAAATGGATTAGCTTGATTATTATCAATCACATTTTGAGCTATCCATTGCTGTGTGAACCGGAATGGTTGTGAGAATGGGAAAAAATTTTGAGTATTTGCTAAAGATCCTGTAAAAAAGTTATCAGAATTAGTATTAACCCTCCATGTGACATCTTTGTCAGTAATCAACAATTCTGCATTACCTTCAATTATTGGTGTATCGGGGTTATTTAGGTCTTCAACATTTTCCGCAAATATGGGTGGACGAGAAAGAAGAAATTCTGAATCGTCTTTCATATCACTCCCCATAGAAAGATTGGTCCTGTATGCCTTTGGTGCCTTTAGCATCTCCGGCTTTTGATACTTCTCTACGCTTGTTTCTCCGCAATTTGGACAGGTATCAAAATGATTGGAAATATCAAGCGTAGTTTTGTCAAGCTCGGAATAAGTTTTAAATAGGCCGCAAGACCTGCAGCGTATAAACCACCGGTTCATGGAGAAAGGCAGATTATTGGCATTTCTTGCATTAGTTACTGTGTCAACGCCTCTGATTTTTGTGCAGATAATGTCACTGGTAAATCCAATTACAGAATGAATTGCCTTGTCTTTTGTCTTTTGTGCTCCAGGGGCAAATTCATATATGGCCATTGATTGTGACCGATCAATAGCAAGGGGCTCCAAATTCCTGCTTATTCCATGATATAAATTTTTAACTGTAGTCGGCATGCCAAACATTGGAAGTATACCACCTTCTGCCAGCTTCTCTGAAATATCATCGCTTGCGATTTCTTCATTAGTTACTACATTTTGCGATTTTCCAATTAAACCATTTCCTGTAGTCACATCACAAACCCAGTTAATAAATTCATTACGGTGCGTGAGTAACTCAGGAGTAATAAGTGCATCAGTAACTTCTTGAATTTGGATTTTGTTAGTATTAATCCAAGCGATTATTTGATCTTTATAAGTGGCCCAATTATCCACAGCACCAAATTCTCCGTGAACACTGGACTTATCTTCATTATTGTTCACATTTGTCGGAATAACGACATATGCCCTACGTAGGATTTCTTTAGCCAGCAACCTTTTGAAAATTCTTTCTCGGCCCATCGTCAAAAAAGGTGTTGGCGGCGCGTCTCCGGTAATCTTTTGAGGGTTTGAAAAATAAAATTCGTCATGGCTTCTACCTCTACAAAACGTTAGAATTATTGAATATGCCTGCCCTCTTCGTCCAGCCCGTCCAACCCGCTGTTGATAGTTAAATCTTTGAGGAGGCATATTACCTAACATAACAGCTTGCAGCGCTCCAATATCAACCCCTACTTCTAAAGTTGTCGTCACGCTTAGTAAATCAATTGCCTTAACCTGTTCGATGCCTTCATCAGGTAAAATAATGTTTCTAAAATGTCTCTGTCTTTCAAACTGATCATCTGTTTGCCCTGTTAGTTCTTCACAATGTAACCGGATTGGGGAACGATGTTGTTTGATCGCATTATAAGACAAATAGTTCTTCTCCCAAATATCATTGCATATCTTGTCAGGTAGTGTATTTAATTGTGACAAAGAATAAGTACAAATGCCTCCACTTAGGTGTAAGTGGGGTCTGCTTCCGCGTGTACTTGTCCAGACGTTATCAGTTGCATTTGCCACTTTAACAAATAACTCCTCGATAATAACACCTGTAACACCATTCAATAGCCTACATGTGGAAAGCGTATTGAAAACTGCTGCTCCTAACTCATTTTCTGTTTTTGATAATCTGTTTGCTACCGCTCGTATATACCTTCTAACCTGGCTTGGAAATCTACCATAATCAGTAAAATTGAAAGGGGGACCAGAAGGGAATTCATAGTCGTTTTTATTGTGTTTATTCTTGTCTCCTAATATTCTGATTGTTGAGTTTAATATTTGTAAGAACTCATCTCTTACAAGAGACAGATTAGTTGCTTGATCTGTTATTTCCTGCAGGTTAGGATTTATTGTTAAATATCCTAAAGCGGAAGATTCAAACGAATAAAAAAGAGACCCAAAAAACATGGTTGCAAGATTACTAAAAGCACCTTCTTTCAAATCGTTAATGAATGTCTGGTCTGCACCAGCTGCCCATTGATAATTTGTAAAATCAATTAGATTGTACCAGGGAACAAATTGGGAGTTCAATAACCTTGTTTGAATTGTAATATCGTTTCCTCCTGGATTAATACCTAAACTAACCAGGTGGCTAATCAGTGGAGCAAGATTTACAGAATTCGTGATGTCAACTAATTCTCTAACACTGAAAATTTTCTGACGGATTTTGTCGAGTTGGCTAACTGCAATATTTCTTTGTTCTACTATTAAAGGATTAGTTCCTGGTAAACTCGCGAGTTCAATAAGCCCTTCAATATTGACAAATTCACTATTGTTTTCAATTTTATACCTTTCAACTTTAGTTATATCGTTTGACTCAATGGCAATTAAAATATTATTTCTTGCCAAAACTTTTTTATGTAATTCATCAACTAAAATTTCTCTGACTAAATCAGTAAAGTGATTTCTTTCAATCCCATTTGCTACTTGTGCCGCATCCTCCCTGCTATCAGAAAAAACAACTAATTTTCTTTGTGTTTCACTATCTGGTAACTGATACATCAATTCTTTTGCGAACATTTGAGTTGTCTTAGCAAAACCCGTTCTGAATCCACGTATTGAAGTTGTTTTCTGTTTTCGGGAAGCGTTTGTATGTCTTGAGTGATTAATGCCACAATTAGGGCAAACATTTGGCAAGGCTCGATGAGTTTCAACAGTACTTATATCGCCGATTGCATTGGGTAGAGCTATGTCTTGCGTAATTCCATTAACATTACCTGTAATTGAAAAATAATAGCCTTTAATCCATATTGAAGGATCCCGATTGGCTTTATCATGAGAGAAATCGATGTCACCAGAAACGCAATTTAGTGATCCTTCAATCCATTCAGCTTCATAATCATTTTGATTATACCCATTTGATGTTGTTTGCCGCCAAAAACTGTTTTGATTTATCGGAGGTTCACAATTTGCTGGATCAAATGTTTGATTGCCCGAAACCCAAAAAATCGCATATTCTTGATAACTTCTTTTCTCTACTAATTTGGCAGGCGTTTTTTCAGGTATCCCTTCTATATTTGGGCTTATTGGGAGTAATTCAAATGAACTTATCCCTGATTCATTAGTGGTAACTAATCTACTGCCACCAAAAAGTGTTGTTCCACAATTATCGCAATATAATAATTCCAATACCCTATTACCTGCTTCTGAATTTATACGTGTGGTTGAATATAGCTTCCCTGCTGTCCTTTCTCTATCATTAAAATCCAAGTTATCTATGTCATCTGCTTTAACAGATGCCCACATCCCTTCGATATTCCGAAAGAAATAATGAAATCTAAATCTGGGTAGTTTTCTATCTTCAGGAATTACGATATTTTTAAATTGTGATTCATCAAATAATGCTCTTGCAATTAGCAACCCCCTTAACGCATCTTGTAATTCTTCTTGAGTTCTTGGTTTGTCAAAAATTGTTTCTGCAAAATAATTACCTGTCCCATCATCACCATTTGCACGCATTGTACAAACTGCTTTGTGTTTTATTATGCCATCTTCTGTTATTGCACAAGGAGCGTACAAGCGCTCCTTTAGCCTTAGGGAAATATTTGAAACAACTGTCAGCAATTTTTCAATTCCACTTCCTGTTTCAGAAAAATTGAATTCTGCTTCAATTAGATTTGAACAATTTTCACAAGCAGAAATGAAATTTGGTTTGGAAATATCCCCATTGGCAATATCAAATGCCGCTGCAATCTCTTTAAATGGGGTAATTGGTAATTTTTTATCTGAATCTAAAACTGCCTCAACTGGGTTATTCCTTCCTTCAATAATTTTGAAAGGCTTAATAGAATTATCAACTCCAAAAAAGTCTTCCAAAAATTTTACGCTGTCTTGATCACCCGCTTCAAGGGATGCGCTCGAAGCAAGTATACGTAATTGATCGTGATAAGGATGCAAGCCTAACCTGTTAAGAACAAGCTTTAGTAAGTAAGCCACCTCCGTACCTTGCGTACCTCTATATAGATGTAATTCGTCGATAACTAAATGAAAAACTCGTTTCTTTTTTTCTAATTCTCTTTCTTCTGGAGCCAAATCTTCACAAGAAAGCCAACTCTTAGTTTGTTCAAAAATTCCAGAATCAACTGTTCGCATAAGCATTATACTCAACATCGAATAGTTGGTGATCATAATATCAGGAGGCGCTAACTGCATATCAAACCTGCAACGCATTTCAGAGCCATCAAGTCTTTGAAAAAATGATTTCAAGTCTTTTGCATCGTTACCGGTAATATTGTTTTGTTGAATGTACTCGTTAACCTTGTTTGCGTCAATTTCGATTTGCTTTAATCGATCTTTAAGCTGATTTACCTTTTTTATATTGACAGCAACCGTCCCATCTTCTTTTATTTTTCTCAATTCCCCGGCAATAGGAGAACTTCCGTTATACCTACCGAAAAATATCGCGTTCCCTTTTGCATTTATATCTAACCAATTTCGTGTATCGTCCGAGTCAAGGGCTTTTCTTAAACGGCTCATTTGGTCTTCAACCAAAGCATTCATTGGATAAAGAATTAGCGCTCTTACACCAGCTGGTCTTTTTTCATGTTGCCTTTGCTGTACTAAAGGACTTAATGTGAAATTATTTGAATTTACAATTTGGTTTGGAGTTAATCCCCTTTCTGTAGTTGGTTTCCACCAGGTGTTTACACTTGCTGGCTTTTCATTTGGTGACTGCCAATTTGCAAGCTCTTTTGAAAGTTGTGCAAAAAGTGGAAGTAAAAACGATTCCGTTTTTCCAGAACCAGTTCCTGACGTGATGATGCAATTATTACCCATCAAAGTTTCTTTTAGCATTTCCGCTTGATGAGAATGAAGTTTTGCAAAAGATGGGAACAATCCGGTTGTTACGAGTTCTTTAAATATTCTTGCTTCTGATGAGTTTAGGGCATTGCCTAAATCATCAAGGGTCAAATCTCCAATGTGCTTGTTACTCGAAATGTAATCTGGCAAAGGCTCAATCCACGGCTTACGATATAGAACTTTGTCGAAATTAAGTAAAGCATAACGCTCTTTCTCAATACCTTCGAATCTTGTTCCGAAGGCTGTTTCTACATAGCGGATAAAGTTCTCTTTTATCGTTTCAAATGAACCAATTGGATCTTTCATATTGAATATTAAAAATTATGGTCAATAGTCTTTTGCCTTAACTTGTCAAATAAATTTTGAATAAAGATACTTGGAATGTTTTCGTACAAACGGTAGGCTCTATCATCAATCCCCATGTAAATAGGAGCCAGACCGCTTAATAACATTATTGACTCTGCTAATAATCTCGGCAATGGCATTCCAAGCGGAATTGCAACCTTTTCTTTGTTTCTGTCATAAAGAATAACATTTTTCCTCTTATGTTTCAATACTAAATATCTTCCCCAATTTTTATCAACATCGTAACATTTTTGATTAATCCAAAGACGGTGATGAAACTCCCAAGGCCTTAGACGATATTCTATCAACGTCAAGCCTTTATCGAAATTTTCAGAAAAAGATTTATCAAATTGCAACGTATCAGGATTGAAAACATATCTGGCCCAATCTTCATAAGTTAATGTGGTTTCTTTTTCAGCAAGTAATACTTTTTCGTATTCATCGATACCACTACAGAAATGTTGTAAACTCACTTGCACCAATTCTTCCGGATAAAACAGGACTTCTATTTCCTTTGCGAACGCTATTAAATTTTTTTCTCCAAAACCTTCTTTGGCGCTTCCGAAAGCTTTAATCGTAATTGCATCCGGCAAAAGCATATCCTCATTGGATAATATCTGTTTCGTTATTTCAACTTCCAGATCATACTTGGGTGCTATTTCAATTATTGTATTTACAAGTGCTGCGTCCCTTCCGCCAATTAGCAGCAATTTCCTTCCTTTATTTACTGGCAGAAAAATTAATTGGGGTGGATTTACTACTATAGACTTCGTTTCATACTCATAGTCCAAATAGCCTAAATAATCAAAAAAGTTTAAAGATGCTTTTTTGACTTTAGAATAATTAATATTGTTATTTTGATTTTTGGACCCAAAATACTTTGAATATAAAAGTTCGAAAGCTGAATAAAATTCTTGGGCAGATATGATTTTTTTTGTAGAAAGAAATGAAAGCAAGATGTTGCCTTCAGCATGATTATAAACTGTCTTTTTTATCCCACAAAATATATCTTCGTTTTTTCCCTTATTAAATAAATGCTCATAAAGAGCTTGCTTCTTCAAATCACTCCCAATTGTATTACTTCCTAAAGTATAATGAGTGATACTTTGATTGCTAATTCTCCCGAAGGAATCTCTCATTGGAAGTTTCTTATTATCTATTAACCGTGCAGAATTATCTGACGTAATTACCCTGTACGTTGTTTCATTCCCATAGAATACTTCCCCTTCTGAGCTTATATTAAAGTCAGAATAAAGGGCAATATCCGTTGGCAATATCCACCGATTTGCAACAGACAGCTTTTTCTTTAAAAGATGCTTCTCCTTGGTGTTTTTATATTCCAAATAAATTTTTTCTGTTCCATCTGAATTAATTATTTCAACCTCCGGTAAAAAATCATTCGTAAACGTTCTAAAATCAGTCGCCAACGCGGAAGTTAATTGGACAGATTTGTCCTTAATAATTGTCAATACTGGGATATCATCAATGCCTTCTGTCGGGTTTAGAAATCTAAAAAGAGAATAACCTGAAGGCATATTTTCATAATCAGTTTCATCTTCAAATTTTGAACAATAATTTCTTCCCCAATTTATTATCGTATCTCGTTTTATGTTCTTGCAAAACAAATACATCCAATTGGTCTTTGATAATGTATCAGTTTCAAGCCAATAATCCGTGCTGAATTGAAATGAACCGGCACTAATAAATAGGCGTACATCTTTGTCTTCAAATTTTGCAATCCACTTGTTAAAATCATCTTTTAGTTGAAACGACTCCCTGAAAGGCAAATTCAACGTTCTTGAATAACCAGCTTTTTCTTCCAGTATTTCAATGCCATTAAAACTCAAATCCTCCGCAAATTCGATTGTGGACTTCATTCTAAAAGAAAATTCAACTCTTCCAGAGCTATGAAATAATTGTAATTGCAAGTAAATCCTTGAAGAAATAAAATTCCTTTTTGTCCGGGCGAGAAATCCAGTTTCATCAATTGAGTGGGATTCTCCCGACCATTTACCATATTCTCTCCTCGCTATGTCTATGATTGATTGCCCTAATTCATTTACGTCACTTTTTTTTATCGTGTCAATTACACTATTAGGAAGTAGCAAAATTGATCCTCCATATTGCAATAGATATTTTTTAATGTCACTTCCTGCATACGTGGAATCAGGAATCATTCCAGCTTGAAGAAATAGCTCCGGTAATTTTTTAATTGCTCTTGGCGGAAATACACACTGAGAAAAAATCTTTCCAACATAAATCCAATTCTGATGAATAAAATGTTTAAGTCTGAAAATTCCTTTCTCGCCATTATTAACAGAATTAGCCCAATTAGCTATATCAGCCCAAAGAGCTTCAATTTCGCTCAACCGATTACGTAAATTTTGGTTAATATTATTCGTCTTTAAAAAGTCTTCTAATCTGTCGTAGTAATTATTTGCATTGTATTTCCCCTGAATTTCGATTAAAGGCAAAATCAAAAAAACCAAGTAGTTAATATAAAGAGGAAACCTTATTTCTACACCTTCAATTGATTTAAGCCCAGGTCTCGTCCATTCATTATATGCGTGAATAGCTTTGTCAATTATGTAGCGATGTGAAGTAGAACCAGGTAAGCCGCCTTTTATTTTATTCAAAAAATCAGTCCAAATCTCATCTTCAGTTTCACCATTAAAATACGGTTTGGCAATGTTAAGAATATCTGCCTTTGTGATGTATAAATAGATATCTGAGCCACTGTTTTCAGTGTTGAAAAAATAGTCTGCGATACAATTATTCCATTCCAAATATCTCATTTGTCCGTAGAAAATTATTAATTAAAAATCCTCTTCCTGAAAAAATCTTTAAAAGTTGTATCCAACCCTTTCAACAGTTTTTCCAATGTTTCCATTGAAATATTACGACTGCCATTTTCCACATGGCTAATAAAAGTTCTATCAATGTCAGAAATGGTTGCAAGTTCCGCTTGAGTGAGTTTTTTCCTTTCGCGAGTTTCTTTAATAGCTATGCCTATCTTGATTTTAATGTCCATTTCATGTGACTTAAATGCCAATATACAAGCATTTTTGTTAACAGGTGAATTTTCATAAAAAAAGCAGGTCAAGACCTGCTTATACAAATGTTTTTAGTAAATACTATTGTTCGTTCCAAGAGTTCACATAGCTGGTTATATCTTTGGCGACAACACTTAGTTCTGATATTTTAATTGCTTTACGAGGTGCTAAGTTTGGGGTTGCAATGTTTCTCTGCAAATCTGTTATACTGACAACATAAGTGATCTTATCATCACTGCACTCGGATAGGTCTTCAGTTATAATGTATGTTTCGACGGGATTTTCGTCCGGTAGTGGATTGGTTATTATGCAAATCTGCCCTTGCGTTGTTGGTCTTGTTTTGGTAGCCATAATTATTGAGTTGGTTTAAAAATAGTAAATGATTTGTCTAATGTGCCGCTTTTAAAATTCTTTAGCATTTTCTTGCTTCTTCTTTGTTGCGCCTGACAAAGAAGAAGTTTTGATGTTTTTATAATATGATTTTCAGACTTTTATTGGCTGTGTTCGGAACTCTTTAATATTATGGAAAAAGCCCCTATTTTCAGTCATTCCCTCCCTGAATAGCTGCCATAATAAAGACGCTCCTAAATTCGCAAGGCTTGAATTAATAAACAAATCCTGCTTGGTCAGGGCTTCCGCAAGTGAACAGCTTGGTGTATCGTCCTTGTCTGCTTGCTGTAACAGCGTTTTAAATTCATCCGTTACAAAAGGCATCGTATCTACAGGTTGATATTTTTTAGATGCAGGCTGTTTAATAGGTTGAACTGTAGATAGCACCACTTGCCCAGTGTACCTGCTGTTGCCAAAATCCATCCAGTATAAAGCCTTATTCAGGTCTGTACTATTTTCAAGTCTGCTTAGTACATCGGCTATTTCAAACCTTGCACCAACACTATCTACACAGCTGATGGTAATGTTTGCCATGTACTGCGGATAACAGGCTAATGTATCTTTTCCAAATTTGGAAGTTATAGCTTTCCAGTTCGTACCGAAGAACCTGTTAATACGGTTTATCAGGGCTACGCCTTTATTCAATCCTAATTCAGCCGTAGTAAATAGTTGCCTGCCACGATTAGCTTCGGTTACTATATCATCATCAAATACCCTTACTGACAGTCCTGCATGTTCCAGCGCATTCAGAGAGTGATTGATGCGGGCAAGTGCTGTTAAGACCTGGCTGCCTGTGCCACCTGCCCCGATTAGATTTACGCTTATCGGATTAGTCGGCTGCATCATGTATTTATCCGCAAAGTGGACTGTTGGCTTGTTCATCTGATTAGGTCTTTAATTGTTACGCTACTCTTTTTCAATACCTCGTTTGGGAAACACCTGTTTGTATTTACCTGTTCCTGCCATAGCTGAACAATATTGCAGCCAACGGAATTATGACCGCCTATCAAGTGGCTGAAATAGCTGTCAAAAAAGTAAGTTTCCCATTGCCTGATAAAATCCTCTAAAAAGCAATGGCTTTCTATTTCTATATCCACCGTTCCCATGCAGACATTACCATTTTCATGGACGTTGAAAAAAGGAGCATGGTATAAGGCTGTTTTATCCGTTGGTTTCTTTGTGGTCTTTAAAGCATAAACATAAAGCCGCTCTTTGGTTGCTTTCCAAAGCAGAGCGGGGATTTTTGCCTTACCATTGGGAATTGTCAAATCCTTAATAAAGAACAGGTTTACCTCCTGTTGTGGCGTGTACCAAATGGCATAGCCGTTATAGCTTGGATTGATGGTAAGCACCTTTTCAGGCAATAATCCCTTTGGCGTTAAAAAATCCCGTTTCAATTCTTCACTACGGTCAAGAGCCTGCGCCAGTAAAGCACTTTCCTGTGTGTCTAACGGATGCGCATTGATCGGGCAGCCGTTGGTGTCCATGTCGTAGGCTTCAACATATACCTGTGCAGCTTCGGGCTTTAATGACCTGTATATGATTAATGCTTTTTCAGGCAGGTATATGTCTGTAAATAACCCTGTGATATTATTCATAGCAAATCGTTTAGTTCGTGTAACAAATCAAAAAAACGGATTTCAAATTCCATTTCGTGGGTCTGTATCTTTTCCTGTGGTCTATCGAATAGCTGAATAGATAAAGGTTCTTCCGTTACCTCCTTTTCCTGTAGTTCCATGTTTACTGTTTCAAAGAGGGATTGGTACAGGCAATCTTTATAATCCCAATAGAAAGAAATGTACTGGTCAGGGTATATCCGTTCATCCTTCTGTGGCTCTATAATACGGTCGTGGATATTATCCATTATAGAACGGTTGGGAAACTGCTGATAAAGGGTTAGAAATTTCCTACTTAGTTCATGTAACCTATCTTCATCAGTTGTAGCAGGCATATAACTGCGCACTCTTTTTTCAAACTGTTGCAGGTTGTATGGGTTATGGATTTTGCGCTTTATTATATCGCCATAGTAAGACAGGCTGTTAAAGCAGGAAACCTGCGCTGTAAAATCGTCCACGTCCCAATCGGTGGGGTTGTCTTTTACCCATTCTTCCATCATTTCATAGGTATAGTACATATAGCTGCTGCTATCCCTGTAATATGGGATGCCTGCTACTTGGTACAGATAGGTATAAACGGATAAAAGCAATTCGGCTGATTTCTTATTACTCCTATCCTGTAACAGTTCGTATAGCGGTCTTACAGGAACATAATACAGGGTTGCGGCCGTGTCCATTTGCTTTGCTGTGGCAAGACAGGCTGCATGTTCCTTGTCCTGAATAATGATTAACTGTAAATGAGGGTTTATTTTTTTTACCTGCTCTACCGCATGACGGTAAGCTAACAGGATATTGTAAGGAAAAACCTTGCCCGTTACATCTAATGGCTGAAAGCCATACAAGGCTGCAAGGTTGGAAAGGGAATTAGAAAACTCCCTTTCTATCTTGCCTGCACATTTCAACTCCTCATGTATGGTATCTGTTAACGGCTGAAAGCCAGTCTTCAGAAAACCATATCCGTTAAATTCAGCGGTGCGGATTTGTGTTTCCTTTTCCTTATCTCTGCGCTGTCGGGCAGCCTGTCGAGGTAGCCTGCGATTTGTCCTAAGTTTTGATGCAGTTGCCATACTTCACTATAATTTTTTATCGGTTCTATTACTCTTGCGTTTTTCTGCCTGCTCATATCCTTATCCTTTAGTGCCAATGGTAGATGCAAAACGATACTGCACTTCATCATTACTGATTTCAGGCCCGTCTATCTTGGCGGTGGTCAGTATTGGGTATGTATTGGAATAGAAGTTAAGCACCGCTTCGGGGCTTAACCTGTTATCAGGGTCGGACAGCTTTATATCCTGCCCGTTATCATCGAAATAAAATACCCTTTCAAGGCTGTTTGCTACTAACATAATTCTTCTGTTTTGTCGTTAAACATTCTTTACATAAGCGTTAACTGTCCGTTCTTTTGGCGCAGGATTTCTAACCGCTTCTTTATTTCTTCTGCCTGTTCGGGATAATCTTTTTCTTTCGGCAGGCAGGCAATAGCTTCCTGATATTTCTTGGCTTCTTCCAGTTCATCCACTTTTTTTATCAGGGCTTCATATTTCTTTTTGCGTTCGTCTTTCTCCTTGCGCTCTTTGCTCTCCCTGCCCTGTTCCATTTTGGATTGCAGCTTTGCTTCTTCCACGCCTTTCATGTATTGCTCCATGTTGGCAAACAAGCTGGCGGTCTGTTTGGCGGGGGCTTCAATGCTCGTAAAAAAAGCCTCGTCTATCTCCTGTGCCGTGCCTTTAAATATCATTGGTGGTATCAGCTTTCGGGCATCATCACCAACCTTTTCATTGGTGAGCAGCAGGGAAACAATCATTTCATTACCTGTACCCGTGCTGATGGTCATTTTCCAATCGCCTTGCACCTGCAAGGCTGCGATTTCCTGAAAAAAATTAGTTGTCATATCCTTTGGTTTTAATGTTGCATAATCATGTTTTGTTTGCCCCAACTCAAATAGAGCTTACCTTCACTATCGTATTCTTTTTGTATCAGCATGTCCAGTATATTGAGGTCAACCCCAAACTCCTGATAAATGCTTTCGGTACTGGCTACATTGGTCGTCTTGATAAAATCGTTCAGCTTTTCTTTAGCCATCAGCAGAGCCAAAAGGTTTAACTCAATGGTGTTCTCATAGTTCACAAAATGTACCTGTGTATGTTTTACGCTGTCAAAGCGGATAAAGCGGAAATAGAACTGGCTCATTTTGGGTATGTTCCATTGCAGGCTCTCTATGATACATTTGTTGCAGTAGGGAATATTTACCGATGATTTAAGGGATTGTTGGGTGCATACCAATATCCCGTTCACGGAGCGTTTAAAGTCCTCTAATATCTTCCTGCGCCTGCGGATACTGCATTCACCATCTATATAAAACAACCTGCGGGTCGGGAACCATTTTTGCAACTGGCAGAAATAATCATTTGCCGCCGATTTGAATATAGTGCCGATAGCCACCCGTTCCGCTTGCCAGTCCTGCGCCAACCCTATAACCTTGCTATATTTGTTTGGCAATTCGCTGCCTGCATAATGGGGCATCAGGTGCGGAACGGAGGTAGCTTTTATCAGGGCTTTAATCTGCCGTATCAGACGTAAGGCTGCTTCCTTCCTCGCATTCCCTGTAGTCGTGTAAAAGTCATAGCATACCTGCAAAAATGAAGTAAGGAGGGTTTTGTATAATGTTTTTTCAGCTTCGGTCTGTGCTACGCTGTGGGTATGTATGCTGTATTTTTTCTCGCCTACTATTTCCTCAAATTTGCGGGTAATCACCGTTTTTGCAATCAGGCCTTTTAGTACATCGGCATTATATACGTCCTGTGTTTCCTTGTTGATGCCAAATACTGTTTTCTTCTGTGGGCAAAAACAGGCTTTGAACAATCCCGCACCCCTGAAAGCAGGAAAAGGATAACCGTACCTGTCGTTTTGCTCTTCTACTATATAATTTTCCTTGTCCGCATGATATACCCGTTCCGC
>JABDFN010000034.1 GCA_013286485.1 Bacteroidota bacterium
ACGATTCAATCTCCCATTTCTCCCAAAAAAATTTATTCAAAGAAAATGCGACGTTCACCAATAAACCTTAACATTTTGCTCGCTATTATTAGCGTTTCAGCCTGTCAGCTTCTAGGCTATTTAATCCTATCTTTGGCGAGTGAGCAAATCAAATAATAATTAAGAAGTATACATGAAGCGATTGGCGATTTTAGGTTCAACAGGTTCCATAGGCACACAGGCCCTGGAAGTGGTAGCAGCTCACCCCGAATTATTTGAAGTAGAGGTCTTAACTGCGCATAGCAATGCCGACCTGCTTATAAAACAAGCACGGAGGTTCACACCTAACGCCGTGGTCATCACAGATGAATCTAAATATGAAACGGTACGGTCTGCAATAAAAGATATTCCGGTAAAAGTATTTACTGGTGCTTCTGCATTGAATGATCTGGTGCAATGGGACACCGTAGATATGGTACTGGGTGCCATATTGGGTTTCGCGGGTTTGTCTTCTATATTATCTGCTATTGATGCAGGTAAACAAATAGCGCTTGCTAATAAAGAAACGCTGGTGGTTGCAGGTGAGTTGGTAATGCAGCGCGCCACGCAAAAAAAAGTACATATCATCCCCGTAGACAGTGAGCACTCAGCCATATTTCAGTGCCTTGTAGGGGAGAACCTTGATAAAATAGAAAAGATCATCCTCACTGCTTCAGGCGGCCCTTTCTTAGGGCGCAAGCAAAACTTTTTGGTGAATGTAAAAGCCTCACACGCATTGCAGCACCCTAACTGGAATATGGGCGCCAAAATATCTATCGACAGTGCTACCCTGATGAATAAGGGACTGGAAATAATAGAAGCCAAATGGCTTTTTGGCCTCGAAAACAACCAGGTAGAAGTGGTCATCCATCCCCAATCTATCATTCATTCCATGGTGCAGTTTGTAGATGGTTCTATTAAAGCTCAAATGGGCGTACCTGATATGAAACTGCCCATACAATACGCTTTGGCATTCCCGCATCGCATTAATAATAATTTCAAACGCTTCAGTTTTAAAGAAGTATCCAAACTCAGTTTTGAAGAACCTGACATGAAAACATTCCGCAACCTTGCGCTGGCGAGAGAGGCACTCAACTTGGGTGGCAACGCGCCTTGCATATTGAATGCAGCTAACGAGGTAGTAGTGCATGCTTTTTTACAAAATAAGGCCGGCTTCCTCGAAATGAGTGATATGATCGAAAAAACAATGGCTAAAGTGGCTCCTATTGCCCAACCTACCCTCGAAGATTATCTGCAAAGCGACAGGGAAGCGAGGATATATGCTGCAGAATTTGTTAAGAAAAGCCAACTATCAATTTACTAAGCTATTTTTGCCCCTCTTATGCTATTAAACGCAATATTCTTATTATCCGGTGGTGCAGTGCAAGCCATTCAATTGATTGCCGCATTATCTATATTGATACTCCTTCACGAAGGCGGACACTTTTTATTCGCTCGCTTATTCAAAACAAGAGTGGAGAAATTTTATCTCTTCTTTGATTTCCTATTTCCATTTTCAGGACTGCTCAATTTTTCTTTATTCAAAAAGAAAGTGGGAGACACTGAATATGGTATAGGTTGGTTCCCCTTAGGCGGCTATGTAAAAATATCCGGTATGGTAGATGAGAGCATGGATAAAGAACAAATGGCACTCCCACCGCAGCCATGGGAGTACCGCAGTAAACCGGCATGGCAACGCTTGTTCATCATGTTGGGCGGTATTATTATAAATGTGCTGGTGGGTATGATTATTTACATGTTCATGTTTGGTATCTGGGGAGAAGAATATTTACCTACAGCCAACGCAAAGTATGGCATCATGGCAGATAGTGTCGCAAAAAGTATTGGCCTTCGGAATGGCGATAAAATTGTAGGTATTGATGGCAGACCTGTTGATCGTTTTAATAAGATAGTGCCTACCATGATACTCAATGAAGCCTCTACCATCAATGTAAAACGTGGTGATGCAACTGTTAATATCAATATACCTGCCGGTACTGTACATAGTATTATAAAGGGGCAAAAAAACACATTCATACTACCCCGTTCACCAATAGTTATTGCACAGGTTGCCAAGAAAATGGAAGCCCAACGAATGGGCCTGTTGGAAGGTGACAGCATTATTGCTATCAACAATATACCTGTTTTCTTTTACGATGAATTTGATTCCATAAAAAGAACATTGGTTGGCAAACCCATTACCATCACTGCCATACGCAATCATACACAACTGGCACAGTTCAGTGGTGTGGTGCCAAAAGATAAAGCGCTCGGTTTTTTTGTAAAGCCCGGTGAAGACTTTTTTACACTGGCAAGAATAAAATATGCACCCATCGAAGCTGTCGGAAAAGGCTTTAGCCATACTATTGTTCAGTTTCAGAATTATTGGTTGCAATTCAAATTAATATTTACATCCAAAGAGATCAAGGCTTCTGAGAGCCTCGGAGGTATTGTAAGCTTTGGTAAATTATTCTCTCCGGAGTTTCATTGGTACGATTTTCTGGCACTTACTGCATTCATATCAATCATCCTTGCTTTTATGAATCTATTACCAATACCGGGTTTAGATGGCGGTTATGTCATCTTTCTTATTTGGGAATTGGTAACACGACGTAAGGTGAGCGAAAAAATCATGGAACGCGCTACCACTGTTGGGTTGGTAATACTGCTCGCGTTGATGCTCTATGCAAACGGGCTGGATGTGTTCAGGCTATTTAAAAAATAAGCGCATTTCAACTTTAACAAGCGAAGCCTTTTATATTTCGTAATTTTGCAATGTAGTTCTTTGACATATGGTACATCCCGATGTATTCGGGTTACTCTCCTTCAACTGTTAACTGAATATTATTAATTACTGTTCACACTATATTGGGGCCGACTGGTTTTGACAGCATAGAGCAGGGTAAGTAAGCATGTAGTGCGTTGTGTAATTAGCACTTTAATCAGAATGCTCAACTTTTATATGGCGATTATTCTTACGCCATGGCTGCCTAATCAGTGATTAGCTAGTCATTATGGCCGCAACTGGCAGGCGCCTGTTCCTGCTACTGCCGCCCAATCAAACAAATAACGGGATAGTTCCGCAATTACTGCGCTTGCAGAATGAAACTAAAGCAGATAAGGAAATGGTTGGTTTGTTCCGGTCCGGCCATTTCCCGACAATTAATCCGGAAATAAACATGTAGAAAGCTTATCGGGCCTTTGTTTGGACGCGGGTTCGACTCCCGCCGGCTCCACTTTTTATTTTTTTCTTTTAAACCAATACAGTTAGAAAAAGTCAAATTATATAACCCACCTATTACATTTATTTTATTCATTATATAATTAAAGTCGTTTACCAAAAACACCT
The DNA here is from genome assembly GCA_013286485.1 of Bacteroidota bacterium. Lineage (GTDB taxonomy): Bacteria > Bacteroidota > Bacteroidia > Chitinophagales > Chitinophagaceae > JABDFN01. The sequence continues at coordinate 3,368 of JABDFN010000034.1, forward strand.
TTAAATCGTGAAACAAATACCTGCCTATTTTCTTGCAGTTGCAATTCTAATGAGCGCATTGATCACTTATTTTGTTACTAAAGCAACTACTGAAAATGTAATTACTCCTTCCAATACTGATACAGATGTTTCTTCATGCAACAATTTTGATCTTATACGATTGAAAGGCTATAAATATGTTGACCCTCTATTGTTTGCAGAAAGAGATTGTGAAGCAACCACTTTGAAACCCCTGGAGCAGGAAATATCAGCATATATTGATAATCAAAAACAATCCGGTAAACTGGTATCTGCATCAGTTTATATCAGAACATTAGATGACGGTGAATGGACAGACGTCAACCCGGACGAACAATATCATCCCGCTTCTTTATTAAAACTACCCGTGCTATTTACATTTGCGAGAATGGCGGAGACAAAACCTGAGATATTAAACGAAAAGGTATTATTTAAACAACATGATAGCTCTCTCCCAAAACAAATGTTTCCTTCAAAAAGTTTAGAACCAGGCCACACCTATACTATACGCGAGTTATTACAATATCTAATAGCATATTCTGATAATGATGCATTGTATCTCTTATATAATTATCACAACCCGGATGTGTATAAGAAAGTTTTTGCAGACTTAAACGTACCCATGCCCAATACAGACAGGGATGACGCAGGTATTACCGTAAAAGAATATTCTACTTTTCTAAAAGTCTTATATAATGGTACTTATCTTTCATTAGCCTCATCAGAGTTTGCACTTTCTTACCTGGCAGAATCTGATTTCAAAAATGGAGTTGTAAAAGGATTACCTGCGAATACAACGGTTGCGCACAAATTTGGAGAATATTTTAAGGGTAATTATTGCGAACTGCACGAGTCTGCTATTGTATATCTCGGCGGTAAAAAAGATTTCCTTATCACTATTATGACAAAAGGCACTGACATGAAAGTACTGTCAGATGTGCTAGGCAACATTTCTAATATCACATACAATTTTGTTTCTAAACCCTAATAAAAATCATAATCCCTTCTCGCTATGTTTAATCTAAATCCTCCATAAAAATAGGTAGTAATTGCGTTTGGTATAGAAGCGTTTTCAGATACAAACCTGCGATGTGTAGCTCCCAGGTCTATAAATAAATTAGGCTTTAGCTGGTAAGAAAGATTCAGGTTCAATAGCGCGCAATCAGTTTTTACGCCGTTGATCAGCTTTACACCATAATCCATACTACGGTCGTGATAACTGAGAAAAATATCGCTGCCAAAATCTGCCGTTCCAGTATCCGTTCCCTGTGTGTAATACATACCCTTTACAGTAATAAATAACTTCTTCGTGGGCTGGTAATGAGCAACACCTACTATCTGAATAAAGTCAGCACCCAGCGGATGAGCAAGCGGCTGGTTATAATGTGTATAATTTGCAATAGTATCCGAGTGCGTATAAGTGTAAGGCCTTACTACATTTAGCTCCAACTGCAGATCAAGATTCTTAACCGTGAAAGCATCAAAATATTTAGCACCCAGTTGCAGGCCCCACTTATTACCCCACCATCCGTCATTGCTGAAAAAGTTGCTGGCTTTAAATTCATCAAGCAGGAACTGTCCGTAAAATTGCAAATGCTTTGCTGCAATAGCTTTAAAATCAAATCCTATGTGTTTTTTATCAGGTGTACCCAATGATTGCTCTGCCTCGCCTAAGAATATAATAGGATTTAAATACCTGAATTCAAAATGGTCTTCGCGATCAAATACTATGGATTCAAACACCCCCATGTCTAACCATTTGGTCACATTCAAACTCAGGTGATGCATTACAGCATATTTATGCGGCAACAAACTGGCAGGAGTACCAACAAACTGCGGTGTCAGTTCCATAAATAGATTCTGGTAATTCAGTTTCCAAATGCGCGTATTTAATCTTAGAAAAGGTGCAGATGCGGAAAAGTCGCTCAAGAACATGCTGTAGATACCATCGCCAATAAAGTTTTTATCATAACCAAAGGTTGCATTCAAATGGTCTTTTATAATAGCAAAATCAAAATATCCGGCCGCTATCAAATAGTCATACAAATAATTTGGTTCGTTGATATAGTAATTAGCTCCGGGTACTGCATTATGGTTTTGTATCCACTCATTTGCAAAAGACACTACACGCTCCTGGTTGTCAGCAACATATGTATAAAAACTGATCCTTTTACTTATCCATCCTCGCGCTTCAAATCCGCGGGAACTCCAGTATAGCAAATGTTTATTGTTATCCTTTTCATTATACACTTCAGCACTGATAACCGGGTTTATAACAAGAAAAAAATCTTTGGTATGTACATGCAAAAAATCAAACTGCTTTTGATAAAAGGAATTAAACCAAGGATGTTTAGAATCTATAGCGCCATTTTCATTTGCTGCCCACTCACCACTTTCCGATATCATTTGTTGCATATTGTAATTGTCTGTTCCAGTAAAATGGCCTGCTTTATTGCTATCTCTTTGCCACTCCAGGAAATGTACAGCATAACGCCTCATTACAGGATTTGTAGATAAAAACAAGCTATCCGATAGCTTACCGGACAAGGTCTCTATGCGATCAAGAATATGATGATCTTCTGAATTAAGAGGCAAATAGGTAGTTTGAGCAAAAAGAGGGGTGATGGTCAGGATAAATGCAATACCGAGAAAAACGACTTTTTTATACATGAAATATATTTATCTAAAAGCGTTAATTTGCTGTAAAAATAGCGGTTTTATACCGCAGTAAAAATAGTATGTCCCAAATATTGATAAAGAGCGCAACGGTAGTAAATGAAGGCAAAGCAACTCAACAAGATGTTTTGATCAAAGATGGGTATGTTGAAAAAATGAGTGCAAGCATTCAACCAAAAGGGGACTATAGAGAAATAAATGCAGAAGGATTATACCTGCTACCCGGAGCAATAGACGACCAGGTTCATTTTCGCGAACCCGGACTTACTCATAAAGCAGACATATCACACGAATCACAGGCAGCTGTAGCAGGCGGCGTTACCTCTTTTATGGAAATGCCAAACACTAAACCACCTGCACTTACACAGGAATTGTTGGAAACCAAATACAGCATCGGAGCTGCAACATCTGCAGCCAATTATTCCTTCTTTATGGGGGTAGCTAATGACAATGCAGATCAGGTATTACGGACTAATGACAAGAAGAAAGAAGTGTGTGGTATAAAGATATTTATGGGATCGAGTACCGGAAATATGCTTGTAGATAATTACATGACCCTGACGAAAATATTTTCCGAGTCTGAATTATTAATTGCCACCCATTGTGAAGATGAAAAGATCATTAATGCCAATAAAGAAAAATACCCAAATGCTGATGATGTTTCCTATCACCCTTTGATAAGAAACGTAGATGCTTGTTTTGAAAGTTCTTTTGCTGCAGTACAGCTTGCTAAAAAACATGATAGCAGGTTGCATATCTTACATATATCCACAGCTAAAGAATTGCAGTTATTCGGCAATATGCTGCCGCTTAAAGACAAACGCATCACATCTGAAGTATGTGTGCATCATTTACACTTTACAGCAGATGATTATACCCGGTACGGTAATCTTATCAAATGTAATCCAGCTATTAAATCAGCAGAAAATAAAAAAACATTATGGGAAGGCCTGCTCGACGACCGCCTGGATATTATAGCAACTGATCACGCCCCGCATACCTGGGATGAAAAGCAATTGCCATATCAGCAAGCCCCTTCCGGCTTACCATTAGTTCAACACCCCTTATTGTTGATGCTGCAATATGCAAAAGAGGGCTGGATATCTATTGAAAAAGTGGTAGAGAAAATGTGCCATGCACCTGCCGAATGTTTTCGAATATCAAATCGCGGATATATACGTGAAGGGTATTTTGCAGACCTCGTATTAGTAGACATGAATGCTACAACAACAGTAAGCAAAGAGAATATTTTATATAAGTGCGGGTGGTCGCCATTTGAAGGACATACTTTTCCTGCAGCAATACAATATACTTTTGTAAACGGAGTTGTTGCTTATGAAAATGGTAAAATAAATCCTACCGTCCGTGGCAAAAGACTTTCATTTAACAGGTAATGCAGAATGATAAAACGACATTAAAGGACCTATCTGTTTTCGCAGCTGAGAATGGAGACGGCATTTTTGATCTGATAGATCATACTACAACCCTGATGGGAAAAGAAGTATTAAGACACCATATACTTCATCCTCCAACAAATATTGAAGCATTACAAAAAGCACAAGACACCATACAGTTCTGGGCCAAACATGCAGATCAATGGCCCACCAGCATTACAAACGGCACTATGGTAATGCTTGAAAAATTCTTTGACGCAGCAGATACAGCTGTTGCTCCGCCAACCGGCCTTACCAAAATGTTCAGCGCTTACATTCAAAAGCTATTGCATAAAAATGATTATTACTATACACAATTTTCATTATCACATATAGCAGACTTGTTCAAAGATTGTAGCAAACTAACCGAATTGCTCGAAGATGACCAGGTACCTGAATCATTGCGGCAAGAACTTGAAAACATAAAAAAAGAACTACAACACCGATTAGTGCCGGATATTCTTAAACTGGACAAAAAAGCAAATTACAGCGAGCTGAGCACTCTTAGTTTCAGGGCAAGAAGAGAATTGAAGAATATGGTGAATCGCCTGATGCATCATTATGCAAGGCTGGATGCATGGCGCTCTATGGGTAAAACAACCCATGAAAATAAATGGGTATTCCCTCAACTCCTTCCAACATTGCCCATTCACCTTGAAGTAACCGGTGTTTATCATCCGTTATTAAAGCATCCTGTTTCTTATGATATAACATTCAATGCCAATAAAAATTTCCTATTGCTTACGGGAGCAAACATGTCAGGTAAAACAACATTTATGAGGGCATTGGGTGTTAGTGCCCTGCTGGCGCATATTGGTATGGGTGTTCCTGCTACATCTCTTCGCATCAGTTATTTGGGCGGAATCATTACAAGCATGCAAGTGGAAGACAACTTGCTAAAGGGAGAAAGCTACTTTTTCGCGGAGGTACAACGCATGAAATTGACAGCACAAAAACTCTTGCAAAGCGAACCACACCTGGTACTAATGGATGAATTATTTAAGGGAACAAATGTACATGATGCTTATGAATGTACGCGCGCGGTGGTGGACGGTTTGTTGGACCACCCTAATCATGTGATGATATTATCTACCCACCTGTACGAGGTAGCAGAACATTTTAAAGACAGGAAGGATCTTTTCTTTTCCTATTTCGTTACAGATATGAAACCGGATAATACTTATTCATTTACTTACCATTTAAAGGATGGCATATCTAATGACCGCATCGGATACAGGATATTACAAAAAGAAGGCGTATTAGACCTGCTTCATAAAAACAAATAGTCAATATTATAATGGAGTATAGAAAATATTTAAGGCTGTTTTTAAGAACTTACCGTTAATTTTGACAAGCATACTGCTGAAAAAGCAAAACATATGACTGATTTCATGCCTGGCAGGTCCCGGTTACCAAGTGTTGTAAAGAACATTATTATTATTAACGTGATCATGGTGCTTATTCAATTTGCATTAGGTACCAGAAATATAGACCTTGCCGATTATTTAGGGCTGCATTACTGGCAATCTCCTTTATTCAGATGGTGGCAACCTCTTACACATATATTCATGCACGGAAGCGCAAGCAATGTGGAACTAACTGTGGGACATATTTTCTTTAACATGTTTGCATTATGGATGTTTGGGAGTGTGCTGGAAAATTTATGGGGTCCCAGACGATTCTTAATTTTTTACCTGATATGCGGATTAGGTGCTGCGTTTTGTCATCTTATAGTATTACACATCGAATTCAGCGCTTTTTATAAATCATTTATACAATTTCAAAATGATCCTACCCTGGACCATTATATTTTGTTCTTAAAGCAACACAGCTTCAGTGTGGATAATAATGTTTGGATAAATAATCCTGGTTGCACCAATTGTGCGAATGATGCTATACAGTCTATTAATGATTATTACGTGAAAATGATCAATGAGCCAACAGTAGGTGCATCAGGAGCTGTATTTGGAGTGTTATTTGCTTTTGGATATTTGTTCCCGAACATGCCGCTGTACCTCTTTTTCATTCCAATTCCTATTAAGGCCAAATGGATCATCGGTGGTTATATTTTATTAGAATTGTATGAAGGCCTTAAGAACTCTGCAGGAGATAATGTTGCGCATTTTGCCCATTTGGGCGGTGCTTTGTTTGCTTTTATATTGTTAAAGATATGGAACAGGCGAATTCGCGACAAGTTTTATTGATAACTTTAAGTGATGAAAACAGTGAACAAAAGATCCCCTTTTTCTTATATATCCGGCTATAGTAAAAATGCTGTTTTGCATATTATTATTGCCAGTTCAGTAGCTTTTGTACTCTATCATGGCATACGTGTTATCATGCTGATGGCGGGTATAACAGCGCATGATTTTAATACCTTTACAGTACCACAGGTGGCATTATATACATTGCCAACCTTTAAAACCCATTTCTGGACATTACTTACTTATGGCTGGCTGCATAACGGTTTTTGGGAATTATTAACCAATATGCTATGGCTTTATTGTTTCGGAAATTTGGTGCAAGTACTGATAGGGTATAAACAGGTAATACCTATTTTCATTTACAGCACAGTGGGTGGTGGTGTATTTTATCTTTTATCTCAATTCATTCCGCGGAGTGCATTTGTTGCTCCTTATTATTTAATTGGTTCGCAGGCGGGTCTTACAGGCATGACTGCTGCTGCTGTGGCACTGGCACCGGATTACCGGTTTTTTCTTGGAGACAGGTTTAGAATACCTATTATGGCTGTAGCGGGTATTTTTCTATTCCTTATGCTATTAAATACCCATTTTATTGCGCCACAGTTATTTCTATTGGCAGGTGGTGCATTATCAGGGTTAGGCTATATGTTATTACTGCGCAAAGGATACAGACCAGGAGCTTGGATGTACGGAATGTTTACAAAATTGGAGAATATCACCAGCCCTGACGAAACGGTGCTTAATGAAAGGAGAAACCGCAAACGCGAGCAGGCGCAGAAAAGACTAGAAGCCAGGCAGCAAATTACCCAGCTGCGTATAGATGAGATACTGGATAAGATCAATCAAAAAGGATATAATTCATTGACATCAGAAGAAAAAGATATTCTAAATAAAGCAAGCAAAGAAAATTAATGACTCTTTGAAAAAGCAACGCAGCTTAATAAGAAGAATATTCAGTCATACACTACTTATCATTAATATTCTTCTTGTAGTGTGGTCTGCGGTATGTATTGTTGCTGCGTATATAAGCCCGGCACTGGTACATTACATTGCTATTACGAACATTACTTTACCATTTGTTATAGGATTAAATATAATTTTTATTTTTTTCTGGTTATTATTTTCTTCAAAAAAAATACGGTTATTATTTTCTTCACTTATTCTTATAGTCGGCTATAAAGTATTTCTTACTGTGTTTGGTTTAAATTTTCTCAGCCATAACGACATGAACCGCAACCAGCATACGCTGACAATAATGAGCTGGAATGTGCATGGACTCGGTATTCTGGATAAACACAAGAACAAACCCGTTGCTCAAAAAATACTGGAGGAAATAAAAAAAGAAATGCCCGATATACTCTGTATGCCTGAATACTATACACCCAAAGGCGATTCAATGAAACCTTATGCCCGTGATATTTTATCATACGGATATACTGAATACAGGTTTTGTTTTGATAACAAGTTGGGGCCTAATGTATGCATGGGTACTGCCGTTTATTCAAAATACCCCTTAGAGAATTATCATATCCGCCATATCGGAAACGAACTCATTAATGTAGTGCAAGCGGATGTGCATATAAAAGAAAATACGATCGTGCGTTTTTTATTTGTGCATTTACATTCTTTTGGGTTGAATGATCATGAAAAAAGCTATATAGAAGAACTAAAAAGAAATACGCTAGAGACTCCTATACATTCCGGCGTGTTTATGTGGAAGTTCAATTACGCTTATGGTATGCGCGCTAACGAAGCAGATACAGTAGCAGGCATCATCAATGCCAGCCCATACCCGGTAGTAATTTGCGGTGACCTCAATGACCTTCCCGGCTCTTATACTTATATGACTGTAAGAGGAAAACTACATGATGCCTTTCTTGATAAAGGCAAGTGGATAGGAAGAACCTATAATGAATTGTCCCCAACATTGCGGATAGACCATATATTGTACGACCCTTCTGTTTTGCAGATAATCGGTTACAAATGCCCGGCTTTAAGATTATCAGACCACAGGCCAGTGATAGCAAATTTCACAATTCTATAAGCGCGTAGTGGCTTCGTTGCTGGGTTTACTTTCATTCCACAAACGATCTAAAGCAGTGACCACATATGTACAAGACTTAAAACTATTTGCTTTAGCATCCAGGAATTCGGGGGTTGATTGCAGGCTTATGATCTTGTCTGCACGTTCTATATTAACAGGTTCGTTATTTACAAACCTATATACAGCATAATGCACAGGTTCTTTCAAAGCTGTTGGCATATTATGCCACTGTAACAAAGTACCCTCAGAAGAAGGAATTGCTTTTAATACAGGTGCTTCAGGAGCAAGGCTGTCAATCCACTTCATTACAGGAGGAAACGCAATATCTACATCATAATTCTGTATGCTGTCCTGCAAATGATTAAGTAATTTATCGAAATTAGAAATGCTGTAAAATGAAAAGCCGGTCTCAGCATATTTTCGGATATCTCTTATTTGCCAAAGCAATTCATTCGTACTTGTCCATACATTACCATGTGCACCCAACATACGATACACACCCAAACCATAATACATCCCCCTGCCATATGTATGAGATTGCCACCAAGGTAGCAGCACATCAAACGGGGCTGCATGATTATAATGCTCCCAATACAATTGCGGTAATACATAATCTACCCATCCATTACGCGCCCACAACAATACATCTGCATACAGATCATCGTACATTGTCTGGCCAGCGTGTGTAGCAGAACCATTCGGGTCTTTGTTATCATTCCTCCATACGCCAAACGGACTTACGCCGAGTTTGACCGATGGTTTTACCTGTTTGATATTTGTATTGAGTAATGAAATGAATAGGTTTATATTAGCCCTACGCCAATCATCTTTATTCATTCCATTTCCGTACCTGTTGTAAGTTTTTTGGTCACCAAACTCACGCCTCGCAACACGGTATGGATAAAAATAGTCATCGAGATGCACAGCATCAATATCATATCGCTTTACAACATCACAAATCACTTTTATAACGTACTCACGCACTTCAGGTATACCCGGATCGAGATAGGACTTGCCACCATAATTAATTATCCAGTCAGGATGTTTGTGCGTAACATGAGCAGGCGGGTTGGGATTCATCTTACTATCCACCAATGCACGAAAAGGATTGAACCATGCATGGAAATCCATATTCCGTTTGTGAGTCTCTTCTATCATGAAACTAAGCGGATCGTAATAAGGAAATGGTTTAGACGCTTGTCTCCCGGTAAGATAATAGCTCCAAGATTCTATAGAAGAAGCATACAATGCATCAGATGCGGGACGTATTTGCACTATTACTGTATTGCACCCTAATTTTTGGATCTGGTCCAGGCGACGAACAAATTCTTCCTGTTGTTGAATGGAGGAAAGTCCGGGTTTGGAAGGCCAATCAATATTTGCAACAGTAGCTACCCAAGCTGCACGAAATTCACGCTTAGGGGATTGTGCAAACGTTTGAACAGAAAAGAACCAAAAAATAAAGGAAATGGCAAAAACACGAAACATGGGATAAATATAATATACAGGAACATAAAATTACTGATATGTATATTTATTCCTGTGCTGTTATATCAATATCAAATACCTATTCAATCAGGTAAAAGATATTATTCAGCTTTTTCGTTTGTGCTTTCTTCTGTATTTGCGTCTTCTGCTTTTTCAGCTTCAAACTTCAACAGATCGTTCGCCTTTAATACATCATGCCACTTAAGCATTTTTTTCATATCGCTGATATATACACGTTCCTCATCAAAATCGGGGAAAATAGTTTTAAAATATTTTTTTATAGACTTACTATCCGCACTCTTTGGGTCAGGCTTTTGTACATCTGTGCTTTTTTCCTCCATAGCCATAAATACATTATGGAGGCGCACATTGTCTGCGGTAGTATATACTTCTATACTTTCCAAAGGTGTAACGTTATGCAAGCGCGATGAAATGAATTTTGTGGACTTATCAGAAAGATCTCTGACAATAGCACCATCACTTTTAGTAGCTAGGAGCTGATACAGACCCCCTAACCCGGTCACTGAAACAATTTCCCTATATTCCATAATTAGTTTGAAGGGGACAAAAATAAAGGATTTAAAGTGATTTCTGCTTCAGAAATATACTTTATGTAATAGAATTTTACCTGATAAGGGTTACATCGCCTTTTAATTCTATTTCATGATCACCTTTGTTCCCGCAAATCGCTTTAATATAGTAAAAATAGGTGCCTAATTCCTGCGGAACACTATTCCAATTACCATCCCAGCCCTGATCTATAATAGTAGTATAATACACCCTTGTTCCGAAACGATTGTATACTGAAAATTCTTCCAGTATCATATCTCCTTTAAAACGCACACGGAAAATGTCATTAAGACCATCTCCATTAGGAGTAAAGGCATTGGGAACAAATGGCTTACAACAATCGTCATATGCTACAACAGCTAAAACAGAGTCGTTACAATCATTCATATCTTTTACCCATGCCATATATTTACCATTCTCCAGCCTATATACCTGTGCGCTTGTTTGCGGTGGATTAGTACTCCAGAAATAAGAATATGGCGGTGTGCCGCCGGCGACATCTATCCTAACTAATCCACTGGTATCTGGGCCCACACACTCATTAGGATTTATAGTTTCAGTGAGTACCATTTTATCAGGTTGAGGTACATTCAATGTAGTGTCCTTTTTACAGTTCTTACTATCAGTCACTATCACAATATATTTACCTGCAATAAGGCTATCCCAAACACTAACAGGAGTAATTACAGAAGTATCCCATAAGAAATGGGGTGGATATAAGTCTCCGGCCAACTGATAAACAAGTGGTTGCACACCACCTGTTGCACCTATTGCTGCAGAACCGTTGCGATAACTAAAGCAGGTAGCACCGTTTACAGATGTACTGTTAATATGAATATGCGGATAGCCTATTAATTGTACACTGGTATCGTGCAGACAGCCATTACCATCTTTTACATGCAGTGTATAGGTAGTCTCTGGTAAATTCGGGAATAGCCTGGCAGTATCAAAAGCACCTGCATCCATAGCATAGCTATATGGCGGCGTGCCACCTACACCATTAAATATTACATAACCATCTTTATATCCTTCGCATGTAGGGTTCTTGATAGTGTCTATATGAATTTGAAGTGGTGTAGGTTGAGTAAGCGTTACGCTGGTATCATGTAAACACCCGAGGCTATCTTTCAAATGTATGATTGATATACCTACTTTTAAATTAGTGATGGTACTGCTCGTTTGATATGTACCTGAATTTGCAGCATATTTATAAGGTGGGGTAGCGCCATTGGCATAAACAATCACAAAACCAGAACTATCACCATAACATTTTACGTTTGATATTTTTACACTATCGTAGACCAGTGGTGTTGGCTGTGTTACTGTAATGATGGTATCGTGCAGGCAACCATTATTGTCCTTCACATGTAAGGTATCAATGCCCGCCGGAATTCCAGTAAACGTTCCGGACGCACCAAATGTGCCCGTACTTTTTGCATAAGTATAAACCGGAGTACCACCGGTAGCACTCAGTGTAAGCACACCATCTGAGAAACCGAAACATGAAGGGCGATTAATAGTAACTGCAGGAAGGATATTTGTTGGCTGGCCTACTGTAACAACTGTATCGTTAATGCAACCGTTATTATCTTTTACATGTATAGTATATGTTCCGGCTAAAAGCGATTTAAAAGTGTCGTTACTACTGTAACCACCCGAGCCTATAGCAAATGTATATGGGTTTGTGCCTCCTGCAGGCGTAACTATAATACTACCACTGTTTTGATTATAACACAATGCATTATTGATAACACTTGTTTCTGAAATACGAAGTGAGTCTGTCAATGTGATCGTAGTATCCTTTATACAGCCGTGGTTGTCTTTAATGTGAAAAGTATAAGTACCAGCCGCTAATGGTGTAAATGTTGAAGAAGCGGAATAAGTACCGACGCCAACAGCATATGTATATGGGGTTGTACCCCCTACTCCTGCAATGATCACCTTACCATTAGCAAGTGTTTTGCAAGTTGATTTAGCTACTTGCGCTGATGGCACAATAGGTGCCGGTTGAGTAAGCGTTACAACACTATCACGCGTACAGAGGTTGCCATCTTTCAGATGCAAAGTATGTGTACCTGCAGAAATACCAGACAAAGTGCTTGATGACCCAAAAGTACCTGCATCTATTGCATAACTATATGGCGTCGTACCTCCTGAAGCTGTAATTGTATATGAACCATCTGATGAGCCGTAGCAAGAAGGTGATACTGATGTAATAGCTGAGATAATAAGTAAGGCAGGTTGTGTAACAACTACCGTATCATATTTTAAACAGTTGTTAGCATCTTTTACACCAATATGATACGTACCTGCAATAAGACCTGTAAATGTTCCGGATGCACCGTATGCACCTCCATTGACATTGTAAGAATATGGTGAAACACCCCCGATAACAGACTCAACTATCTTACCTGTTGCGTTATTATAACAATCTACATTAGTTACTGTATGATTAGGTATTATCAGGTTTGGCTGTGTAAGTGCAATCGTACTATCCCAATAACATTGTTCTGTATCACGAACATGTACAGCATATGTACCGGCAGGCAATGCAGTAAATGTACTTGTACCTACATAAGAACCTGTATTTAGTGCATATATAAATGGAGGGCCAAAGGCTCCAAATGCAGTTACTGCAATAACACCCGTGCTGTCACCATTGCATAAAATATTTGACAGCGTGAGAGATGCATGAATTTTCACAGAATCAGGCACTGTAACCACCGTATCTCTTATGCAACCAAGAGAATTTTTAATATGCACAGTATAAGTACCCGAATACAAGCCTGTGAAATTACCACTTGTACCATATGAGCCAGCCCCCAGCGCATATTGATAAGGAGAAACGCTATTATATGCAGACACAGTTATGGCTCCATTATTAAAATGATTACACGGAGGTTTTGTAAATGTGATGTTTGCAAGTATAAGGTTTGGATCAGACAAATTAACGTTTGTATCTAAGGTACAATTATTAGAGTCTTTGACATGTAATGTATATGTTCCCGCTGTAAGGCTACCAAAAGTGTTTGTTCCTGAAAGTGCTCCCCCACCTTTAGCATAGAGATATGGTGATTTGCCGCTGGTACCAGAAATAGTAATACTTCCATCTGACCCGCCTACACATGTTGGCGTTGTCATAGAAACTGCTGCATGCACTGCCGGTGGTGGGTCAATTGTAATAGTAGTATCATGAAAGCAAGTATTAGTATTAGTAAGCTGAAACGTATAAGTACCCGGATCGAGACTATCACTAAATGCTGTTGTAATACCTGTAATACTATGTACTGTAGTAGCTCCCTGAAATACTTTATATGTCCATGGGGTACCGATACCCGGCGTGATCCTAAAAATGGCCTTCTGCGTGCACATAGCAGCTGACAATAGCTGAAAGCCTATTACAGGATCAGGCAATATGGTAATTGTATAGGCAAATGTTTGTCTGCTAGACAAGGGACAAGCGCTATCCTGGAAAGTAAGAAAAAAAGTATAGTTGCCTGCAAGTACATTTGTTACTCTCCATGTAAACAACCCCTTAGGGTATTTTGTACCATTAGATGTGATTGTAAAATTTGATCCAGCTGGAAGGCCAGCGGAAGTAACAAATATTTTTGCGCTATCAGGAGAAAAGGGATCCACATGAAATGAAAAACTGTCTACTGAATGGCAAATCTTAAAATCGGTGCTATCAACTATTGTACCTGCAGAGTTATTGCTGATCTTACCCTTCGGTGGTGCACTTGTACAATTTAACACTACTACTACAATTTCGCGCATACTGGTTCCAACAAGTACACCGCCCCGAAACTCAGAATCACGTTCAACCATCAATGATTTTTGAAGAATATCCGGCGTAAAGCTCACTTGCCCAGTCGTTCGTGAAAAAGCAAATGTTCCGGCACTGGTATGCAATGGTGCTGTTGCAGAATATCCCGCGTTATAGGTTACAGTTCCACTAATACCTGTTGTTGCATCAAGAGCGGTGATCAAACCAAATGCAAGGCTATCACCATTGGGGTCTACAGCTCCGGGGTTATAATTAGAAGGTTCATGAATGCAAAAGAAAGGTGTTGGAATAGTAGTATAAGTAGCAGACGAATTAGGTGCGCTGCTATTATTTAAAGTAGCTATCAACCCCGTTACAGTATATGGAGGGGGTGTAGGTATATTCGTTATTGCACCGCTTCTTCCTGCTGTAGCCCCGCTACCCATATTACCATTCCAAAAAAACTTCCAGTTTGCAGATGTGCCACTCAACGTGTGGTTTGCTTGGTATACAAATTTTTTTATGCCTGGGGTAGAGTAACTGGTATTAGTACACCAGGTGCTATCTCTATATGCTGCGCATACCGGAGTAACTTCTACACCTGCTGTCGGTGCCTGCAACGCAAGGTAAAATGAGTCTACTGCAGAAGCTCCGTTGAATATAATTATATGTGGTGTAGAACTTGATAGGCTCGGGAAAGAAGATCCGCTACAATCACCATATGCTACTACTGTGAATGTATATGTATTCCCGCTTACCCATGTATAATAAAAGTCTGCTCCAAAAAGATGAGATGCTTTAGAAACATTACAGCATGATAATAGCGCAACTATTGAAAGGGTTAGTCGAAGTGAGATGAACAAACTTTTCCTCATAAACAGGTATAATACTAAAGGGTTTTAAAGCATTTTTTTAAAGGAACATGGTAGCTATATCATTAGACGTATGTATGTTACAAATCGTTAGTCTTAAACTCTTTAATTAAAAATAATTAACCCAATCAAAGATAAGATTATAATGTTAAAAATCTTAAAGTTTCATACTATATATTAAAAAATATAATTGAATGTATTAAATAATACATCATATATATTTTTGTGACTAATATAGTTTTTTATGCTTTTTTACTGATGCAATGTATTCTTGCAAATCTGTGGAAGGTTTGAGCCATAATAATACTAATGCATAAATAATAATTATGATAAGGCTCCGTAATAAAACATCTACATATGAATTACGCATATATGATAATAGGTTACCGGCAATAAATGCTATTATGCCTGCAAATACAACATATATTGTATTTATGGAAAAGGGTTGTAGTCCTAATTTTTTCCATACAAATATATACTTGACAATGTTATATACACTAAGGGCAATAGAGGTACTCCATGCCGCTCCATATATGCCATAATGGGGAATAAGTAATCTATTGAAGAATAAAATGAATATCACCAGCCCTATGGAAAAGTAAAAATTCGCTTTGTAATAGTTGGATATTGACAGCAGCAAATCATTCATTCCAGTGGAAATATCTATCATACGGCCAATAAGTAATATTAACACTATCGGTGTAATATCATCATAACCGTTTTTTATTATTGCGGTGGCATTATGAAGATTACAAATTATCAGAACAGCAACTATCACAGTTACTATAAGTATATTAAGGCAGGAACGTACAAAAACATCATTGATCCTTACTTTATCGTTTTCTTTGAATGCACGCGTGAGAACAGGGTAAGTTGTTGTCATCATAGATTTATATGGTATCAATAAAACCGATATAATGTATACTGCTACATTATAAACAGCCAAAGAACTTAATCCCCTTTTATCTAATGGTGCCAACATTAATTGGTCTAAATAACCCAGCAGATTTACCGATATGCCTAGCAAGGCATGATACCAGGTAAAGTGCAATATATCCCTATATTCTTTTCGTGAAAATGCTTTGATATCAATGGCAATTCCAAACGACTTTTGTTTTATTGAGAAGAAGAATAAGAAGAAAACAGGTACAAAATATATTAATACTGTACCGGCAACCAGTGTATCAAAATTGATATAATTAAACCCGAAAAGAATAATTAAAAAAATGTTGAGAACACGTAATACTATCTCTCTTAAAAAGGTAGATAACGCAACTTTAAATTGCGAGATCAGAAATTGTTCCACAATAATTTGATAAATAAAAAAGAGACTAAAAAGGGGTAACCAAAAGAAATACCTTTTTAAAAATGGTATGTCCTGTGCCTGAAAATGATGTAACAACCAATTGTTGCACAAAAAATACACTACTGAAAACAGGGCCAACAAAAATAGTGGTACTACTAAACATAACCCTATTAGTGTTTTTCTTTTACGTGCGTCATCATCATATTTGTGAATATATATCGCAAGTGTCCCATGTAAGCCAAAGGCAAATACCTGGCCCAGCACCAATGCCTGGTTAGTAAGATTTCTTGTAAAACCCAATTGTTGTTTAGGAATAAAATGGGTAGACAAGTAAACGACAAAAGCACCTAACAAAGCACCCGTAAACGTTACTATTGTTGTTTTTACAGATTGCCGGAAAACAATGCCCATTTTAGGTAAGTAGGTTTTTCATTTTATAACAAATCAAAAAAGGAGTATATGATGTGTTAATGATTAATAAAAATAATTATCTTATTTATAGCAAAAGGATAAAATTTTAATTCCAAAGCATATTTAACTTAATTTAGCGACTTAAAAAATACATTACATGTATAATAATATAAGAAACGG
>JABDFN010000035.1 GCA_013286485.1 Bacteroidota bacterium
CGAGGTCTTTTAAAGTACGGGAAATAACATGGTGAATACCTGGCATGCCATTGGCGCTTGGCGGCCCCTCGTAAAACACAAAAGGTTCAGCCCCCTCACGATCCGTTACAGACTTTTCGAACGTATGTTCACGCTTCCATTTTTGCAGAAACTCCTGCTCTATGGAAGGCATATTCAATTGTTTATATTCTTTATACTTAGCCATTAGTCGTTAGCAGAAAGCGCTTAGTCATTTTGACATGACACACTACGCCAAAAATTATAAAAATAAGTGCGCAAAGGTACGGGATAATGTGTGAATGCGAAAATGTAAAGTTGTATCATTTTAGATTTTTTTTATTGTGTTGCCCCTTTGTTACTCGCATCATTTGATTATTATTTCAATTTTATGCTCATGAATAATAGGAAGTACTCACTTCCTATTATTTCCGCTTTGCTTCCGCATAAATAAACAGTAATATGAGCCATGGGCAACGTTTATGGGGGTATAGCTCCTAAAAGCGGAAGTAATTATTTCTAATAGGAAGAGGAAGAACAGTCAGATTAATTAAGTTAAAAAGTTTAAATATGATCATATTTGTTATTGAGGTTTAAGGGTAACAAACATGCCGCAAAAAGCGAGCCGAAGTTGAATTTACAGAACTATGTTTCGTATCAGTAAATAACATCTTTATTACTCAGGCCTATATAAACTGTAAAAAAAAATTCCCTCTTAATTAATTGCAGCTCATACCATTAGGATTGATGACAACTAAGCATGGTATTGCAGCTATTGACATTACCCTTATTTCTAATTTACTTTTGTTTTAATACTAAGAGGGAGCATGCCGAAAATCCGATCAAAGAGTAGGCGAAAAAATCACTACAATGAAAAAACTAGCATTACTATTTTGCCTTTCTGCCATCATTATAATGGGTGGCTGCAAAGGCGGAGACGACCAGAAAATAAAAGATTGTTATAAGGCTTATAAAGATTGTGTCGCTAAATGCGATGATATGGCAAAGCAGTGCAGGGATAATTACAGCACCTGCCTGAAAAACTGCAAGGACAATTATGACAAAGAAAAGAAAGCCTGCGATGATAAATTCCCTAAAAAAGGACCGGACTGGGCTGACTGCATCATGCAGGCAGCAAGAAATTATGACGATTGCACCAAAAAATGCACAGATGATTTTCAGAAATGCATGGACGATGTAGACAAGTGCAGGCAGGCATGTATGGACGAGTTTAAAAAATGTCTCGGAGTAGTAGAAGGATAAACGATTTTGTCTTACCAAGAGCAGGTAATAATTACCTGCTCTTTTGTTTTGCCCGCACAAACGATTGATATTCAAACGAATGATAGACAGTTCTTTTTTGCTGATTATTTTTTCTACTTTTCTCTACTAAAACAGGTAACCATGAAACCTCACTTGTATAGCATTACTGCACTGAGCATCTTGTTCTTTTCTTGCGGACAACCACCGGCAACAACTACTGCAACTACAACTGATACAACAGCAATATCTACGGATACTGCACAGGTAAGAAATGCTGATGATGCCCTCGCCGCTTTGCAAGCAGGCAATGAACGTTTTGTGGCTGGCAAAATGGTGAATACAAATTATAAAACACAAATAGACAAAACAAAAGACGGGCAAAAGCCACATACTATAGTATTGAGTTGTATGGATTCGCGGGTACCACCTGAAATTGTATTTGACCAAGGGATTGGTAATCTTTTTGTGACACGCGTAGCAGGCAATATAGCCGATGCCAATATACTGGGCAGTATGGAATATGCTACAAAAGTAGTAGGCAGTAAACTGATAGTAGTAATGGGGCACAACCATTGCGGAGCAGTAAAGGGTGCCATAGCCGATGTACAACTTGGCAATCTAACCCAGTTACTTACACAAATAAAACCTGCCATCAGCCATGACACAGCAGACCACGATAAACAAATAGACGAAACAGCAAAGAATAATATTAAAATGACCATTGACTATATTTTGAAAAACAGCGAGGTCATTAATACGTTAGTACAACAAGGCGCGGTGAAAATAAAAGGCGCTTATTATGATATTGAAACTGGCAAAGTAAGTTTCATTGATTAAAAAACAACAGATTGCAACAGCCTATCGTCATAGATTTTGATTTTAATAACCAGGGCGTGTGGATAGTAGTGCAAAATATTTCTGCGTCAACTATAACCAGCCTTATTGCAGCATTCTCAGCTAATATATGGGGCATACCCATCAAGCCGGGTATTGACCCTAATGCAAGCAGTACACAAATCATTAATAATGTACCCACTCTTATTTATTCCAACAGAGAGCTGGTATCGGGCTATCCTGTTTTTAAAGAATGTAAATACATACCACCGGGAAAGCAGTTCCTGCTTTATGTAGAGAATGAACCTGTTTTCAATAAGATCAATCCAGCTTCAGTAAACATCACCGTAGCATGCACAGATAGCGATGGGAAAGCATATAATTATACCATCAACCACAATTTCGACATGTACAAACAAATGACTCATATTATCAACTCATAAAAACAAAAAAATATGCCAACAAGTTTTCATTATCCACTACCTAATTTCAGCTTTATGGTTGAATGGGGAGGGGGCAACACAGGTTTCCAGGAAGTGATCGGATTGGAAATAGAATTGCAGGTATTAGAATACAGGGATGGTAGCGCACCTGAATATACCAACAGAAAGCTGCCGGGGCTGCACAGTTTCAAGAATGTTATTTTAAGACGAGGTCTGGTAAAAGGAGATTACGATTGCTATAGCTGGATAACCAGCGCGCAATTGAGCAGTATAGACCGCCGCTTAGTAACCGTCGTACTGATGGATGATAAGCAAACGCCGGCATATACATGGACACTTGCAAATGCTTGGCCATGCAGGCTAACTTATTATCCACTCAGCGCACAAAACGGGCAGGTGATGATAGAAGAAATAGAACTGGCACATGAAGGCATGACAGTTGTGTTAGCTCAATGACCAGTCTTTTTATTCATTCCGATAATGGCATACAAAATTAATGCACTCGCTATGGCTGCAAAAAAGCACCATACTGACAAGAGGTATTTGAGATAAAATAGTTTGCAGATAATATAGAGTATCGTTAATACTACCCCAAGCCAGCGTATTCTTTTAAAGCTGGTTAAAAACAAAGGTGCCGCCGTCGCTATAAAGTAAAATATGCCTCCATATTTAGGCGGAATAGGATATACTACAGCATAAAAAACATGATAACATTCTGCATTGGCATGCGAAGGGAAAACAAACAGGTAAACCAATAGTATTGCTGATATTAAGCCGCCAAATACAGATAAACCATTTAATATTTTTTTACGTTCGGGGTCTGTTTCTATAACGCGCATAGACAGCGGCACAAAGACCGGCCACACCACCTGTGCAAAAAATAAGAAAGCGTACATAGCAGGCGTTTCAAAGATCTTAAAGCTATCGTAAGAAAATGAAAGCCATACAATACCCTCAAAAAATTGTTGTGCACCAAACAATAATGGAATAGCCGCTACTACCCTTTGCGCCGGGGTAGTTGTTTTGCGCTGAGCAATCGCACCTATGGTAAGCAAGGCAGCACTGGCAGTAAAACTGGCGGTAGCGGAAAAGCACATTATAAAGTCAAATGTAAAAAGTGAAAAGAAAAAAGCAAGTTTTATTGATGATCTTTCTTTATCAATGAATCTACGCTTACAGTAGGTTTTGTATTACCATTATGGCAGCTAACACAGGTAATATGCTCTAGTTTATTATTACCGATATCATCAAGCATATGATTTATAGAGTCCACCATATGCATCATGCCGCGGGCTATATCTTTTTCAGGTTTAGCATCAGAAGCAAAATCCATATGTGGTTTATCTCCCGTTTCATGTCTTTCATGGCAAAATCCGCAACGCACGCCTAAAGAGAGGGCATAGCCCCGCATGATCTTATGTATCTCGTCACCGGTAGTATTTTTAGGTAGCACCTTCAGATTTTGCGGTGCAGGCTCCTCTTCCTTATGCTCTTTTTGGGCGTATGTTTGTGCCACTATCATGGCGCCGCAAAGCGTAATGATATATAACAGTTTTTTACCTTTCAGTAGTTGCATATGTTAATTTGACTGAACTAATTGTATAAAGATACATTATAAGTCCAAAATTTTGTTTATTGTATTCCAATCCCGGCCTGTGGCAAGCATACCCAGCTTTTTCTCTATGAACATATTAGAATACTTCAGTTTTTCGGTTGTATCCTTACGGCAAAGGGCATACAATTCTCTCCCTTTTACTTTAAAGCGCTCCAGGTCATTGCTAAAAGATTCTATTAACACAACCTCCTCTTTTGAAGGGTGCTGCTCCAAAAACGACACATAGAGCTTCAGTGCTTTACTAATAGGCTCTTTTTTATACGGATTGTTCTTTATTATAGTTTCTATCTCAGCTTTCGACCGTATAAATATTTCCACTTCATAGCCCAAAGCAGCCGCTAAATGCTTATTCAGTTTTTTCAGCAATTTATCTTCGCTATCTGTTGTGTCTATCAATACGTTCCCGCTTTGTATATAGGTTCTTACATTCTTTATCCCGGGCATAGCAGTAAACATTTTCAGAAGGTCTTCCATTTTAATAATACGATGTCCGCTTACGTTGATAGCCCTGAGAAATACTATATAGGTGGTCATATAAAATCGGTACTTTCGCTGAAAATTAGTAAAAACCAATAACATGTTTTCAGGAAAGCCCTGGCTGATACCTGCCGTGTTTCGTTTGAAGTGTCCGAGTTGCAGAAAGGGCAGGATATTTTTAAATAAAAGCATATTCCCTTTAAGCAAATGCCTTGCAATGAACGACCATTGTTCTGTATGCGGACAGAAATTGCAAAAGGAAAGTTATGTGGGCCAGGGTATGAATTATGTGCTTATTATGCTCACTTTTTTTCTGAATATACTATGGTACTGGCCTATTTTTG
Source organism: Bacteroidota bacterium (assembly GCA_013286485.1). Taxonomy (GTDB): domain Bacteria; phylum Bacteroidota; class Bacteroidia; order Chitinophagales; family Chitinophagaceae; genus JABDFN01. The sequence goes on from JABDFN010000035.1 coordinate 4,974, forward strand.
GCATATCACCAAAGGATAACAGTGTATATTATTTTGTAGCGAGCAGTGCGGGTGTGGTTATTTTATTACAACCCTATTATATGCGCTTATCCCGTGTGTTATATGTCTACTTTCTGGTAAAATACGGCAGCGGGCCGGCGTTTAAACAACAGGAATCAATTCCATAACAATGAAACAATTGGTAATAGCATCGAATAACCCGGGGAAAATAAGGGAGATACGGGCTATGATAGATACCATAGCATTACTTTCATTAAAAGATATAGGTTTTACACAGGAAATAGAAGAGCCCTTTCAAACATTTGAAGAAAACGCATTGGCAAAAGCATCTGCCATATATTCATTCTGTAAAAAAAATGTTTTTGCCGATGATAGCGGCATATGTGTAAATGCTTTGAATGGAGACCCGGGAGTTATAAGTGCACATTATTCAGGAGAGCGGGATGATGAAAGGAACCTGCAAAAATTATTAGGCGAGTTGGAACCGTTCGAGGACATAAGCGCTTATTATAAAGCGGTAATATGCCTTATCTGGAACGATGCCACTTATTTTTTTGAAGGCATATGCGAAGGAAAAATTGCACGCACACCACAAGGAACGAAAGGATTTGGTTATGATCCTATATTTATTCCGGATGGTTATGAACAAACGTTTGGAGAACTGCCCGAAGATATAAAGAACAGTATTAGTCATAGAGGCAAAGCAGTAAGAAAAATGATAACGTTTTTAAAAGAGAACAGCAACGAATGAAATTTTCGATTGGCGATATTATAATATTTAAAAAAACAGGCGAAGAAGGCCATGTATCAGCTTATATCAATGATGAGATGATAGAAGTAGAAGTAAATGGCATAAGCTTCCCGGCTTATATAGACGATATTGACCACCCCTACCTGAAATGGTTCACAGAAAAGAAAACAAAAAAGCCCGCTACCCCACCCGAACAATTACCGGTAGAAAAAGAACAATTCCGTAAACCAAGACTGGCAAAAGGCATTTACCTGTTATTCCTGCCCGTATTTAAGTTTGACGTGATGGAAGATATAGTAGACCATGTAAAAATATACTTACTAAATGAGTTACCCAGGCACATAAAATATGTGTACGATGTAAAGCTCGATCAACAAAGCCTTTTCAGGCATGAAGGCAGTCTGCATGAGTTTGGGCATGTATACCTGCATAATATCTCGTTTGAAGACATTAGTAAACAACCCCGATTTAACTGGCAACTGACAGATATAGCTGACCCTAAATTAAATATTGAAGAAGATATATTGCGTATACGTCCGCAAAAATTATTCGGTCATATAAATGATGTGTTACAAAAGAATGAACCTTCTTTTAGTTACTTGTTAATAGAAGATTTCACGATCAGGCAGAAACCGGAGAAGCCGGAAAAATTTGAACCTGTAAGAAAACCACAGGTCATCAATACTAAAAACCTATCAAAAGCAGAACCTGCAAAATATGAACTGGACCTGCATATAGAACAACTTGTAGAACATACACGCGGGCTAAGCAATTCAGAAATGCTGCAGATACAATTAGATACTTTGGAACATTATATCGGGCTTGCTATTATGCACAGGCAGGAACGCATGATAGTGATACATGGCCTGGGAAAAGGTGTACTGCGCGACGAAGTACATAGAATACTAAAACAAACACCTGAAGTTAAAAGGTATAAAAACGAATGGAGCGGAAAATACGGGTTTGGCGCTACTGAAGTGTACTTTACATATTAATATACAGGTTTAGCTCCTGTAAAATCCCATTCATCAAAATCAGAGCTGGTAGTTTGAAACTCTACTCTAAGTGCTGACCTGGCGGGTACAAATTCAAAACGCTTAAAAGCACTGTATTTTCCTGTGCATGGCTTGCAGCTATAAATAATTGTAGTATCAGTAGTGGTAATTTTTGAAAATACAACAGTATCTGCTCCCGGTATTTGGAGTAATATGTTGTCATTTCCGGCATCTGTAACAGTAAGGGTATAAGAATAAATAGTGTCCCCAATGAATGCATAATTACTTCTCGATGCAGTACCCTCGTATTTACCCGACACGATGCCTGAAACTGCAGAAGTAGTAAAAGAATCCTCGAAAGACTGGTCCTGGCCTTTTACAGTAACGATCCAATAATAGGTAGTGTTGGGATATAAAATAGTATCTGCCTGGAACGTAGTGCCAATTATTTCTTTAGATATAGCCGGTTTGGAATAATCTCTTTGTGCAGATACTACCATATCAGCAGGCATATTTGTACAATTGAGCCAACTGAAATTGATAAACACTGGCGATACATGCTGCGGATTACCTACAGGCGATACTAAACCAAAACATGATTGGTCTGCTGGTTTTTTGCAGGAAACAACAAAAATGGCAATGCAGCAAAACAGGAGAGCGGGCTTTATCATGCGGTTTGTCCTTTAAATTAATATATCAAAGTTAAAAGACGAAATTTCTAACCTGTTATGCTAATACCCTATTGTTTCTGTATCTGTAAGGCTGCGAGCATCTTATCGGTAACTGCATCAGTATAAATTCCACCACCATTCACTAATATGCCTTTTATTTTATGCTTAAGAGAAGATATAGCATACAAAGTGGCTTCATCATCCGGATCACTCTCACCTTCAAAGCGGTAGAACTTATCTATAATAAACTCATCGTGCAATAGTTCCAGGCCATTGTCTTCGCACTTTAACCTGTCCCACACCAGTTTCATATCTACAGTATAGCCTTCAGTACGCAACCTGTTAATAGTATCCAATAAAGTATCCATAATAGCGTCACCAAATATACCAAAAAGGATGCACTATTACTGCAGGTAAGTAAGGCCGGGTTTGAACTTATAGTTTTTCAGAAAGGCAATATTTTGTTTTTCAAGCTTGGTAAGTTTTTTATTAACGTTTGCACTAGCTGGGTGATACCATTTTTCTCTTCTGTAATGCGCCTCTAATTGTGGATCCTGGTAAAAGGTTTGTCCATGCCTTGCATAAATTTCACTAAGCATAACTTTCAATCCCCATTCAGACAGGTATATCACATCTTTTTCAGCTAACTTTTTTTCAGACCCTTCGGGAAATTGCCCCGGTGCTTTTCCAGTATATTTAATATGGTCATTATTATTTACAGTGTACAAGTCCTTTTCGTCATTGGCACCAACAGCGGCATCTGCCACAGGCTGATTATCCTTTTCTTTAGCAATTACACTGGCACCCGTGGATGTAGGCTGTATTGCATTGGCATTTGTTACTTTTTTATCAGTATTTGTTCCGCTGCCAGAGTTATTATTTGCACATCCGCAAATCAAACAAACACATATAGATAAGATCACATTTTTTCCTGACATACACATAATTTTAAAGGTTTCTATATTATGATAAGGTTTATAATTATCATGCCATAGCTATAGCAGCAATTAAATATTATTGGCATGTTATTGTTAATATTTTCCACAAATGTTAATAAAATGGCAAGGACAAAACTTAACTTTTCTATTGATATAGCCGTCTATACCTTAGATTAGAGTTCGTGTTGCTCACTTGAAAACAGATAACACCATGAATACTACAAATACATTCGATATCATTTCTAAATGGTTAGCTATAACCGGGTTATTAGCTATTATTATTTTTCTTGGCTTTGGTTGGCTGAAGGGTATGTATTGGGAAAGGGAGCTGCGTGTGAAAAGAAAGCACAGGTAAAACTATTGCAGCAATTGCTGAATCTCGGGCATACCTTCTATCATATCCATTTGGTGTACGATCTGCGGAGAGCGCCAGCGCACCCACCTGCTTGTGGGTACCACTGTAAATCTTTTAGGATTAGGTAAACATGCTATGATCATTGCCGCTTCTGATCTTGAAAGATTCCTGGCAGATTTATGGAAATATTTTCGCGAAGCAGCTTCTATACCATAAACGCCTGGTCCCATTTCTATTACATTCAGGTATACTTCCAGTATCCGCTTTTTACCCCAGGTCCACTCTGCTATTTTGGTAAAATAAAACTCTGGTACTTTTCTTATATACCTGCCCCAGCCTGAACCTTGCCATAAGAAAACATTTTTAGCTACTTGCTGGCTTATGGTGCTGGCACCGCCACCGGCTACATGCTTATGTTTTCTATGCTGTTTCTGTTCCATACTCTTGTCTATTGCTTCCCAGTCAAAACCCTCATGTGTGCTAAACCGCTGATCTTCACTCGCTATGGCTGCCAGTTTTACATTTGGCGAAATATCGTTCCAGCTTACATAATCTCTCTGCAGTCCGTACCCTTCTGCTAGCGAAGCTATTTGTGTACATGTTATAGGCGGAAACATCCATCTGCATACTATTGCATACAGGCTCGATGAAATGAACAGAATAAGAATAATGCGGAACACCCACCCCCAGAAACCTCTGCGTTTTTTTTCAGCCATTTGCGACCTGGTTACTTCTTCTTGCCGCTAAAGTAAAAATGATTTTTGTAAACTTCTGTAATGTGCTGGTAATACTCGTCTATCGTTTTATGAAATTCAGGATCGTTATGGTGATACGCTACTCCCTTTACCAGGAGTGTAGCTTCAGGTCTGCCTGTACTGATCTGATATTTGCCGTTTACAAGGCTATATGCTTCTACAAAAATTTTCACATAATCACCTTTAGACACTTTGCCATTAATGGTGATGGAATTGTTCAGGAAAACAAATTTGCCGTTTTCTTTTAGTGGCGATAATTCTAATGTACCGATCGATGTTTTTGACATAAATAATTTATATAGGGCCGTTTATCTTTATATAAACCGGCGATAAATTTAATGAATATAACGAAACTTCTATATTAAGGATTATTAATGCTCTTTATAACCCCATTTCTTATTAGACGCTATTTTTTTTATGTTCACCCCTGCAATTTCAGCTATATACCAACATAGCTCATAGGCAAAATCCTTATTTTCCTGCCTTACTGCCGCTTTGTAAATAGTATTCATACATTTCACTATTTCTTTCCTCATACTAAGTTTTGTAGGATTTTTCTTAGCTGCACGATACAATTTTATCAATTCTTTGCAACAATCATCCAATATACCGCTTATAATATCCTGCTGATCGTCTGCTGCAAGCAATACAGTAGGCTGTATGCGATAGAATGTAGCGAACTTATCAGCAAATTTGAATTTTTCCAGTTTTTCTATGATCGCTGCTTTTGTCATGCCATACTAAAATAATAAACAAGTTATCAATTATCTTCGCCCCATGAATTTCCTTATTGTTGGATTGGGCAATATTGGTGTGGAATATGATGCTACGCGTCATAATATAGGTTTTGACGTGGCTGATGCATTTGTAATAAAGCATGATGGCAAGTTTGACCTGGACAGGCAAGCATTTAAGGCAGAGGTAAAATGGAAGGGTAAAAAGTTCATTGTAATAAAGCCAACAACATATATGAACCTGAGTGGTAAGGCTTTAAAATATTGGCTCGACAAGGAAAAGATATCTATAGAGAACACATTGGTTTTGGTTGATGATCTTGCACTACCACTTGGCACCTTGCGTGTGCGGAGCGGCGGAAGTGATGCCGGGCATAACGGGCTTAAAAATATTCACCTGGTATTGCAAACCAACCAATACCCTCGCCTTAGATTTGGCATAGGCAATAACTTTCCTAAAGGCAGGCAGGTAGATTTTGTACTGGGTAAATGGACGCCATCTGAATTACCAATAGTAAAAGAAAATGTGCTGAAAAGCGTAGATATTATTGAAAGCTGGGCTACACAAGGCATCTCCAAAACTATGACCCTATATAATAAGTAGCTATTTTAATATCGTAGAATAGTTTTCTACTCTTATAACTTTTCCTGTTTTTTGGTCCTTAGCTTGTATATTCTCTAGATAAATTTTATCACCGGGCTTAGAGTATGCCATAGCCTTAGACGCTTCGGGTGATAATCGATTATTTTTAACTACATAAGGCCCCAAAAGGTCACCACCTTTAGGAAGGATAGAGATCTCATAACTCCATAAAGAATAACCCACAGGAAGCGGAACATCTAACGGTGAATGAATAACAGGCCCTTTATTTATTTGCTGTGCATAAGTTGAACTGCTTACAAGAAGCGCAAGTATGATAAATAACTCTTTCATCGGTAAATTATTTTATTACCTATTCAAGATTGGTTGTTATTGGACCCAGTGAAAATGTTTTACCATCAGGGCCTTTGGCTTTGATCTCATCTATAAACAATTTGTCACCGGGTTTTGCACTTTGCAGCAGGCTAACAGCCTGCTTCGATGCTTTTCCGCGTGAGAAGGTATACGGGCCTACCAACCCTTCTTTACCTTTTTTTAATAAGGAGACATGATAGAATGTGATCACCCAGCCGGCCGGTTCAATTTGCAAAGCCTGTTTCTTAAAGAATACATGAGGGTCTTGATTTTGTGAAGCGGGTTGCTGCGCAAAAGCGCTGCTGCTAAAAACTGCAAAGGCGAAAATAAAGATGATCTCTCTCATGAATAAAAAATTCTGGTTCACATAAAATTAATCATTTATTTAAAAGAAGAAAGCGCTTTCTGTCGAAAGCGCCTTTATTAAAGCTTTGCTCTATCTGTGTTTACCAGCGTCTGCCTCCATACCCGCGATGATAACCATAGTCGTGTCTGTATCCGCGGTCATAGTCCCTGTAATAAGGTGCCGGCCTGCGCCAACCTCCATAATACCCTGGGCGATAGACCACTACAGGTGCATTATAATATCTGACAGGGGGATAGTAGCAACGGTGATGGTAACCTGCATAAAAATTCACACTCACAGCTTGCGCCTGTGCTCTGTTCTCAATAACTGTTAACCCTACTGCGGCAACTAATATAATTGCCAGCTTCATGCTCTTGTTCATATGACTTTGTTTTAATCAATTACATTATCTATTCCAATAAGCTTACCAAAAAAGGTTGCAGAAATGTTAAAGCGCTAAAAGTATTGTTAATACAACACCCACATATTTTCATACAGGCTGTCTATGTAGGATGAAGTAGATACTGTAACATATATACGATAAAAGCCACGCAGCATTCCCGCGGTTAAATATATGGTATTGTGCCTGCCTGCAGACACAGTGTCTGTATGTGTTCGTACAGGCCCTGTACCAAATAAAGAATCATTATACATGTAAGTTGACTGTCCCGAGAAAAATGCAGCTTCAATATCTGTTTTTACCGTTGCCGGCTCAATAACATCGTAAGCAACATTTATCACAGACGAGCCAATGGAAGAAGTGGGATTAGGATATATAAGCAGCCTGTTGCTACCTCCTGCGTGTACAATAGAATCCTGCACATTTGGCTTACCATATATCATCCCTGTTGCCTGCCCATTCATATCTGTATAAACAATGCCGGTTACGTAGGGCGCATTTATTGTTCCTAAGCCACCATCTTTTCTACACGAAACAATGAGTAACAGGAATGTAATAAATAAAGCAGCTTGTAGCTTTTTCATAGGTATTGTTTACGCTAAAACAAACGCAGGTCAATATAAATTATTGCACCATAGAAAGTTAATCTTCCTTTAAGAAAGGATAACGATAATCCGTTACAGGCACATGTGTTTCTTTGATAGCCCTCGCACTCAACCAGCGATATAGATTCAATACAGAACCTGCTTTATCATTGGTACCACTTGCTCTTGCACCACCAAATGGTTGCTGGCCTACTACTGCACCTGTAGGCTTATCGTTGATATAAAAATTACCGGAGCTGTTCACAAATCTTTTTGTCATTACATCCACCGCATGGCGGTCTTGCGCAAAGATGGCACCTGTAAGTGCGTATGGAGAAGTGCTATCTACTATATCCATTGTTGCTTCCCAATCTTCTGCATTATAAGTATAAATAGTCAGTACCGGCCCAAACAATTCTTCGCACATGGTTACATACTTTGGATCGTATGCTTCGATAATAGTAGGATCTATAAAATAACCGTGCGATTTATCATAACCACCACCACAAAGTATTTTTGCTTTATCGCTCTTCTTTACATTCTCTATATAACCCACCAAACTGTCAAATGATTTTTCGTCTATCACAGCATTTATGAAATTGCCGAAGTCATCTACAATGCCCATTTGCATCGTATCTATTTCCACGCAGAGTTTTTCTTTTATCTCTGCAGCTAGGTTAGAAGGCAAATAAGCCCTTGAAGCTGCTGAACATTTTTGCCCCTGGTATTCGAAAGCACCACGCGCCAGGCCTGCCACCACCGCGTCTACATGCGCACTCGGATGAACGAACACAAAATCTTTTCCGCCTGTTTCGCCCACAATGCGCGGATATGTTTTATACCTGGCAATGTTCTCCCCTATTGTCTTCCACATACCTTGGAACACGCCTGTAGAGCCTGTGAAATGCACACCAGCAAAATCAGGATGGCTAAAGCATATATCACCCAGCATTGGGCCCGAAGGATAAATGAGATTGATAACACCTGCAGGCAATCCTGCTTCCAGTAATATCTCCATAAACACACTGGCGCTATACACCTGTGTGTTGGCAGGTTTCCACACCACTACATTACCACACATGGCCGCACTGGTTGGCAGGTTGCCACCAATGGCACTAAAATTGAACGGAGTAATTGCCAACACAAAACCTTCCAGCGGGCGATACTCCATACGGTTATGCATGCCTGCGGGTGATAAAGGTTGCTGTGTATATATCTGGCTTAAAAAATGCACATTGAAACGAAGAAAATCTATAAGTTCACATGCACTGTCTATTTCTGCCTGGTAAGCATTTTTACTCTGCCCCAGCATAGTAGCCGCGTTCATTTTATAGCGATACTTTGTTGCCAGCAATTCGCCTGCTTTAATAAAAATATTCGCACGGTTTTCCCAGCTCATATTGGCCCAGCTTTCGCGTGCAGCCAGCGCCGCATCTATTGTCTGCTGCACATGTTCCTTACCGCTTACATGAAAATGACCCAATAAATGATTGATCTCGTGTGGTGGGCGTATCTCCTTTTTATTATCGCTACGTACTTCTTTGCCGTTTATATACATGGGTATATCACGCATCTGTGCCTTCATATCAGCAATAGCTTTTTTAAGGGCTTTGCGTTCGGGGCTACCCGGTGCATAACTCAGTACAGGTTCGTTCTTAGGTTCGGCAAAAAGGAAAGTTCCGTGAGACATATTGATATATCAATTTTTAAGATTGCAAAGGTACACAAAAACGATGCTCCTACCAAAGCAACCACATGCCATACTATTCTGAATCCAACCACCCTATCTATCTGGCTTAAGTCTTAGCTCATAGGATATTTTCAGCATTTAAATTATGAATACCGCCGAGTCGCAAAAGGGAGACTCGACGGTGAAGGAGAATATGGACTCTAATTTCCCAAGCATCTCTAATGGTCAATGACGTTTTATCCAACTGAAGAGCGGTAATAATTCATCGCCATTTGTTTTTTATGACATGGCACGATGTTACTACATATAAGTAAACGTTTCTTCTTATGAATATATGGTTAATATTAGCAATTTCGGTATTTGTGGTATTTGTGATCTTCAGAACCGGCCACCAGATATATTATGGCAGGAAAAATGGCAGCAAGTTTGGCAAGTTTACGCCTAAGAAGAAAGGCCCCACTCGTCCTCGTTTGTAACGAGGATGTTATGGAGAAGTGTTTGCAACGCGAATCAAGATGTGGGCGGATTATCTTTTGTTGGCTCTTCAACAGGTGTTGGGCTCCCGATATTTTTATATTTTAAGTGTATATACATCTGAAAAATCGATACAAATAAATAGAGTGCTAGACAAATAAATAAAAAAAGGCCGCTCCATCCAGAAAAGAAAAATGTAAGCACCCATAAAGTATTTGCTGCCATACCGTATAACATCTTCCCTTCTTTTATCGAAGCTGTCCCGTTATCACATACAATTGATAAGTCTGACTTCCATTCACGTGACCAAGCATCTAATTCAATTTTTTCATCTGGCATTAATGTTCCTATTTCTAATTTACCTTCATTAGTGCCCTCATGTATAACTCCACCACTTTTGTATTGATAATACATTGAACTTCCAAAATTCCAAACAACACGATTTAGTGATGTACTACTGTTATTTTCGATGAATAATTTGTAATGATGGTAAAAATAAGTCTGAGGGAAGTATTTTCTATAATGTGCAAAACTATCGTTAATCAAATAATGCACTTTGTATTTTAATAAATTATCAATTGGAATGCTATCAATTCCTTTACTTATACTATTATGATAATTTTCTAAAGTTTGCTGATTCTCAATTTCATTATTTATTACAATAGGAATAGTATATTGTTCATTATAATAAGTGACATTTAATTTCGATATCTTATCATATACAAAAGAGCATATTTGGATGAGCATCCAAATAGCACCTATTACTACAATTATTTTACTAATAACATCCCACCGCAGTTTATTTTTCATAAGGTAGCGTATAAATCTTAATACAATAAAGATAAATTATAAATAGCAAATAAATATTCTGCAGCTTTATACACTCCCCGCTTGGCGTAGTCTTTTCCAGATGTTCGATATATTCCGCAGGACATCTCAAACTAAAGATAGATAGGATTCACGATCTCTATCGTCACCAGGTCACAAGATTCTTGCGCATGAACGGAGATATCCGTTCCTTTCTCTAACCAGAGAAGATCTCCGGCTTTTGTCTTTTTCCCATTGCTTAACGTTCCTGTGCCTGTAACAAAATAAATGAAGTAATGGTCAGCTTTTGCTATAAATAATTCATTGCAGCCCTGCTCTATCCGGCAATGTGTTAATGAACCCTTTGCACCATCTTTCAGCATCAGGTTAAAATCCGTGACTTTTCCTTTGCTGAATGTCTTCCATTCACCGGAAAATATGTCCTGGCCAAATGGCTCCAGTTGTTTTGTATAACGTCCTTCATGTATCAGCTCCAGTTTTCCTTTCAGGATCATGAGGTGTCGTGTTATTCCTTCGAAGAAGGTAAAAGTTGATGCTTCTGCTTCTACGGTTGCAGTGCTGATCCGGAATAAAAAATTCCGCTCCAAAAAACTTCCATTGGCAGGATAAATAAATAATTCAGTACTGGTTCCGCTGGCCCAATTAATAGTTGTTCTGTTATCAGCAGTAAATTGTTCTACGCTCATTGGGGAATGTTTATCGCATAAAGATATTGTCAACTCCTGATTTATGCCAACAACCACCCCGATTGTTCGAGATGTTACGAAGGACATTGACGCGAGCGGTTCGGTAATTATTTCATCAGCCTACACTTTTTCATTCCGGTGCCTCAAAGCCATATCGTATTGCCGCTTCAAGTATGTCCATATTTATATCTTTCAGCGTTTTAAACTTAATGCAATACCCGGTCACGCTTGCCTTGCCTAGTTTATCTCCATACATCTGTGCTAAGTAGGTCTTATCTTTCAGACCAAGCACATAAACAGATATCCCGGTTTTGTTTGCGCTCAAACCAATTCGGAAAAAATCCCTGGTTGTTCCATCAGCATATTGTATGGTGTACGATCCATATCCTATATTAGGATTACTAACGGTTTTACCTTCACTGTTTTTACCATCTTCAAACCATAATTTACATCCCGGTGATACCCGGGCTATGTGCTGGTGCAAGTCTTGCATCTCGCTGCGTTTTGGTTCAGCTTGGCTGGTAATATACTTTTTGATCTGTTCTTGTACGTTCATATAAAATATTAAATTACGGATTTTGCTCTTGGGGTTCTTCTTTTTTTACACATGGTAAGTCTTTGCTACTATTCCCTTCGGAAAAATCTTTACTTCTCCCAACTTCAGGTAAAGAGGTATTTTTAAACCGGTGAAGATTTGCAGTCCCGAACCTAATGCTACAGGATGTATGGCCAGGTGGTATTCATCAATGAGGCCCGTTGCTATCAGGCTCTGCATAAATCCCGCACCGCCAAGTGCTACGATCGGTTTCCCCGGCTCGGCTTTAAGTTCCCTGATCGCTTCAGCAAGATCACCATCAAAGATCCGTGCCTCTGTCCAGGAAGCCCCTGCTGGCGATTGCTCCACGCTACGCTGAATGCCCGCAAAACCTTTTTGGGTAAAGACCGCTTTGGATATCTCGTTCATCGGCTTGGCAAAAGGTCCGGTCGCGGTCGGCCAGTAAGGGGCCATCGTCTCAAACGATTTCCTGCCCATAATGATCAACCCTGCTTGCCTTATTTTGTCAACACTCCACTCCAATGACTGTTCGTCCCCGGTCTTGAAAAGCCAATCCTTTTGGTCATTAAAGTCAGCTACAAAACCATCCAGCGATACGGACATCTTCATGATCAACTTTCGCATAATTAACTGGTATATTTTTCACAAATGTACCCAACACCATCTCATGCCATGGTGTGCAAAAGCGACAATCTAAGGGCTATTACGACTCGACCACACTCATTCACTGATCTTCAGAATTTCGCGCGAGTCTCTTCCACTCTTACATCTCACAATCCTTTAATCCCATAAATCTTAGTTCAGACAACCACTTTTAAGTCTCCACATAAATCCTATCCACATTTTCACTCCAGGATCATTTGTCTTACTACTATCTGCTTTCTACTTACAACTATTAAAAATGTGTTTATCTTTTTTTGGAAATGGCTGCTTCACAATAGTAACTTGCTGCCCAAATACGCCATCACAAAGTCCTCTCCAAGAAGAGGATGTAGGTAAGGCTATAAGTTCTTTGACATATTGGAATATGGGTAAACCGAATAGTATTTATGCAGTAAATGGCAAACCGCCTGCCCCGCAATACTGCGGGGGTGAAAATGAAAAAATCATAACTAATTCATTATCAACGAAAAATCGTTTTGAAAGCCCTTGTTTTATAGCAAATCGGTGAAACAAAAGTGAAAAAAGGTGAAGCAAAAGTGAAACAAAGGTGAAACAAAAGTGAAGCAAAGGTGAAAAGAAATGAAGCAAAGGTGAAGCAAAGTATTACTTATTTACTCCACGCTTCCACACTCATCACATCGGCTTGTCTTGGAAAAATTTTGGTGGTGAGTACACGGTGCACTTCTTCATCCATATCTGCGCAACAATCAGCTAGCACCGTGATCTTATAATCTTTATCAGCAGCCTCACGCAACGTAGACAACACTACCCCGCTTGTTGAAAAGCCTGTAAGTATAATATGCTGAATGCTGTGTGCTCTCAACACCACTTCAAGGTCGCTCCCTGTAAATGCACTTACACGGCGTTTGGTAACAATGATCTCTTCTGCCTGTGGCTGCAGAGCGGCATCAATTCTCATAAATTCATTCATATCTGCATTTAAAAAACGCTCTTTCGATGCTGCAAAGAATTTATTGTTCATATTGAGTTCGGGCGCTCCTTTTCTAAACCCCACTACTACATATATCACAGGTATTTTGTTGGCCCGTGCATATGCAATAGCCTTAGCAGTATTGCCGAGAACAGCTGATGGGTCAGCAAGCCTGCTGGTAATACCTGCCTGCATATCCATTACCAAAAGGGCTGCGCTTTGTTCCATGGCTGAATATTTCTACTATTTTATGAATGTGCTTTGTCCATAAATGCATAACTGAGCATAACACTCATGGTAATGATACCAATAAAGAAGACCACTAAAGACCATTTGTTAGACTTAGAAATTTTTCCACCCCCGAACAACAAATAACCAACGAGCAGGTTGAAAAGCGCCCATATAACGTTTACAGTTGGAGAAGACAGGCCTTTGCCGGGAGGGTTAGCAAATGGTGTAGGAAAGGGATCGCCCGAAACACCATGTATCAAATGCGGAACAACGTTCGCAATAAAAAGTCCTGCAAAGAAGCAAGAAATGTAATGATACCATTTCATAATTTTTTGTTTTAAAAATTTACTAAATATAATTCAATTAATTACTGAACACAAGTTGAAATTACTTACAAAAATTATTGCAACAATACAATGATATAATAACTTTATAGGATTATGCGCAGCATATCGATTTTTGTTTACTTAATGGTTTTAGGTGGGTCTTCTTACGCACAAAAAACAGATTATAAAGATATCCGCCATTCTAATTATTTATCTACCTGCGGCAGTGATTCGCAGGCTACTTTTAAAGCCCGTCTGATGTTGCTGCGTGTAGATACACATACCATCAGTAAAAACCTGGACATGTATTATCACGATCTGGGTCTTATCTACTATAAGATGAGCCTCCATAGCCGTAACACACACTACATGGATACAGCAGTGATACTATATAAAAAAGCGCTGAGAATAAACCCTGAAAATAAAGACGCCTTATGGGATTGTGCAATAGCATTGGTATTTTCAAAACCCAGGCATTGCGATGAAGGAATGAAATATATAGATGCTTACCTGAAACTTGTGCCCTTGCAAGAAGCAGATACAGAAGCAATAACAGGGCTTAGGAAAATCTGCAAGGAAGAACGACACAAATAAAAACACCACAGGCTTTCGCACTGCGGTGTGAATATTATAAAGCAAATTTGCTTGTTATCAGAACATTTGTCCGTTACCTGATTCTGCAGGCATTTCCTGTGGCATCTCAGGTGCTGAAGCCGGAACAGGCATCGGAGCCGGAGTAATTACAACAGGTTTTACTGCTTTAGGCGCCGACTTTTTCTTTGCTGCTACTTTTTTCTTGGGAGCAGCTTTTTTAGCAACTGCTTTTTTTGGAGCTGCCTTTTTCTTAGGCGCTGATTTCTTTTTAGCAGCAACTTTTTTAGGAGCTGATTTTTTCTTTGCTGCTACTTTTTTCTTGGGAGCAGCTTTTTTCTTAGATGCTTTTTTAGTCGCTTTTTTTGCGGCTTTCTTTTTAGGTGCTGCTCTTTTTGTTGCTTTTTTTGCTGCCTTCTTTTTGGGCGCTGCTTTTTTTGCTTTTTTACGTGAAGCCATGACTCAATGTTTTAGAATTGGGACTAACAAGTTAGAGTAAAAAATTGATAGTTCAAGTATGCAGGCTATAATTTTTGAAAATTAATGTTGATGGCCTCAGCCTCGCACAACTCAATTTTATAGAGGGCATAAAAGAGATATCCCCCTGAAGAGGAGACAGCAGGAATGAGTTGAAGAAATTGATGAAGTGAATTAAATTTGTTTTATGGCAATATTGGATAGCTTCCCGGAATATTATGCAAAGGATAGGG
>JABDFN010000036.1 GCA_013286485.1 Bacteroidota bacterium
ATACAAATGCAAATAGTAGCAAGAACGATATATTTTTAGCTAAGTTAATCTCCTCCATTTCAGACACCAATACAAGTATAAATTCGATAGTAAATAATAATAGTATACAGATTTACCCCAACCCAGCAAGTAGTAGCCTGTCTATTAACTTATACAAAGAGGGAAGATATTGTTTGTATAATTTGATGGGGCAGATAATGCAGCAAGGGAGCTTGAAAGCGGGCGATAACATTATAAATATTGATGCATTGCCTGCCGGCATGTATGAGTGCGGCATAATTGCAGAGGGGCAGCAAATGGTGAAGAAAGTGGTGGTGATGCGGTAATAGCTATATATCCAAGCTCTCCGGGTTTTGGTAAGTATTCCAAAAGGTTAACAGTTCAATTGTCTTGTTATCTACTACCCTGTAGTATAAAATAATGCGTTCATTAATTATACATTTATGTACATCGCGCCTGTGTAACGGATATAGTTTGGGATTATTTTTGATCTTATTTATAACGTCATCTACCCGATCAAGAAATTCATTTATTACAGCATAGGTCCATTCTTTTTCCAGATATTCCAGATTGTGATAAAAGGTTAGTTCAGATTCTAAGGTCCAGTTAATTGAATAACTCATTTATGATAGCGTTTCCTAACTTCAGCCATCACCTCACTGTGCGGGCGCACTAAACCTTGTTTAGATTGTTGTATACCCCTGTTTATAGATTCTTCAAGGGCCTGATCATCATTAATCTGTTTGCTTAAACCGAAATCCAAAAGGTCTTTAATAGCTTTTATCAACTTCAGGTCGTGCACCTGTTCAAAACGTTTTATGATCGCTGCCTTTTCTGCACCCAGGTCCATGTTTAATACGATTTTAGCTTATTATCAAAATTAAATAAGTTTTGAAACATAACCAACCCCCTATACATTGTCTCTATGAGCGTGACTGTAAGGATAGAATACAAATTAGATTAACCTCTTAGCTTCTCTTTTACTTTCCACAATAAAGAATCATTTTTCTTTAAAACAAGGTATAATTCGCGACTGCCACCAAAATTTCTGAAGAACTGTTCTACGCCCGGATCCATACTACCTTCGAAATCGAATGCCTTTTTACCCAATTGCATAGCATGTTTAATAGCATGCCAGAGCAATGCTGTAAGCGCTTTTTTATTATTTGCTTCGGGATTTTTGGAACCCATAAAATAGTAAGCAGTATCGGCATCCCATACCTGCCATATGATTGCCTGCACTTCTTTTTCTTTTTTCGCTACCCACAATGCCGTGCAATTTCTTTTAGCACATGCATTGAACAGTGATTGCATTTGTTTGAAAGAATAAAAGACGCCTACTTTTTTACTGCTGAGTGTAGCTTTTTGAAATTCGTATAACTGTTTCAATAATTGCGGCTCATCGGTGATCGCTAATTCTTTTTCTGCTTTGCGAATGTTGCGTCGGTGATCTTCGTTGAAATTTGCAAAAACAGTTTCTTCGCCTTCATCCAGATCAACAATAAAAGTCTGTTTTGTTTGTATCTCCAAACCGCTTTCTTTGAATAAACCTATTTGCTTTAAACCCGGCTGCAAGGCAATGGACCAGACCTTTGCAGCCGGTAATTTCTGTAGAAGCGCTGTTATAGTTTCATGTTCAAAATTATCGCGCTTGCTTTTTTTAAGATCGGCAGGATAAAAAACATAAGGGCCTATATAGGGTGTAAGTACAGGTGTGCGGATAATTGTAACGCCTGCTTTCTTCTCTATATTATAGGGCCATACACCAGCTACTGCATCACCATTATGTACAATTGCTACATCCCAATCGGCACATACTTCGTTGAGCCACCAGTGTTGCAGGAACAAAGGCAGCCCGGAATGCTGTTCGCAAATCTTTTTATACTCTTCCTTAACTAAAGGTTTGGCTGAAGCCATATTCATTTTATTATTTACCACCCGACCTGAAGGTCAAGGTTATTATTGTTTCGGCTAAAGCCAACTCTTATTTTTTCTTACCCCGACCTGAAGGTCGGGGCAACTACTACCACTAGTCCCCCCTCCAGAAGGGACACAATATGTTATTTAAACTGTAACACTTTTGCCGGTTGTATAAAACGAATATACAACGTGGGCAGCCACATGCAAAGTATGCACAAAGCAAGTGTGGTTACATCTATTATTCCTATTTGCTTCCAATCGAAATGAATGGGAGCATATTTCATATAATAGGTATCCTCCGGCAATTTTATAAAACCTGTTTTTTTGCTGTATCCAGCACAAACCGCCTCCAACTATATTGCCCAGCAATATACCCGCACCTGCAATTAATCCTGAATAATACAAAAATACCAGCCGCAGTTTTTCGGGGGCCATGCCCAGCGCTTTCATCATTCCTACCATTCGTGACTGGTCTACAATTAATATCATTAATGCGGCGCCCAAATTTATTACAGCCACTATTGCCATGATGAACAATAGTATGCGCCCGTTCATATCTATAAGTCCCAGCCAATCGAATACATAATTGTAGAGTTCTTTGATAGTGTAACTGGTAAGCGGGGCATTTAAGTATTTGCTGAAAATATAAGAAGACACTGTGTCTGAATACCTGCTATCGTCCAACTCTACCTGGTAACCATTAATATCACCTGCTGTCCAGTTATTGATGCGCTGTATCATGCGTATATCACAGATGCCATAGTACTCGTCTACATTTTCAACACCTGTATGATACAAGCCCGCTATGGTTACTTTTCTTATCCTGGGGAAATTGCTGTTCTGATCTAAAAAAATAAGTTGGACGGTATCCCCGGCCTTTGCATTAAGCTTGTCGGCAGTGCTGCGTGAAATTATTATTTGCTTTGCATAAGCAGAATCTGAATAATCTATTTTGTTGCCTGTAAATTCTATGCCTTCGGAAAAACGATAGTCAGCATTCACACCTTTCAGTTGTATGCCTTCCATTTCGCCTTTGGTTTTAATGATCGTTGGCTTTATGGCAAATACACTTACCTGCGATACGTGTGGTATTGACTGTATAGAAGCAGCAAGATGCGGGTCATATTTTAAAGGAGAAAAATCAAGCGACTGGGAATTATTCTGATCAAAAAGCTCTACATGTATATGCCCGAGCATACTGTACATTTTCTCTTTGATAGTGTATTTGAAACCATTGACCGACGCCACTGCTACTATCATTACAGCTACACTGAGTGCAGTGGCAATAATAGACAGCCTGATAATAAAGGCCGAAAAAGTGCCTTTTTGCCTGAGCAGGTAACGGCGCGCTATGAAGAATGGTAAGTTCAACCCGGAACCACGATTAACATGATTTTAAAATAGATTATCCTGATTACAAATATAACCACGATTCAGAGGATTTAAGATTTGTTATTACCTGATATAAATAAAAAAGGACTACCAATTGTGGTAATCCTTTTTAAATAATCTTAACCTGCCCTTTTTAGCCAACTGCATTTGCGTCTTCGATAAGCACAGTAGCTTTATTATTAAGCATTTCTACAAAACCTGCTGTTATCTCATACACTTCGGTCTTATTCTTATCCACCATTATTTTCATTTTGCCTTTGCCTAATGAAGCAATAATAGGTGCGTGCCTGTCCAGCAGTTCGAAAGTACCTTCTGTGCCGGGTAATAAAATACCATGCACATTACCGGTGTAAACTTTATGCTCGGGTGTTAATATTTCTAATTGCATCTTACAAAGTCAAAATTCAAAAGTCAAAACCTAAAATTAACTCTTAGCTTGTTCTATCAGTTTCTTACCTTTTTCTATAGCATCGTCTATAGAACCTACCAGGTTGAATGCTGCTTCAGGATATTCATCCACTTCACCGTCCATGATCATATTGAAACCACGAATGGTTTCTTCGATCGGCACCAATACACCTTTCAGACCTGTGAACGCTTCTGCTACGTGGAAAGGCTGAGACAGGAAGCGTTGCACTTTACGCGCACGTGCCACTGTCATTTTATCTTCTTCACTTAATTCATCCATACCAAGGATAGCGATGATGTCCTGCAGTTCTTTATAACGTTGTAATATCAGTTTTACACGGTTAGCACAAGCATAGTGCGCTTCACCTACGATCTTCGGAGTGAGGATACGTGAAGTAGAATCCAAAGGATCTACCGCAGGATAGATACCTAAGTCAGCTATCTTACGGCTTAATACCGTTGTCGCATCTAAGTGCGCGAAGGTTGTAGCCGGAGCCGGATCGGTCAAGTCATCCGCAGGTACATACACCGCCTGAACGGAAGTGATAGAACCATTTTTGGTTGAAGTGATACGCTCCTGCATGATACCCATTTCCGTTGCCAGTGTAGGTTGATAACCCACCGCTGAAGGCATACGGCCTAAAAGCGCTGATACTTCAGACCCCGCCTGTGTGAAACGGAAGATGTTATCTACGAAGAAAAGGATATCCTTTCCTTTGCCCTTACCATCACCATCACGGAAATATTCTGCAACCGTCAAACCGGACAATGCCACACGAGCACGTGCTCCGGGTGGTTCGTTCATCTGTCCGAACACGAAAGTTGCTTTAGATTCTTTTAATTCATTCATATCAACAGAAGACAGATCCCATCCCCCGTTTTCCATGCTGTGTTTGAACTTATCACCATATCTTACAATGCCTGCTTCGATCATTTCACGCATCAGGTCATTACCCTCACGTGTACGTTCACCCACACCTGCAAACACTGACAAACCACTATATGCTTTCGCGATATTGTTGATCAATTCTTGTATCAATACTGTTTTACCCACACCGGCACCACCAAACAAACCGATCTTACCACCTTTTGCATAAGGTTCGATAAGATCGATAACCTTGATACCTGTGAACAACACTTCAGATGCTGTACTCAGGTCTTCGAACTTAGGTGGTTTGCCATGAATAGGGCGTGCATTAGTTTTGTCAGGAGCTGGCAAACCATCAATAGCATCACCTGTTACATTATACAGGCGGCCATGTATTTGCTCACCTGTTGGCATTGCTATTGCTTTACCTGTATCTCTTACTTCTATACCACGCACCAAACCTTCTGTACCGTCCATGGCCACACAACGAACGCTGTCTTCACCCAAATGCTGCTGCACTTCCAGTACCAGCTTATCACCATTATCACGAGTCAGTTCGAGCGCATTATAGATCTCAGGCAATTTGTTGTCATCAGCAAAGTGCACGTCTACAACCGGCCCGATAATTTGTTTGATCTTACCAATGTTTGGCATAAATATTAGTTAGAATTATATTAGAAAAGAATTAAGTTCCTAAAATTTGCGGCAAAGGTAACCATGATTTACCTGATTTAAAAATGATTGGCATGAAGAATTATAATTATCATACAACCTTATGATAACCGATTTTCAGATAAAGAAAAAATGGAAAATGTATCTAATCTAAAGACTCCAGGTGGTATGCATGAATGGCAGTAATGATCTTTTTCTTCCATGCTTCCGGTATTTCAGAGTAATGGGCTTTACTCATAGCATTTACCCATAATACCGGATCTTTCTTTGTTTTTATTCTTTCGTAGAAATGTTTGCGGGTTATCAGTTTACAAAAGTCCTCGTAAGATTGCGAGTCGCATTCATATTCTTTATACCGGCTCTTATGTTTGCCCTGAGCTATCAATGTATTATGCCCCTCTATCCCAAAGTGATTGTTCAGATTTCTGACTGCCGGACCCTTACCTGCGGAAGATTCTACAATGGCTACTCCCAATATTACAGCTACGGGTATACCATATTGGTCTGATAAAGCAGTAGCCAGTTCTTTATATTTAGATATATAATTCCTTACTACACCCTGCGCACTTACCTGAGAAGTAAGTAAAGTGGTGAAGCAAAAAATCAATATAATGTAACGAATAAACTTCATGCTTTATAAGCCATTGTAAACCACAAAGGTATATAAATAGCTATAATGTCACCCCTGTTTGAGGGTATTTTAACATATTAAGGCTTTACTAAACTGGATAAGATCAATAATAAATTATAAATAATAATATTTGTAAATAACTGATAACGATATAATAATTACTGATTCTGGGTGTTTTCCGCATCAGATTCTTTAGCACCTATATTAAACAGGCGGTAGGCTAATAATACACCCACATCAGGGTCAGTATTATTATAAATGAAGGATTGGTCCTCTACTATATATTTGCCTGCTTTATCCCGAACAGAAAATTGCACCTTTTTTTTATTACCTGCAGCGTGACTAAATGCGATGTAAACATCAGGAACAATATTGCTTTCTGCAGCTACCCAATTTACATTACAAGCTTTTAGCCTTGAAAGTACTTTTTCATCTGTTTGTCCGCTTATATGCAGGGTCATATTCATTTGGAGACCTGAATATGGGATTAACTGCGGATATGATTTATACAATTTATATATCCATGCGTCATAAGCGTCCCTATCTTTAAAATGTTGTGCACATTCTGCCTCAGCCTGGAAAATACGTGCTATAAATAACACTTCATATTCGGGGTCTATTCCGGGGTCGCGTAAAATATTGTCAAGGGCCGAACGTGCCTGTTCATAATTGCCTTGTTTCATTTCAAGCCTCGCAACAAAGTATGCAAAGTAGCGTGCTATGTTCTTGCGCGGATCGGTTTGCAACTCCTTCTTAAACCTGTCTAAGAAAAACTGGGTGCTGAAATCGCTGATCAGGTACCATATTTCATCCCAGGTTACAGTACTTTCAGTAGAGAACAGTTTATATATAACGCGGTCACGCTCGGGGTTTTGGGCAAACTGGTTAATGATTAAAAACTGCTGCAGGTATTTATCTGCTGTAAGCTGGGATATTTTTGCCAGCACACGTGGGTTATACCACCAATTATTGTTCTCAAATTTCTGTGCTTCCTGGGCATGCAGCTTATCCATCAGCTTTAATAACTGTACACTGAAATCATAATGGCTTTGTCCTAATGTTGTGCCTATATGCAGCTCCTTAAATCCTGCTGCTTTTTCTATATACCTTTCTGCTTCTGAACTTTCCCCGTCATATACCATACAGCGGGCAAGTGCAATATTATACCAACCAAAGCCAGGAGTAGTGCCGTTGGCTCTTATCATATCTTTCATCAGGTCCCCACCAGCTTTTGGGTAGCCTTTATATATTTCGAGGATGGAACGATAATATGCCCATTCTTTCAGGCGTTTGTCTCCGTTATCCTGCGATACTGACAGTTTATATTCAGTTTCCGCTGTCCTGAAATCGCCACACACCGCCCTGAAAGTTGCATAATTATTATGCGGGAAAATGGGCGTATTACGCATGAGGTTGAAATAGTGCTCTGCAGAATCTATATTAAACATGTAACTGTACAGGATATTTTTATAATGATACACCCCCATCTTATCCTGTTCTGCTTTGTAGCCGTTCCAAACATGGCTATTGAGTGCTTCATTTTTATTTATCTTTCTTAACTGGGAATCGAGAAGTGAATTAGCCAGTTTTTCATTTGCGTCAATTGAGTTCTTAAGAAACGGGTATTTTTCGCTTGTGTAAAAACGATTACGGTGCACGGTCCACGCCATCCAATTATATACATCAAACATATCCCGCTGAAAATTCCATTTCAAGGCGCGGCGTAACAATGCATACACCTGGGCCGGCTCATCCATATTGCTATAGCAATTGGCTAATTGAAACGCAAGATTCGCATAATCGTACTGAAACTTATAAGCAGGTAAATAGGTAATGCCATTATCCGTATGCAGCAAAAGCATTTTTTTATAGTCATGCTCCAAAAGATCTAAGGCGCGTAATAAGGGAACGGAAGCATTTTTAAAACCGAGATAATCAGCAGCATGGTCAAATTTATAATCACCTTCCATCAACCAACCTACATAATAAGTGCTGTCGAGTCTTTTAAATTCCCGCGCACGGGGCAATTCATCTTCACCAGCTGCAGTTGTACTGATGCGTGATTCATCCATTCTCTTTTGATCTATTTCATATCGTACCACTTCTTTTCCCGCAGGATGCGGATGTGCCATCTGTATGATCTGTTGTTGTATTTGCTGCATCTGCCGCTGCTGATCAGTAGTATTTTGAGCAGAGGCAGTATAAACACACAGGCATATACAGCAAAGGAACAGGCAATATGCTTTTACAAAACTCATCAGCAATAGTACTCTCTATTGATATAATTTAAGACGGGCAAGTCTTTCTGCTTCTTTAAGAATTATACTATCAAGTGCTTTTAGTTTTCCATCCTTATTGCGATATATGAGACGATGGTCCAGAACTGCTTTTGCAAGGTCTTTTACATCATCTTCTATAACAAAGCTGCGGCCTTTCACTAAAGCATATGATCGCAGGCACCTGAGAAAAGCGATACCGCTCCTGGTAGAAGCTCCTAAAGTAATATCGGAGTGCGACCTTGTGGAGCGAACAATTGTACTTACCGCCTTTATTATCTCTTCGTGAATGAACACTTGTGAAGATTGCTCCTGTAAAGACAGAATATCAGCTAATGTCAGCACTTGTTGCAGGTCAATAAGGTTTTGCGCTATGTCCAGATATTCGCGGTAGATATTCATTTCCGTTTCCTCATCTACATAACCAAAGGTTATTTTCATAAAGAAACGATCGAGTTGTGCAGCGGGCAAAGGATAGGTGCCCTCCATTTCCACAGGGTTTTGAGTAGCAATAACAAAGAACATTTTTTCCAATAGCATCGTATTATCCCCTACGGTTATCTGGTGTTCGGCCATGGCTTCCAATAAAGCGCTCTGTACTTTGGGTGAAGCGCGGTTGATCTCGTCTGCCAATAATACATTACAAAACAGCGGACCTTTTTTAAATACGAATTCCTTATTGCGGTCGTCAAATATATGAGTGCCGATCAGGTCCATGGGCAACAAGTCGGGTGTAAATTGTATACGCTTGAATACTACCGAATGGCCTGCAGCATCACCGCTGATGGATTGTGCCAGTGTGCGTGCCAAAATCGTTTTGCCCGTGCCGGGGTTATCTTCCATTAATATATGGCCGCCTGCAAGCAGGGTGGTTATTACCATTTCTATCTGCGGGCGTTTGCCGCGTATCACTTTTTCTACCTGCGTTATTAACTGCTGAATGGCATTAGTAGCATCAATAGCAATTGGCTCAGAAACAGATTCCATTATTGAAAATATTCTTTATACAAGATTAATCATTTATATAGTATCAAACTACAGACCACTCACTAATTTTTTGTGAAAATGAGAGAGAAGAAACCGTTAAATTTTATTTGCTCTGCAGCCTTATCACAGGTACTATCATTTCTTCCAGTGATATACCCCCATGCTGAAATGTATTCCTGTAATAATTAACGTAATGATTATAATTATTAGGATAGCAGAGGAATATATCTTCTTTGGCAAAAATAAAAGTAGAACTCACATTTGGCCTGGGCAAGCCCGCCAGTGCCGGATCACGAAAAGCCAGCACGTCTTTTTCTTCGTATTGCAGGTTGCGGCCATGTTTATAACGCAGGTTGGTAGTAGTTTGCCTGTCGCCTACGCATTTGCTCGGTCTTATCACCTTCATCGTTCCGTGATCTGTAGTAATAAATACCTGTATCCCTTTATCAGCTATTTTCTTCAACGCTCGGTACAATGGCGAATGCTCGAACCAGCTTACGGTTAGTGAGCGGTAAGACACTTCATCACCTGCCAATTCTTTCAGCACTTCCATTTCTGTGCGTGCGTGAGAGAGCATATCCACAAAATTATACACGATCACAGTCAGGTCGTTTTGCAGGTAATTATGTATGTTATCTTCGAGGTCTTTACCATGTTCGTTATTGGTTATCTTCAGGTATTGCGTTTTCAGGTTGTCAAGTTTCAGTTGTTTCAGGTTGTGTCTTAAAAATGTTTCTTCAAACAAATTCTTGCCACCCTCTTCATCATCATTCTTCCACTCCATCGGAAATTTTGCTGCAATATCTATTGGCAGCATACCCGCAAACAAAGCATTGCGCGCATACTGCGTAGCTGTAGGCAATATGCTGTAAAACATATCTTCTTCAACCAGCCTGAAAGAATCTGTAACAATAGGCTGCAAAGAACGCCACTGGTCAAACCGAAGGTTATCTATTACTATTAAAAAGGTTGGCTTTCCCTGCTCTAAATAAGGAGCGACCTTTCTTTTTATCAATTCATGAGACATCAATGGAGCATCGCCCTTGTTGTCTTTTACCCATTTGCTGTAATTCTTAGATATATATTTAAAGAACTCTGTATTGGCTTCTCCTTTTTGAGTTTGAAATACTTCCATCATTTCAGCGCTATCGCTCTTACCCATCTCCAGTTCCCAATACGTCAGTTTTTTATACAATTCTTTCCACTCTTCATGATTCAGATTAGAATTCAGTGCCATAAACAGGTTCCTGAATTCCTGTTGATAGGCGGTAGTAGTTTTTTCGCTCACCAGCCTTTTGCCATCCATTATTTTTTTAAGGGAGAGCAATACCTGGTTAGGATTCACGGGTTTTATTAAATAGTCGGTGATCTGTGAGCCAATGGCTTCTTCCATTATATGCTCCGCTTCATTTTTGGTTACCATTACAATAGGTAATTGCGGCAGCACCTCTTTTATTTTACTCAGCGTTTCCAGCCCTGTCATGCCCGGCATGCTCTCGTCCAGCAGTACTACATCTATATTTTTTTCTTTAAGCAACTCAAGTGCGTCATACCCATTAGTAAGCGGAGTGACCTCGTAGCCCTTATTTTTAAGAAATAGTATTTGCGACTTCAATGAGTCTATCTCGTCATCCACCCATAGTATTTCTCCTTGTATATTCATGTAGTTGTTTTCCTTTCAACGATAAAGGTAGACTGGTATTGTATTAATGAAAGCCTAAAGTTCAAGCCATTTTTAGCAAAAAGTACCTAAATGTTGATAGTTGTTTATGAAAACCTTGCCAGTAGGCCTTATTATTATTTTATACAAGGTAATAAATAGGTAAGTATAGGCAATATTAGGTAATAACAATTTTTAAAATACCAGATCCTAAAACGGACCAATAAATTAAAGAACTAAGACAATCAACAAATTAGCTCATTCCTAAATAGTCGGAACAAATAATGGTGCTTATAATAGGGTTATAAGCAAGAACAAAGGTAGTTTGACAATTAAAGCCAGACAAAAAAAGATAACCACATTTTAATAATGGCTCAATTGCGTAATGGCTCAATCTAGTATGAGAATAAAAATGTGGATATATCAGTTACCAATTGTACTTAGTTTTCTCCTCTTCCTCCATTTTACCAGCTCAAACCAGATAACAAAAAAGAAACCAAGGCCAATGCTAACGGATAACTGTATGATATTCAAAGCTTCGAATTTGAAAAAATTCGCAAATGGTTTTATGTATAACAACAATGCTGTAATGACTATGGTGATACTGATAATGAGTGGCACGAGCTTGTTCTTATATTTAAGTGTTGTGACAACAGAATAATAAAAGGAACGGTTGACTAAAGTGAGAAATATATTTGCGGCAATAAGAACCGTAAATACCATTGACCTAGTGATGACTTCATCAAAACCCATAGCTACAGCCAAACGGTAAACGAT
The DNA here is from genome assembly GCA_013286485.1 of Bacteroidota bacterium. Classification (GTDB taxonomy): domain Bacteria; phylum Bacteroidota; class Bacteroidia; order Chitinophagales; family Chitinophagaceae; genus JABDFN01. Next base: position 11,592 of record JABDFN010000036.1, read on the forward strand.
GAGGCTTGCTGCTGTTATCATGATACCTTGCAGCATGCTTGTAGCGAGTTCTTTCCAGCTAAAGAATGTGGTTGTGAACGGGCGCGGATTTTGGAGCATGGTGTTCTTTTCTATTGGTTCATTCTCATAAATAATAGAACAGGTAGGGCCCATAATTAATTCGAAAAAGATGATGTGTATAGGAGAAAAAATATTGGGATAGACCCATCCTAATATTAAAGGGATGAAGACCGTGAGTATGATAGGGATGTGGATGGATATGATGTACTGAATGGCTTTTTTGAGATTGGTATATATTCTACGTCCCATAGCTACGGCATCTACCATTTTAGAGAGGTCATCTTCGACCAATATGAGGGATGCTGCCTGCTTTGCAATCTCGGTGCCTTTTTTGCCCATTGAAATACCAATATGGGCTGCTTTAAGCGCAGGGCCATCATTGACACCATCGCCTGTCATGGCCACAATCTCTTTATTTGCTTTGAGGGTATTGATGATCTTTAGTTTGGCATCAGGAAACATTCTTGTAAATACACTGGTATCTGCAACACGTTGTTGCAAATCGGTATCTCTTATATGCATCAGTTCGTCTCCGCTTAAATTTTTTTCATAACCCCTGAAATTTATTTGCTTAGCAATAGATCTGGTTGTTTCCGCATTATCGCCAGTGACTATTTTTACTGTAATACCTGCGTTGTAAAAATCTTCTAATACATGCGGAATGTTTGCCTTTGGTGGATCATAGAAGGCTACAACACCTTTGAAATGAAAGCGAATCTCTTGCTGTGTTTGTGGAAAATCGTTGCCTGGAAAATCTGCTTGTGCTACTGCCAACACACGGTAACCTTCTGTTGTTAGGTCTTTGAGTTTGTTGTCGGTTTCTTGTTTTTCTGCTGATGTTAAATCACATAGATTCATGATGGCTTCGGGTGCGCCTTTAGCTGCTATGATTCGATTGTGTGCGTTGTTTTCAAATAGATGCGTCATCATAGGGGGGTGACCGCTAAGCGGGTACTCGTGTATCATTTTATACTCTGCCCTTTCGTCTACTAAAGTCGTTGCTGCATAAGCCTGGTGCAATGCCAGTTCCATAGGGTCGAAAGGAATAGGTTCGCTGGCAAACATTGCGAGCCTTATTAATTCTTTTTCTTTGTCGTTTAGTGTTACTGTGGGATCGGTACTATTTGCAGCGCCGGGCACAAATATTTTGGCCAGGCTCATTTTGTTCTCTGTAATTGTTCCTGTTTTGTCTACACAAATAACGGTAGCACTGCCAAGGGTTTCCACTGTTTTCATGTGCTTTACTACAATGCCCATTTTCATTAAGCGCCATGCACCTAATGCCATGAATGTGGTAAATGCTACGGGTATCTCTTCGGGCAGGATACTCATAGCGAGTGTAAGCGCTTTTAGTAAGCTATCTAATATATTGGGGTAACGGGCAAAGTTGATAGCCCATACAATAACGAATACGATGGCGCCAAGCAGCACCATTTTTTTTACAAAATTGTTTACCTGTAATTCTAAGGGTGTTTTTTCTTCTTTAATACTTTCCAGGCTGGCGCCTATTTTTCCCAGGCGGGTATTGTTGCCTATAGCTGTAACTGTAACTATTGCTAAACCACTTGTTATGGATGTGCCCCGGTATATACAATTGTCCTTAGCTTCTTTGTCTTTGTAAACGGGTAGAGATTCGCCTGTGAGTATAGATTCATTGACCGCAAAATCGTTGGAGTGTATAATGGTGCCGTCTGCAACTACGGAGCTACCCTCTTCTACCATCAGGCTATCGCCAATTACTACTTCGTCGCTGCTTATCTCTTGCACATTACCATTACGAATGACCTTACAACCCGGCTGGGTAATCTCTTTAAGTTTATCTAATGCATTGCGGCTACGTGAATCCTGGTATATAGAAATGGTGGCTACCAATAAAATGGCCAGTGCCATGAAAATACCATCGCCCCTATTGCCACTGATAAAATATATAGCTGATGCGACGAGTAATAATATAAGCATGGGTTCTTTAGCCAGACTCCTGATGGCGTCAAGCAACCCATTTTCTTTTTTATAATATAATCTATTGCCCCCATATTTTTGTGTTGCTTCTATTACTTCACTATTGGAAAGACCGGTTATATTGAAATTATTTGCAGGCATGCGAAATAAAAATATCTATATGACTATATATGATGAGCTAATTTGCAAAAATGCTGTTTATATGCCGAAATAATAATGACTGATATCAGGGATTGTAAGAACATATATCTTTTTGAAATCTTGTAAAGGATGCCTACCTTTGCACTCCCAAATCAGTCTGGCTACCAGTTTTACATTAAAACAGGTACCCATTGTCAGCCGGGCGGTTGGTATTGTTAAACAATTAAAAATACTATGGCAAAAAAAGACCTTCAGAGCTACGAGCTCATGATCATCTTCACTCCTGTATTGTCAGAAGATGAGTACAAAGGCATACAAAAGAAGTATGCAGATTCCATTAAAGAGAATGGCGGAAAAGTAAGCCACCAAAATGCGTGGGGACTTCGCTCGCTTTCATATCCCATCCAGAAAAAAACCACCGGCTTGTATTGGGTAGCAGAATACCAGGCACCCGCAGACCTGAATGGTAAAATGGAAATAAATATGAACCGCGACGAAAACGTATTGCGCCACATGATAACAGCGCTTGATAAATATGCTGTTGAATACAATAACAGAAAGCGCAGTAAAACCACAGAAGCGCAACCCGCTTAATTCAATTTAAAACATTCGAACAATGGCAAAAGCAAACGAAATAAAATTTTTAACGTCTACCCGCGTAGAAAAACGCCAAAAGAAATACTGCCGTTTTAAGAAAATGGGTATCAAATACATCGACTACAAAGACGGTGAATTTTTGAAAAAATTTCTGAACGACCAGGGCAAGATGCTGCCGCGCCGTATTACCGGGAACTCCCTGAAATACCAGCGCAAAGTATCGCAGGCAATTAAAAAAGCGCGCCAAATGGCTCTGCTTCCTTATGTAACTGACCTTTTAAAGTAAAAACAGTCATGCAAGTAATTCTTATAAAAGACGTAGATAATTTGGGCAGCGCCCATGAAATGGTAGAAGTAAAAAGCGGTTATGCACGCAATTACCTCATACCTCAGAAATATGCTGTAGAAGCAAGCCCTTCTAACGTAAAAGTGATGGAAGAGCGCCACAAACAGCTTAGCAAAAAAGAAGACAAATTAATAGCTGAAATAGCCAATGTAACTGAAGTGCTGAAAGCAAGCCCTCTGAAAATAGGCGCTAAAATAGGTACCAGCGGCAAAATATTCGGTTCAGTAACTGCTATACAATTAGCACGTGCTATCCGTGAACAAAAAGGCTATGAAATAGACCGCCATCGCATCAACATAATAGATGATGTAAAAGAAGCAGGTACTTACAAAGCCAATGTTGATTTTGGTAAAGACAAGCTTGTAGAAATTAGCTTTGAAGTTGTAGGTGAGTAATGACCTGATGAAAAGTAAATTAAAGAAGGGTTGCAAATTGCAACCCTTCTTTAATTTATACGTTTGACAGAATAATTGTAATACAACATTATCAAATCAACTAATCATCATATTAGCTAATTAAGCCTTTGGCCTATCCCAATTAAACATCCAGTTCACACCGAATTTATCGCAGCACATGCCAAACTTAGCGCCCCAAAACTGGTCTGCCAATGGCATAGTAACAATACCACCCGCAGATATAGCATTAAATGCCCGGGTAATCTCATCATCCGATTGAAGGCTAAGCGATACCGAAAAATTATCTCCAAACTTTGCATCGCGTCCTTCGTTGCTGTCAGAAAAATAGATAGTAGTACCTGCAGCTTTCATTACACCATGCAATATTTTGTTCTTCCATGCATCAGTGCTGGGCATAGGCGCATCGCCATACCGGCTGATATTTATTATTTCGCCATCGAGTGCCTCTTTATAAAAGTTCATGGCTTCCTCGCAATTACCATTAAAGTAGAGATAAACATTCAGTTCCATTATAGATCGTTTTGGTTATAAATATGGTTTGCTTTGCTTATAAAATGCAACCAGGTAAGTTACTAAAAAGTTAAAAAAACAACCTCATCATCAACTCATGCTATTATATTATAACAATACCCTATAATCAAATAAACGCGAAATGACGGTTGTGATGTTTTTTCTACCTTTGCAGCCCTATGCAAATAGAAGTTCTAAAGTCGAAGCTACATCGTGTAAAAATAACAGAGGCCAACCTGCACTATATTGGCAGCATAACCATAGACGAAAACCTGATGGATGCTGCAAACCTTATAGAAAATGAGAAGGTACATGTATTGAATACAGACAACGGAGAACGGCTGGAAACTTATGTGATTAAAGGCACCCGTGGATCAGGAATGATATGCATGAATGGCCCAGCTGCCAGAAAAGTAGGTGTAGGCGATACTGTCATTGTACTGTCATACGCGATCATGGATTTCGAAACTGCTAAAACATATAAACCAACCATCATATTCCCTAAGGAAAATAATAAGCTGTAAAGCATTAATTTTACTTAGGATGAGAAAAACACTGCTTACCATATTAAAGTACATATTCTTTCTGGGATTAGGTGTAGGCATTGTATATTATATCCTTCATAAACAAGACAGCACAAAACTTATTAATGCCATCAAGAGTGTAAATCTGTGGCTGTTTGTTCCCATATTTATTTTCGGTTTCTTCTCTCATTATTTCAGAGCATTAAGATGGAAACTACTTTTAGAACCATTACATATACACCCCTCTTCTATCAATGTAACATTTGCAGTATTGATAGGGTACATTGCGAATCTTGTTATACCAAGAGGGGGCGAAGTGGCTAAATGCACAGTACTCGCCAAATATGAAAAGATGCCGGCAAATAAAATGATAGGCACCATTGTGGCAGAGCGGGCCTTTGATATTATTTGTTTGGTTCTTATTACTGTTGTTACTTTTTTATTGCAGGCAAGTATAATCGGGAGTTTTGTAAAGGAAGATATCTGGGTACCCCTGGGACAAAAACTGAGAGCCAATAAAATAATATTAGTACTGGTAATATTAGTAATAGCTGCGTTGATAGGTATTACGATAGCATTATACCGCAAACACAGAGAAACACAGCTCGGTCATTTTCTAAAAGGTATAGGACATGGTTTTAGTTCTATTATTCATATGAAGAAACGCTGGGAGTTTATAGGGTTTACAGGGTTAATTTGGTTGTGTTATACTATGCAGATATACCTTGCTTTTTTAAGTATGCCTGCCACACATCACTTGTCAATGATGGCCGCACTTGCGGTACTTATTTTCGGAAGTGTTGCTATGATCATAACACCGGGCGGGCTTGGAGCATATACATTACTGGTTGCACAAATATTGCTGTCATATAATATTGATGAACCTGCCGCAAACGCATTTGGCTTTGTGGCCTGGGCAGGACAAACAGGCATCATTATAGTGCTAGGTATCATTTCTTTATTATTCATACATCCTTATAACAATAAGAAGAATGTCGCATCCGCCATTAATAGAGCATAAAATTCAATGGATTGAAAATAAGATATTCAGCAGGGAGCAATTAACAGTCTACTGTAATACAAGACATGCCAAAGGAGAGAAAATTGTTTTCACCAATGGTTGCTTTGATATATTACATCGCGGGCATTTAGACCTGCTTGCAAGAGCTGCAGATTTTGGCAATGTGCTGGTTGTAGGATTAAATACTGACGATTCGGTGCAAAGACTTAAAGGACCTAAGCGTCCCATAACAAAAGAACAAGACCGTGCTTTTCAAATGGCGTCTTTATTATGTGTTAACGCTGTTTGCCTGTTTGATGAAGACACTCCCCTGGAATTAATAAAAGCCGTAAAGCCTGATGTATTAGTAAAAGGCGGCGACTATACTATACAAAATATTGTCGGCACCGACTTCGTTAACAGTTATGGGGGCAAGGTAGAGGTAATACCTTTTCTTCCCGGCTATTCAACCACCTCCGTCATTTCCTATATTAAGAATTTATGAAGCGCTACCTAGATAAGCATCAAAATATTATACTTGTAGTATAGGTTTATTTTATTGTTAAATAATTATTAAGCGCTGCAATTGAAATCTAGTAAAACCATAATAAGGGATCTGAGCTGGCTGGCATTTAATGCAAGGGTGCTGCAGGAAGCAAAAGACCCTAAGAATCATATTTTAGACAGGCTGCGTTTTCTCGGTATTTTTTCTAACAACATGGATGAGTTTTTTCGTGTACGTGTTGCAGCACTTAATAAGATGGTATTGTTGGGTAAGGCTGCCAAAATGCACATAGAAACCAATCCGGATAAAATACTCAGAAAAATTCAGCAAACAGTTGTACTACAACAAAATGCATTCGATCGTACATATGCAGGCATTATAAAAGAGCTGGCAAAGAATAAAATATACATCAAGAACGAAAAACAACTCACAAAAAAACAGGAGGATTTTGTAAGAAGGTATTTTGATGAAAAAGTGCGCACAGATATAGTGCCGTTAATGATAGAAACCATACCTCACATGTCTTTGCTACGCGATAAATCCATCTACCTGGCTTGTGTGTTAGGCAATGATAAAGTACCGTCGTTGCACAGGTATGCACTTATAGAAATACCTACCAAGGTGTTACCGCGTTTTGTGATATTGCCGTCTGAGAGCGGAACAAAAGACATCATCTTGCTCGAAGATATTATCAGGGCAAACCTGAATCACTTGTTTGCTCCATTCGGGTTCAATCGCTTTATGGGCTTCATTATAAAAGTAACCCGCGATGCTGAATTGGAAATAGATAATGATGTAAATACCAACCTGATTGATGAAATAGAAAAGGGACTAAAAAAACGCAAAACTGGGCGCACCACGCGTTTTATATTTGACAGGCATATTGATGCTAACCTGCTAAACTACCTGATACAAAGGCTAAGCCTGACTAAAAAAGACAACCTGATACCGGGAGGACGGATACATAATTTCAAGGATTTCATGAATTTTCCTCCCAATGTGTTCACCGACCTGCAAACACGCGCTAAACCATTTGTGCACCCGCAATTAAAACAGCCGGTACGTATAATGGAGGTACTGGAGAAGAAAGATGTAATGCTTCATTTCCCTTACCATTCTTTTGATTCTATTATAGATTTGCTAAGAGAAGCTGCGATAGACCCATTTGTACAAAGCATAAAAATTACATGTTACCGCCTGGCAAAAGACTCTAAAATCGTGAATGCTCTTATAAACGCAGTAAGAAACGGCAAACATGTAACCGCTATATTAGAACTGCGCGCCCGCTTTGATGAAGAAGCCAATATGTTTTGGAAAGAGCGGCTGGAGGAAGAGGGTGTAAAAGTAGTATTTGGCCTGCCTGATGTAAAAGTGCATGCCAAGCTTTGTGTGATAAAGAAAAGAGAATTTAATACTACCAAACAATACGCATTCTTCTCTACCGGTAATTTTAATGAGAACACCGCGCAATATTATGGCGATCATTGTTTGCTAACCACCCGAAAAAATATAATAGCAGATATTAATGCCATTTTTGAATTTCTTGAAAGCCCTGCAAGAAAAACAGAAAACCTTAAACCGCTGAAGCTTCTACCACTCGCACCTGTGGATATGCGCAAACAATTCATTGACCTTATTAACAGGGAGATCAGGGCCGCAAAGAAAAAGAAACCGGCAGGTATCATATTAAAGCTAAACAGCCTGGTAGACACTGCCCTGATAGGAAAATTATACGAAGCAGCACATGTAGGGGTAAATGTTCAGATGGTGATACGTGGTATTTGCTGTGCTTATTCAGATCAAAAATCATTTAAAAATCATATGCAAGCCATCAGTATCATAGATGAATACCTGGAACATGGCCGCGTTTTTATATTTCATAATAATGGTAACCCTAAAGTCTTCATATCTTCAGCAGACTGGATGGTGCGCAACCTGGACCACCGCATAGAAGCAGCCTGTCCTATATTAGAGCCGGAAATTAAACAGGAATTAACAGATGTGCTAAAAATTCAGCTTGCA
>JABDFN010000037.1 GCA_013286485.1 Bacteroidota bacterium
AATTCATTTTCCAGGGTATTAACATCAATTGGAGTTAGGTTTCTATTTTCTAAGTAGACTTTAAGCTGTTTTAGCCAATTTTTATAAAATTTTTGTAGAACATTATCCGTATATCGAGTTTTAATATTATATACATAGGCCCACTGTCGAGTATAATCATTATTTGGAGATATATTAATAATCCAATTTCCATTTCCATCAATTGTGGTAGGCGGAGTACTACCTATAAGTGAAATTCGAATATTATAATTTCGGATGTAGGGTGAATTAAATACGCTACGGGTACCATTATGATAGACAGAATCTATAGCCTGTTTATTGATGCGATTGCATTCAGTACCAGTAGGGGCTAGGTTTGCCATATTTACAGAAGTAAATACATATGTGCTTTGTTTCATTAAATGATCATAATCTTGTCTTATAATACTTGGGTTATTTAACAATTCAATTCCACAAAATGGACAAATATTTGATTCGATGCTATCAAAAATAAGTTTGTAGTGTTCTTTAATTTTGCCATAACTATTTATCGTAGTAGTAAATAAATACTCAAATAAGTTTCTACTTGGAACTCTTAGGGAAATTGGTAGATTCCCCAATAAATAATCTGTGCAGTTAATAGTATTATCATCCAAAATCGTTTCAATTCTCTGTGCAGAAAAGAATTTTGAAATCACATCATTTCTATCTATCTGTGGCAAAACTTTAAACGTATCGAAAAAGATTGTGAATAATTGTCTAAGAGTTGCCTGTTTGTTATTAGATATAAATTTTGCAAAATCTTTGCTGAAATAATCATTGAAATTTAAGACTGTATTTGAGTTAACTTGTCTAAGTTTAACAAAGAAGTATATAATATTTCTATTAAGCCTAAAAGAAATGTGTGAATTAAATTTGGGGTAAGTGTATAGCATTAATTTGATTTAGGTTTTAATTCTTCTAGCCGTTGAAACAAATATAGTTTTTCGGCAGAATCACCAAATTCGTTAATTTTATTCTCAATTAACTTGGCGTCGTTCGATAGAGATAATTTTTTTATTTCGTCATAAGAGTTTTTTGCTAAAGAAGTATTAAGATCAAAAGCGATTTTCAGTATGTAATCAGAATCAGAACCATAAGTTTCTTCAGTAGGGCTTTCTACCTTTAGTTTATTACCGGATCGTTTAAAAATATAGACTTGTTCTCTTTTACTATCTGCAACGATAAAAGGAGAATGGCTAGTAATAAAGAAGTCTTGTTTTCTTCCTTGCGCTATTTCAGTCAAAATACTAATGAATTCACGTCTCCACATGGGATTAAAATGCGTCTCCGGCTCGTCCAATAAATAGATGCTATTAGGGAAAGTTGTCATCAATATTGTACCGAAAATATTCAAATACTGATGTTCACCATCACTTAAATTGATATAATTAACAATATCACCAGATGTTAAAACTAGTTTTACTTCTGAATAGCTTAGAACTTTATCCTGTTCAGGTACTGTTGGGGGTTTTATGATAAGTTTCCTTAAACTTCGTTGCTTTTTGATTTCCTTTAATTGAGCATCTTTAATTATGAGATTATTTAAGAGTTCAATTTTATATAAAGCTGTATAAAATTCAATGGGAGTATTGAAGCAAGCTTTTAAAGCCTTTTTAGTTTCTTTATTAATATAGAAGTCCAATACATATTTATTTTCTTTTTCAAAGTATTCGTAGCACGTAGCTGAATTGCATAATAGCATTATCCAATGTTTTAATTCATCGGTAAGTTTTACACCTGTTTTTGAAGGGGCAGCAGCGTGATTTGTTTGAATTACAATTTGAAAACTTTTAAGACTGTCTATCCCAACATGATTAATAAGTTTTTTGACTTGTTTATCATTCCCCAAAATAAGGTTAGAGATTAACACACCTATATTGGTGTTATAATCCATTAAATAAAATCGTGGGTCATAATCTATTAGATTTTTACTTTTACTTTCCAATGCTCTGGCCCCTGTATACTTTGCATATTCATCATAATAGTCCGTGAATGGTAAACTTAATGTTTCATTATCTCCCGATGTATATCCAATAACTTTTTGAGGAAGTAAATTAATAATCTCATTTTCATCCCATTTTACATCACTACCATTTATATCGACTATTGTTATTAATGGTTTTTGTGAATTTTTTTCTTGATTTATCGTTACTACAACTTGTCTTTTCTTATAAGTTATTAGGTAAACTATTTTAAATAATACCGGAACTTCAGGAATAGTTACTGGATTATTTTTTCTATATAATCTATCGAGATATAGAAAAATCTCAGCAATTGTTTCAAGTAATTGCGATTTACCTGAGCCATTAATGCCGATTAATATATTCGGTTTAATGTCTCTAATACTAGGATCATTAAAGTCAAGCTTTAAACCGTTTAATAAGGGGCGATATTTAACTTCAAATAGATGAATTTGTAAGATTTTCATTTGACTTTGATTTTTAGATACATTTTTAATTCTTTCTCATCGAATTCTAGTAATAGATCTTTATCAAGTAATTCAAAAACGTCTTCTTTTAAAGTTTCATATGAACGATTACTACTTGTATACAAAGACTCAAAAGTAAAGCGTCGTTGTTTGTATATTTTCTTTACAAAATCTAATAAAGAAAAAATTTCTACAGTTTTTACAGATTTCATTGTACTTGTTTTTATTGTGGCCTTCTTTTTTGTGTTCATTTGTTCTTTCTTTTCTATAATCATCAATTTAACTATTTCCTTGCCCGCTTTACCATATTTTATGTCATCATAGTTATTTTTTTTAAAACAATTTTCGAAAGTTTGACTGATAATAGTATTTAGATCATTTTTAAGAATAAGCGTTTGCTGACGCATTGTAGAAAAACCATTTAGTATTTTTTCCGCTTTTTGTTGGTTCCGATCACCAGAATATGGAATGGTGATTTTTCCTAGGTAAGAAAAATACAATCTTGAACGAACACTGCCCCGAGTATTATTATTTATTTGTTTAAGCCCCCAATCCGATTTTAAAAATTTCAGAAGTAACATTTTTGAAAGGTTATTGTTAACTTGAAAAACAACATAATCTGGACTGGTTAGGGCAATTTCATCCCCCTCATAAATAGCAACCGATCCTATGTTCACCCTCATAGGATTATAGATAAAGTCGCCAGACTTAACGATTTTGTATTTTTCATAGGTTTTAGCTTTCGTAATTCTAAGGTCAGTTATACCAGTTTCTTTGGAAACACCAATTAAGCGTTTGTTCCTCCAATTTTTGCCAATTTTTTCATCTCTTTGCTCGCAAAAGGTTTGTAAAGGAATTTCAGGATGTAATTCTTTGTCGTTAAAAATAAAGCTTTCAAATGCTTTATTCTCTAAAGACTCTATTTTCATTAATTTATCTTCGACATCTGCAACTTTATTTAAAACAGTACTAAGGGTTTCCGCAACTACATTTTGATGTTCTATTGGTGCAATCGGAATTACAGTATTATCTATAATACCCTTGTTGATATGTGGCTGAGCAGCACCTGTAGCTTTATTAATTAATTGGTCTCTAATGTATATAAAGTAATAAAAAAGGAATTTGGGATTTATATGTTTACTAGGGTATATACCCGTTACTGATTGGTTAGTACAACATTCAAAATTCAACAATCCAACCTTTCCCAAAGTAGCTCCTGTCAGTGCAACTAAAACAGTGTTCTTTGGGAAGAGCCGCGCAGAACTATTCATTAATCCATCTTCTGTGATAAAATTGCTTGGCTCCGAAATAACTAAATTTTTTAATGCTCCAGAATTTATCCAAGGAATATTACCATTGTCCCAATACGAGCTAATACTTTTACTAGGTGTACCACCTATAGATGTAGTTAAAACATCTTGTAACTGTGTCCAAGACCAAATGTCACTATTAAAATTATATAGTTTCTTTTTTAACAAATTATTTTTTGATTGTAGTTAAAATGTGTGTTAAGTCATTTACTATGCCTTGCATGTTATTAATTGCCAATCGTAGAGCTTCCTCTGGCGTTATCTTATCAACTATATGATCACCCTTTTTGTCAGATAGCCAGGTGAAATCTAAATTGTAACCTCGTTGCTCTATTTGTTTTATCGTCATTTTCTGAAAACGGTCTCTTTCAATTCGAACTTTTTTGGGTTTACCATAAGGGTCATCCCCGTAACACTCGATAAACTCATCAAAATGTCCTTCGGACAATGGGCGTCCTTTTTTATTAATGCTTTCGGTATCACTTCGAGCATCGAAAATCCAAGTATGGGTTGTTGGTATACCCTTTTGTATAAAAATTACAATTGCTTTTACATTTGCATAGGGCAAAAAAGTTCCATTCGGAAGCTTCAGTATTGTATGAATATTACATAACGGTAAAAGATGTCTCCATAGCTCAGTTGCTTTTTCTTCAGTTAATACATTATCAGGTAGAACAATAGCAGCACGACCTAAATCCTTCAGCCCTGAATATACATGTTGTATAAAATTAAGTTGTTTATTACTTGTTTTAACTGTAAAATCAGCGCGATCAGGTATTTGGTCTGCCCCTCGTGTTCCAAAAGGCGGATTTGTTAGTATGCAAGTATATTGCCCATCAGTTTTGGGATTATAAGAGTCGTAAATAGTGTCTCCAAGTTTAATGTTTGGACTAATACCGTGTAGATACAAATTCATTTGCGCCATTCTACGTGGTCTTAAGACTAACTCTTGCCCGTAATATGTTTTCTGTAAAAGTTTATTTTTTTGTGTTTTAGAAAGGTGCTTTTGAGAATTTTGGTTTTTCCACCACTCGTAACTTGAAATAATAAAACCAGCCGTCCCGCATGCTACGTCTGACATTGTAAATGTTTCCGATTCAAAAGGATCTGGTTTCATAACTCTAACAATTGCATTTATTAATGGTCTTGGAGTAAAATACTGACCGGCACCCTTTTTGCCTTCGTTAGCTGCTTTTTCTAATAGGCCCTCAAACATTGAGCCTAAGACATCTTCATCATAATTAGACCAATTAATATCATCTATAAGTAGAAGTAATTTCTTTAGAGCAGAAGAACTATGAATTTTAGCTATTGGTTGACGGAATATATCTCCTAAAATATTTTCTTGTTTACTTAATCGTTTTAGTATTTCACTATACCTATTTAACAGCGCATCTTTTTCAAGGATGATTAAGTTTTTCCAATGACATCCTTTGGGAATTTCAACGTCTCGCTCTTCTGCTATTTTGAGAAACAACAAATAGGTTAATTCTTCTATATAATCACTATAGTCAATTCCTTCATGTCTGAGCGTATGACAAAAATTCCAAAATTTATTTACTAAATCCATTAGTCTAAGCTTAATAAACAATTATTCTAAAAATCTTAAAAATAACGATAACTGAATTGATATTTACATTAAGATAATCTTTGTATTGATACTTTACAAAACAATAAAACTTACGGGTTTAATGCAATTTATATTTTGAAACGTTGTACCTATGTTGTACCGAAAGAAATAGCCGACTATTAAAGTCGGCTGTAATCTGTGCCCAGAACAGGAATCGAACCTGCACTTCCTTGCGAAAACCAGATTTTGAGTCTAGCGCGTCTACCAATTCCGCCATCTGGGCATTGTATTAAATTTGGCGGGCTGCAAATGTAGCAATTCTCTGCTGAATGCGCAAAAGGTATTTCTTGCGGAAATAGTAATCTTTTATATCAGATAAAACTTTTTTATCGTGCGTGTTTTCATATTTTTTTATTAGCGGATCCACCTCTGCATTCCAATATTCTAATTGTGTTTCTAATGTTTTTATTGCCTCGTTTTGAAGATCAGCATTATCTGGCTCCAGTTCGTATTCGCTTATAGCTTCATTCAATTCCATCATCTCCATTAAAAAATCGGGAGACAGGCTATATTTTTCTTGGTCTTCGAGCATATCGTTTATACGCAATATATATCCCATAGTTGCATAGTTGCTGCTAAGTATTTTATAGGCATCATTATTGAATGCAGCCATTTGCAGCACTTCTGCTTTTTCATTATCGTCTGAATTTGCAAAACGATCGGGATGATATTGGCGGCTAAGCTCGTAGAACTTATTTTTTACGGTATTTGCATCCGGGTAAAAACTCACCGGGATATTATATAATTCAAAGTAGTTCATTATGCAGGTATGAGTTGTTTATCTTTGATACAAAATTAATGAAGATGGTCCGTATAGGGCTTATAAAAGAAAGAAAATTGCATCCTGACAACAGGGTAGCCCTTACACCTGAGCAATGCCTTCAAATACAGTCGCAATATGATGTGAAGATAGTAGTAGAAACATCGAATGTTAGGTGCTTTAATGATGAAGAATACAGGATAGTTGGTGTTGAGGTGAGTGATGATATGTCATCCTGCGATGTACTATTGGGTATAAAAGAAGTGCCTGTTGAACATTTGATATTTGGCAAAACCTATTTTTTCTTTTCGCACACCAAAAAAAAGCAACCCTATAATAAAGCATTAATGCATGCGCTCATTAAAAAGAATATACGCATGATAGACTATGAATGCCTGATGCATGCAGATGAACAACGCATATTAGGCTTTGGTTTGTATGCGGGAATTGTGGGTGCGCATAATGGGTTGCTGGCATATGGAAAGAAGTTTGATCTGTATCACCTGCCCGAAGCTTATGTGATAAAGAATTATGAAACACTGATTCACTCATATGACCATATAAAACTGCCAAACATAAAAATCGCAATGACAGGTTCGGGTAAAGTAGCTGCCGGAATATTAGATATAATGACAAGACTGGATGTAGAATCTGTTGAGCCTGCTGATTATTTAACGCATCAATATGATTACCCTGTTTATACGCATTTGAAAGGCAATGAACTATATGAACGGAAAGATAATGGCTTATTTCACAGGGATGATTTTCATGCGCATCCTGAAGCATACAAATGCCTGTTTTCATCTTATGTGAATCAAACGGATATTTTGATGAATGGCATTTACTGGGATCATAATATAGCAAGACTTTTTGAGAAAGAAGATGTGCACAGAAAAGATTGGAGGATCAGTGTAATTGCAGACATCAGTTGCGATATTGAAGGTGGTGTGCCGATTACTTTACAAACCACTACTATAAAAAGTCCATTTTACGGGCTTGACAGGAAAAGCTTGCAAATAACAGAGCCGTTGCAAAACACGCATGATATAATAGACATGATGGCAGTAGATAACCTACCTAACGAATTGCCAAGAGATGCCTCTGATTACTTCGGGCAGCATTTTGAAAAATATATTCTAAATGAATTTCTTTCCGGTAAGAGCAATATGATTGAGCGGGCTACTATTTGTGAGAACGGGAAACTCACAAAAGAGTATGAATACCTCGCAGATTATGCCTATTGAGTCTCAAGGTCTTTTACAGCATCCGGAATGGTATTAAACTTAAAAGAAAAACCTGCATTTATTATTTTACCTGCATTGATTGTTGTGCTTTTTAGTACTTCCTCGCTCATTTCTCCAAGCATGATTTTTAGTACAAATGATGGTACAGGTAATAGTATTTTAATACCACCTTTTTCTTTGGCTATCATTTTCATTAATTCTTTATTGCTAACAGGCTTCGGAGCTACTGCGTTGAAAATGCCATTTATCGGAGAATTTTCCATGGCAAACAATAGCATATTGCAGAGGTCATAGATATGTATCCAGCTGATTATTTGTTTCCCATTACCTAATATAGGAACAATGCCGAAAGATTGTGGGTGTGCAAATTTAGTATAGGCACCTCCTTCTTTGCTCAATACAATACCAAACCTGAAAATAACAGTTCTTAAAAATGTACTAGCCTGTATTTCTGCCTCTTCCCATTGCATACAGGTATTGCCTAAGAAATCTTCGGCATGGGGTGAGTTTTCTGTAAAAGCTACAGGTGGTATGCTGTCAGTGCCATAAAAACCTATCGCAGAAGCACCTATAAATATGTTACAAGACCTTGCATGTTCTTTTAATGTTGAAATTAAAAAGGTGGTTCCCTGCACACGACTATCCTCAATCTCTTTTTTACGTTTGGCTGTCCATCTTTTGTCGGCAATACCGGCCCCTGCAAGATTAATGACAGCATCGAGTTTTTTAACACTTTCTATATCACATTCATTTTTCGACGGGTCCCAGTGAGCATATTGCAATTTTTCATTTACTTTATTACCTCCTCTGGTAAAGATAATTACATCATAACCTTTGCTCAGTAAGAGTTTTGATATATGTGTACCGATAAGCCCTGTACCTCCCGTAATACCTATAGTAGACATAAGATCGATGTATTATGCAATATTAAATATAAATCATTATTTCTATACACAATAATATATTTAGGCTTGCGTTTAATCTTTAAACAATTGTAGATGGATAAAACTATACTCAACCAATTTATTGGCAAAAACAACCAACCCAAGAGCGATATGAAGGAGGGTGAAGCGGCAACAGCAGATGTTATCAGTTTGTTGCAGGAAATGAAAGGGTTTTTAAAAGAAGCTGCCAACGATCTTTTGCAGCCTCGTCCTGAAACAGTAGCAAACTTACTGAAGAAAGTATATCATTAACAGTGGGCGGAAACGAATAGCATTGTGCGGGCTTTTTGAATTCGTCCGCTGCTATACCAATTCGATCACAGTTATTTCAGGCATAATACCCAACCTGCCTGGATAACCGAGGAATCCAAACCCTCTGTTTACATACAAGTATTGACTACCTTCTTTATATAATCCTGCCCATTTGTTATACATGTACTTTATGGGGCTCCATTTAAATCCTGGAATTTCTATACCAAACTGCATACCATGGGTATGCCCGCTGAGTGTGAGTTGTATATCCTGATAGCCTGTGCGCACTTGTGCATCCCAATGAGAAGGATCATGTGATAATAATATTTTGAAA
The DNA here is from genome assembly GCA_013286485.1 of Bacteroidota bacterium. GTDB lineage: Bacteria > Bacteroidota > Bacteroidia > Chitinophagales > Chitinophagaceae > JABDFN01. Next base: position 8,924 of record JABDFN010000037.1, read on the forward strand.
GAAATATTCTTATCTAAACCGTCGCACGCTTTTTTAAGATCACCGTGTTTAGGAAAATTGGCCTTGGCACTCCAGTTTTCAACACCTACTATTGCAATTGAATCATTACCCCGTTGCAATACTGTATGTTCGTTATTGAGCATGTGCCAACCAAAAGAAGCCTGCATATCTTTTAATTTTTGCAGGTTTTGTTTTTTGTCCTCAGGTGTTGGCCATGCAGCATAATCCCCGTAATCATGGTTGCCAAGAATAGAATATACACCTAAAGGGGCCTTTAATTGTACATATAATTGCTGATATTTTTCATCTACCTCTTCGGAATGATTGTTTACAAGGTCTCCTGTAAAGAATATGATATCGGGTTTTTCATTCATCAGGCTTTGCAAGCCATGAGCAACGGCTTCGTGATTGTCGAAACTGCCGGTATGCAAGTCTGATATCTGCGCTATTTTAAGGCCCTTGAAAGCTGCAGGGAGAGAATCAAATTTTAATGAAACATTTCGCAACCTGTATTTGTAACGATTTGAAATACCGTATACAAATGCCCCAAGCCATGTACCACCTACAATAAGCGCCAGTTGCTTTAAAAATAAAGAGCGGCTCATGCCTTTTGATACAAAGGCTGTAGCAGCTTGATTACCGGCAGGAATAAAAAAGTGTATCAGCCACATTATAATACGGCGTACATCGTCTATAAGCATTATAAGCAGTATAAACAACTTGCCAACAAAAAAGCCAAGTGTGAATGCCACATAAATATTGCGCAGCAGGTGTGGTACATGGGCCCAGTCTATACGACGGAAGAAAAATATACTCAGCCATGCTAATATCGTCATTACTATGTAAAAGCCCAGAACAACAATACGCCATGGGTTGGGTATGTTGCGAATGGCTGAGCGGACAACAATAAAACTATAATATTCTGCCAGCAGAATAACTCCTAGTATGATAAAGAAAACTCGTCTTGATCTCATTGATTAGAAGTCTATGAATTCTTGTATTTGTTCTTGTATAGCTTTTATTGTGGAAGCTTTTAAAAGTTCCCCGCTTTCTGAGAGCTCATCATTGATGCGTGAAAGTGGTAACTTATTATATAGTACATGCACCTTTAGGTAGTGTAGAATATTGGTCATGTGTTCTATACCGCGAAGATTGCCACCCCTGCCATCTGCAACACCAACCAGCATTGCTTTTTTATACCACCAACATTTTTTAATATCATTGTTATCCATCATCAACTTTAATATACCCGGGAAGCTACCATTGTATTCAGGCATTATGATCACTATTTTATCGGCAGGTATCAAATATTTGCTTTCTATTTCCAGCATATCTTTACTATCGTCTTGCCATACTTTTTTTCCTTCAAGAGATAATAATTGTACGTCTTTGATTTTTTCAGATAATAAGTGGTAATAGATATCGGCCACTTTCAGTGTCATACTATCGTGCCTGTTGGTACTGGAAATAACTGTTATCATTTAAGATGATTAGAGTGCAAATGTACTTATTGATAAGTAGCAACTATATATAGAATAATGAAGACGCTATAGATTAAGATGAATTAGGCATTTTTAATATGCAGCAATCAAAACCTTGGGCATAAATGCTGGTCAGTGACATTTATAAAGCTGCCGGTATAGAACAGCGATACTTCAAAGCCTCCTTGTGATTGTGTAGCGGTTTCCAGGCTGGAATTGTTTATATCATACGTTAAGCCTATGGTTGTTTTCTTATAAGTAACACGCATAGTAGGTATCAGGGCGTCATTTAATCGGTAAAAACAACCCATGTATAGTGCAAAAGCAGGATCGTTTGAATGGCCTTCAAATGTCCATTTACCTAGTGCGCCTGTCACTATTTCGCGATAAGGTTTTTGCACCATGATATTAGCATATATCTGAACACCGTAGCCTAAATCAGATTCGTAATTGATGCCCCCGTTAAAAACCCACCTGATAGACAGATGAGCATTGGGGTCATTAAAAATGGAATTTTTCGGTTGGGTAAAGTGGTAAGCTGCTACACCCAAAAAGTAATTGGTTTTATTGTCCATATCTAAGCTGCTGTTGAATGTAATTCCTGTACCCAGGTCCCAGTAGGATATTTTGTTGTTTAGCATTTGCTCTCCGGTAGATGAAGATGGATCAAAATTTCCATTTACATATTGTTCATCAAAAGTCATTTTTGAAATATCCATATTTCGTTGAATAAATCCGCCTGTAAATCCGAATGAAATATAAGAAGTGTATTTATCTTCCAAAGACTTGCTGTAATTAACAGCCGGGTAAACACCATTTGTTTGAAAACCAACGCTGCCTGCTTTATCAGAATAACCCAATAAACCAAAACTTACATAATCATTCACTTCATTCACACGTACTTTTGTTTCAAGGTCAATAAGCGAAGTAGTGAACGGGACCGTTACAGTATTCCATTGGGTACGATACATCGCACCCGCTTTAAAATCTTCATTGAACACGCCTGTTAAGGCAGGATTATTGAGAATAGGCGAAAGGTAAAATTCTGAAAAATGTATATCCTGTGCCCTCACATTAGGTGTAAAGCAAAAAGTGAAAAATAATATAGCGCATACCTCTCTCTTCCTCATTTTACCAAAGTTATATTGCCCTTTATTGTTACAGGCTCACCAGTAAAGCATATTGCATCCATTACATAAACAAAAACATCTACTGTTAGTACGGCACCATTGTATGTGCCATTCCACCCGCTACTTTTATCGTTAATATTAAAGTTCTGTCGCTCAAACACAATTTGCCCCCATCTATTATAAACCCGGAATGACTTTACAATTTGTATGCCCTTGCCTCTTGGGTAAAATATGTCGTTATGGCCGTCACCATTAGGCGTAAATGTATTTGGCATATATATTTGTGACTGATCACAAATAACATGTACCTGGGCTACGGCAGAGTCGGCACAGCCAAAATCCGAAAATACCTTTAACGAATATAGGGTTGTTGTATGTGGTGATGCCATAGGGTTGTAGCAATCTAAACAGCTTAAACTTTGATCAGTTTGCCAAGCATAAGTGCTGATATTAGTGCCGCCAACAAAAAATTGAAATGTATTACCTGCAATGATTGTTGTGTCTTTTGGAATAATATATACCGTAGGAGTAGGATGAATAATAACAGTTACCGTTTGTGTATCAGCGATACAACTTCCTTGTTTTGCTACTACTGTATAGGTAGTTGTGATTTGCGGGCTTGCTAATGGGTCTGCGATATTGCTGTTATTAAGCCCTGTAGCTGGTATCCATAGATAGCTTGCATTGTTGCCTGCAGAATCATTTAATTGTAAAGAGTCTCCCTGGCATATTGCTCCGCTGCTAGCAGAATTGCTGGTAGTTTTAGTTTTTATGAATACCTCCACAGTGTCTTTACCGGTACAACCGTTTATATCTGTTCCAATAACGACATATTTAGTATCAGTTGAAGGATTTGCATTTGTGCTAACACAGGTAGGGCAACTTAATGTTGCAGTTGGTGTCCATGAATAAGTGAGTGCCCCTGTTGCTGATAATGTAGCTTCATCGCCAATGCAAATAATTGTGTCATTCCCCGCACTAACAATTGGAGATTTATTAAGAGTGACACTGAGAAAAGCTGAATCGCGGCACCCCCATTCTGTACTGTCTATAAGAGTGATGGGGTAGGTGCCAGCAGAATGATAAGTATGGTAAGTGCCGGGTAAGTTACTTGTGCTGCCATCATTAAATACCCATCTGTGTTGTAATATAGGCGAGTATAAAGAAGAGGAGGTATCTGAGAAAAATATTTTGCCACTATCGCAAAGCGCAGCAGGATAAGTAAAAAATCCTGGTTTTATACCATCAATATATATAGTATCCAACCCGGTACTGGTTGCACTGCAGCCGGAATCGTTAGTAAAGGTTACTGATGGAATATAAAACCCACGCTTTGTATAAACATGTGTTGTATTCGGGCTGCTGCCTGTGAATGAAGTACCGTCACCAAAATCAAATATATATTTTGGTACGTCCCATGTAACTACACTGTTGAAATTAATAATAGTTTCTCTGCAGGCTTTTAAAGGGGAATAATGCAGATCACCAGACAGCCCTAAAATATGTACATACCCATAAGCGGTATCTACACACCCCTTTATATTCGTCTCTATTTCTTTTATGGTATAATAGCCTGCAGTTGTATATGTCCACGAAGAAACTTTCCCTGTACCCGGACCCGTTGCCAAAGGGTCGCCATAGTACCATAAATAGGTAGAACCACCGATGGTAAAATCGCTAAACTTAACTGTTAACGGCGGGCATATACTGAACGTATCATTCATAAAAAATCTTGGGAAGGGGTAAATGGTAAGACTGGTATCGAGTTCGGTATAACAACCGCCGGCAGAGGTATCGTATAATTTTATGGAGTAGGTTCCCGGTCCGTGATACCGCATGGTAGGGTTACTAATGGTGCTTACTGTACCATCATGAAATAACCATCTTCTTTTTGTGATGGTGGAGTAGGGTGACCTCGATGTATCATAAAATTGTACAGTACCACTATCGCAAACTGGTTTAGGGGTATATTTAATACCCGACCATATAGTATCTACCCGTATTGTGTCTAAGCCGTTACTATAAGAACTGCAACCGGAATCGTTTGTGAAAATGATCCTTGGCAAATATTTTCCCGGATGGGCATATGTGTGAATTGCATGAGGGCTTGATGAGCTAAAGGTGCTGCCATCTCCGAAGTCAAAAATAAAATCTGGTACACCATCTGTAACAAGACTTGAAAAACTATCTGTTAATGAATGACAACCTAGTAACGGGGAATAAGATAATGCTCCTGAATATCCAAGTAAATGCACATTGCCATAGGCAGTGTCTTTGCAATTGTAGGTATTAGTAACAATATCGCGTATAGTATATGTTCCTGCAGTGAGATAGGTCCAGCTTGTGTTTTTACCTGTACTGGTTCCGCCTGCATCACCAAAATCCCATGCCCATGAAACAGCACCTGATGTAATATCAAAGAAATTGACTGGCATTGGAGCGCAAATTTTTACAGTATCACTAATAGTAAACGTTGCGGTGGGTTTTGGATTAACAGTGATATAGCTGGTTCTCGTCAGGGAATCCATGCATCCAAGTGCGTTTGCAATAACAAGTTTTATAGTGTATGTGCCCGGAGTTAAATATGTATGTGTTGTTGACGTAGTTGTTGCAGTTGTTCCATCGCCAAAATCCCAGGTAGAACTGCTTGGACTTCCAGAAGAAATATTGGTAAACGTTATAGACGTTCCCTGGCAAACATATGAAGGACTGGCAAAAAAGTTAGCGACAGGCCTTTGTATTTGTACGTACGAGTTTTTAGTAAGTGTATCCTTACACCCAACATTGTCTGTAGCTATGAGTTGTATAGTGTAATTACCGGCTGATGTATAAGCATGTGTGGTAGTATCTGTGGACACAGATGCCGAACCGCCATCGCCAAACGTCCATGCGCTACTTGTAATAGATACCCCACTTATATCTGTAGATGTGTCTTTGAACAGTACCGACAGTAGTCCGCATGCAGGTATGGGGCTGGCATAAAATAGTGCAGTTGGTTTTGCAACACCTATATAATTTACCCTTGTAAAAGTATCTCTGCAGGTACCATTATTACGTGTATCATAGATTAACACTTTTACGGTGTGGTATCCTCTTGAAAGATAAGTATAATTGATGTTTGCGGAAGTATCCGAAAATGTTGTAGCCCCATCAAACACCCAGGTATAAGCTGTTGTATGTGGGTAGGGGTACCCGGTAGATGCCCTTACATTGCCACCTGTTAGAGTAGAAGTGAGGTGAGCGGCTGCACCAACACATATAAGCGTATCAGGTGTTGAAAATGATGCATGTGGATCGTAGACTAAAACAGATTGTATAGATGTGTCGCTGCATCCTGTATTATTGTTGTGTATTGCCAGCCTTACGGCGTAGGTGCCTGCACTTGGGAAAAGATGAAAAAATGAAGCGGCACTTGTCGCAGAACTCGTAGCATCACCAAAATCCCAATTACATGTGCTGGCGCCTAATGAATTATTATAAAAGTTGATTCTCAGGTTTGTGTCGCAGCTATAAGCGTATGTAAAAATTGCACTTGCAGAATCAATGGTGATATAATTAGTTTTAGTAACAGTATATCCGCAGCCATTATTATAAGCAGTAAGGCTGATAGTATGTAAGCCGGGATATTTGAATCTGTATGTAACTGAATTACTACTGGTAGACGCAGTTCCATAAAGCTCTCCGAAATTCCAGCTAAAGCTTGTAGCTCCTGTTGCCGTGTCTGTAAATGTAATTGGTATTCCGGCGCATGCACTCAATTGGTTGGCACCAAATGTTGCAGAAGGAAGTGTTCCCACGTGTACTATAAATGTGTCTGTTTTAGAGCAACCATTCGAAGTATTAATAGTAAGTACAACAGTATAGTTTCCGGCACTTGTATAAGTATGAGATGGCGAAGTACTTGTGGATGTTCCCCCATCTCCAAAGTCCCAGTTACTACTTGATATGCTATATGGATAAGTAATAGGTGTAAAATATAATGGGGTGTCTGAATATGCGCGATAAGAAAAGCTTACGGTTAAAGAGCTACAACCCCCGGTACTGCTACTGTCTCCATTGCCATATATTCTCAACCTCAGTGGGTTAATAACAATGTGAATGCTTTTTGTTACAGAGTCTTTACAGCCATTAGAAGTGGTAGCAACTAGTTTTACAGTATAAGTTGAATCAATGTCGCGGGTATAAACTTTTATTGGGTTAGTTGCAGTTGATGTGGTGCCATTCCCGAAATCCCAATTATAAGTAGTGGCCCCTGTTGACTGGTTTACAAAATATATAGTTGTTGGTGCAGGGCATGGGTTTGCAGGTGTATCGGTGAAGTTAACACTGGTAGGTATAGGATTTACTGTTATTGTTTTAGTAGTGGAGTCTTTGCATGCGTATGTAGAAACAAGCTTAATGATATAAGTACCGGCGGTAGTATATAGATGTGAAAATGCGTTAGCAGTAGTTGTGTATCCATCACCCATATCCCATTTGCTACTTGTATAACTTGGGGTTGATGTGTTGATTACAGTTACATACACACCCGGGCACACACTATTGGATGAAAGGCTAAAATTGGCAGTTTCAGAAGTAATGTTTATGTAAGAGTATCTTACCTGGGAGTCCTTGCACCCAACAGAATTGGTAGCCACAAGCTTTACCGTATATGCGCCATACCCGCTATACCCATGTGTTGGGCTTGCACTTGTAGATGTACTTCCGTCTCCAAATGACCATGTATAAGTAAATGGGCTGTATGAACCTCCAGTAAAATTATTAAACCTACCTGTAGCGTTAGGGCCGCAAAGTAGTGTTGTATCTGCAGTAAAATTCACAGAAGGAGCACTTACAACATTTACCCAATTACTTTTTCTTAAAAAAGAAGAGCATCCTACACTATTGGTTACACTTAATGTAAGGGTATATGTGCCTGCTACCGTATAAGTATAAGTCGGGTTTCTTGAAGTGGATGTATTGCCGTCTCCGAAATTCCATAAGTAAGTTCCACTACCTGAAGAATATAATACCGATGAATCGGAATAGTGAAAAACCGAACCTACACAGCCAAGAGAATCTCCTGCAAATTTTACAGTAGGCACGTCATAAACGGTTATTGTCATAGTGGTACTATCTTTTGCACCGCTGCTGCTTGTTGCTATGAGTTTTACAGTGTATGCGCCAACTGTGGTATAAGATGTAGATGGATTGGTAAGTACAGAAGTGTATCCATTTCCAAAATCCCAATAATAAGAAGCAGCACCCGAAGAGGTATTGGTAAAATTAACAACTTGCGGGGCGCACCCTGCTGAATGATCTACAGTAAAACTTGCAGAAACCGCAAACGCGCTAAAGCTGATCGTTATGAAAAATAAGGTTAACGGCCACTTTATAATATTTGGCATTTTAGCCATTCGGTGAGTGAGAGTGTGTATGGTGTTTAGATAACCCTACTAAAGATATTACATATTTAAATTTATTCAAAATTATTTTTTTATACTATTTGAGGATATTGCATAGATAGCTGCAAGATATACAGCTCAATAATGAAAAAGGCTGCATTTGCAGCCTTTTTCATTAGAAATTCAGTATGTAATATTTTATGGGAATATCCCTAGTTCTTCATAAGCAACACCTACTTTATTGATGGCACAAATAAATGCCGCTGTGCGCATATCTTGCACGCCATTATTTTGCAGTAAAGATTCACGTATCTCGTGGTAAGAACCGATCATAGTATCTTCAAGTCCTGAATATACGAGGTCAACTTCGTCAGGTCCATGCATGATCAAAGTGCGTTCTGTATCAGTTACTTTTTTACCGGTTAAACCTTCAACTGTTTTCAGAATAGTGTTGTTCTGGTTTTCACTAAAGCGTTTGTCCATGCGGCCAAAGCGAACATGGCTCAGGTTCTTCAGCCATTCAAAATAAGAAACGGTAACACCGCCTGCATTCAAATACATATCAGGAACAACGATCGCCCCCTTCTTATTAAGTATTTCATCAGCTTCGGGTGTCAATGGCCCATTAGCTCCTTCGCCAATTATTTTTGCTTTTATGCGTGCTGCATTGCCTGCATTTACCACGTTCTCAAGAGCAGCAGGAATCAGAATGTCGCATTCCTGTTCCATTGTCTCCGCACTATTTTTAATATTAATAGCGCCTGGGTAGTTCAATAATGAGCCTGTTGTTTTACGATACTCAACTACTTTGTAAATATCTAATCCTCTTTCATTGTAAATACCACCTTCATACTCTGCAAGGCCAACTATGATAGCGCCATTATCGTAGAAGAATTTAGCTGCATGATAACCCACATTGCCCAATCCCTGCACGATTACTCTTTTGCCTTCAATACCGGTATTCAATCCAATCCTCTTCATGTCTTCAACTGTATTGCATACTTCACGCACGCCATAGAAAACTCCAAGGCCGGTAGCTTCTGTACGTCCGCGTACACCTCCTTGTGCTATGGGCTTACCTGTTACACAACCTAAAGCATCTACCTCTCCCGGTTTTAATGATGCATAGGTATCCGCTATCCAGCTCATTTCACGTGCGCCTGTTCCATAATCTGGTGCAGGAACATCTATGCCGGGCCCAATAAAGTTTTTCTTTACCAGTTCAGATGCATAACGACGTGTGATCTTTTCCAACTCGAACGGAGTGTAGTTCTTCGGGTTTATTTTAATACCACCTTTAGCGCCGCCAAATGGTACGTTTACTATAGCACATTTATAAGTCATCAGGGAAGCCAGCGCCATTACTTCATCCTGGTTCACATCCATACTGTAACGTATTCCACCCTTGCATGGTAGCTTATGATGCGAGTGTTGCACGCGAAATGCTTCTATTACTTCTATCTTGTCGCCTATGCGAACAGGAAATTTCATTTGTAAAATAGAATTGCATGCTTTTATTTGCTCTAATATTCCTTTTTCAAATCTTGTGTGAGAAGCCGCTTTATCAAAATTGCGTTCTACTCCGTGAAAAAAACTATAATGCGGGGCTTGTGCTGTTGCAGCTGTTGCTGTTTCTGACATCTATATATAATTTATGATTTGCGATTGTTTTCGATTTTGGATATTTTCCTGTCAAGTAGTACCAGGTATAAAATTATCCCGGCAAAGATAGTAGCTAATACCAAAACCACCACGTATATTTTACCATTGCTGCGCATTCTATCTGCCATTTCGGCCTGTTGCGCTTGCGCTACAGTAGTCAATAAAATGAGCAGTATAAGAAGAATAGATGCTTTACGCATTATATCTGTTTTTCTATTTAAATTAAATGTTTTCTCTATGAAATTTTATTAACTCTGTACGGGTTTTCAAACTACCTATCCATACACCTAATAATATCCATCCTATTACTGCGGGATAAAATACCAGCTTCATATTATTATCCAGGTCATATTGTTTAAAAGCTGGATTACCACCATTACCGGGGTGCAATGAATCAACCATACGTGGCAATACGCCTAACAAAGGTATCATCATAGCATACGCAAATATATTATATACAGCACTTATCCTTGCCCGCTTTTCATCATCTTTCATGCCGCCACGTAGTATTAAATAAGCAAAGTAAATGAGCATACAAAGTGCTGTGCACAATTGCTTTGGGTCATTGCTCCATGCTGCACCCCACGTATATTTTGCCCACTCCATACCTGTAGCCATACCAAGTATACTAAAAAAAATGCCTGTATTGGTAAATTGCCACGCATATATATCATGCTTCAGATTTCCAGTACGTAGGTATAATATACTGTACCAGAATGCTATTGTAAAAAGAAGCATCATAGTAAACCACATAGGCACGTGAAAATATAAATTGCGTATGGTTTCGTTAAGAATGTCCAGTCGTGGCACAGGCATTAAAAAGCCGGCAGCAACTACATACCCTAATAAGAGAATGCACAATATTTTCCACCACCAACGGCTCATGTATAGATTTGAAAATTTGAGCAAAAGTAATTTGTTTAATCGATAAGTTGTTGCTTGAAATAGATGATTTTGGTTAGCAATGTCCGGTTATCATGTTTATATTC
>JABDFN010000038.1 GCA_013286485.1 Bacteroidota bacterium
CCCATATTCACTCACCAGGTAAGTCAGTTGTGTAAGCGCTACCGCACCCAGTTTTAATTCGCGATGATCTACATTCTCAAATACATCACTATTAGTATGGTGCAGATCAAAGTATCGCTGAGAGTCTGGCCTTAGCCCAGCCATGGGGACCTTTTGTTTTTCCAACGGGCTTATATCTGCACCGCCTTCTTCATGTTCAAAATCATAAACACCATAAGGAAGAAATAAATTTCTAAAATGTGTGATCTGTTCTTTAGTTTCTGCACCCATAACTAAACCTATACCCCTGGGCGTGAAGCTCCCTGCATCTGTTTCTATAGCGAGTATATGTTTTTCATGATCAGCTTTTGCAGAGTCGGCATATGCCAGGCCGCCCTTGAGTCCATTTTCTTCGTTCATAAATAAAACCGCCCTGATAGTTCTTTTGGGTTTTATACCTAATGCTTTTAGTGTTCTGATCACTTCAATAGATTGTACACATCCCGAGCCATCGTCGTTTGCGCCTTCACCTACATCCCATGAATCGAGATGTCCACCAACTACAATAATCTCTTCAGGCTCTTCTGAGCCTTTTATTTCACCTATTACATTATAAGACCGAACCATTTCGGGCATCAATTTGCATTTAGATTCTATTTGTGCGTACACAGCTCCTTTTTTACAATTTGCAGCCAATGTATCTGCTGTATAATTACCAACTGCCACAGCGGGGATTGCTTTTACAGAATCAATATAGCGAGTAAAACCTGTATGCGGCACATCATCTTCCCCTGTAGATACAGAACGTATAATAACGCCCACTGCTCCTTTTTTTGATGCCTCAACAGGACCATTACCGCGATACCTTACAGCGTCGCCATAGCCATTAAAAGTGTTTATAAAGTCCTGCCTGAACCTGTAATTGAAGAAAACTATTTTACCTTTTACAGCCGTATCGGGTAGCATGTTCAGCTCATCAAAATCATTTACCATGATCACTTTTGCTTCAAGTATTTTACCATCCGTACCAACACTATTGCCAAGTGAGAGCATTTTAACATTTTTATATTTGCCACTGCCATAGCGAAGACCGAGCCGCTCATAGCCACGTACCCAATGCGGTACATCTACTGCTTGCAGCCATACTTTGTCAGCCCCCGCTTCCTGCATTGCTTTCTGGCCCCATTCCACAGCCATAGAAGCCTGGTAAGACCCCGAAATGCGGTTGCCGATTGTTTTACAGAGTACCCGTAGGTTGCTATAGCAATTGCCATGCAAGAGTATATTGTCAGATATATTCTTAAATACAAGAGAATCCTGGGCATGTAATGAAAAAGGCATTACAAAAATTAACAATAAAACAGCGCTTATTTTCATGCTATAAATATAAGCACCATGCTTATAAATTTTATAAATAGTTGTTAGAACCTATAAGTCCGTATTTTTACGGGGTTAAAATATATGCATGAAAAAAACGATCACCATTTCCCTTTTATCTCTTTCCATCTTGTTTTTAGCGCAATGTGCTCCTAAACCGGCATCTACCACTACAGCCAATGCTAAAGCGCCTGCTGACGAAGTAGCAGCTATAAAACAGAAGTATACTCAGGAACAAATTGATCATGGGAAGGCTATTAGTATTAGTACTTGCAATAAATGTCATAATTATCATCAACCACAGGAATTTTCTGTAGCTAAATGGGAAAGAGTGCTTACTAAAATGATACCTAAAGCAAAACTAAATACCGATGACGGGGCTATGGTAAGTGCATATATTCTCACGAATGCAAAACTTAACTAAAATATTATTTTTGTGAAGATAGGTATCGTTTGTTACCCAACATTTGGCGGAAGCGGAGTTCTTGCTACAGAATTAGGTATGACACTTTCTCAAAAAGGTTACGAAGTTCATTTTATTACTTACCAACAACCGGTAAGATTAAATTTTGATCCTAATATTTATTATCACGAAGTGTCGGTGCCTACTTATCCTTTATTTGAATACCCCCCTTATGAAAGTGCATTAGCGAGTACTATGGTGAATGTTATTATCAATAATAAACTTGACTTGCTGCATGTGCATTATGCATTACCACATGCTTCTGCCGCATACCTGGCAAGAGAGATATTGAAAAAACAAGGGTTGGATATTCCCTTTATCACCACACTACATGGTACAGATATAACGCTTGTTGGCAGAGACCCTATGTATTCTCCTGTTGTAGCTTTTTCTATCAATGAATCAGATGCGGTAACAGCCGTTTCTAATAGTTTGAGAGACGAAACGTATAAAACCTTTAGTATAGAAAGAGATATACAAGTGATTCCCAATTTTGTGGACATACAACGTTTTTATAAAAGCAATAAGGAGCATTTTAAACAAATGCTTGCTCCCAAAGGGGAAAGAATATTGATGCATGTATCGAATTTCAGGAAAGTGAAAAGGATAGAAGATGTAGTACGGATTTTTAGTAAAGTAAGAGATGTAATACCTTCTAAACTATTGATGATAGGTGATGGACCTGAGAGGCAAAAGGCTGAAGAGATGGCGCGCAGTCTATGTATTTATAACGATGTCCGGTTCTTAGGCAAGCAGGAGGAAGTAGATGAGATATTCAGCATTTCAGATCTTTTCTTATTGCCTTCAGAAACAGAAAGTTTTGGATTATCTGCTTTGGAAGCAATGGCCTGCGGTGTACCCGTTATCTCAACAAATGCAGGCGGGCTACCCGAGATAAATATACATGGCAAGACAGGTTACCTGAGCAATGTAGGTGACGTGGATGATATGGCTAAGCACGCTATTGCCTTGCTCAAGGATGAAATATTGCTCAATCAATTCAAAAAGAATGCGTTAGAGCAGGCAAAGCGTTTCGAAACTGCTAACATTATTCCAATGTATGAGGAATTATATAAAGAAGTGGTAGCAAATTACAAAGCAAAAAAAGAGATCATCGCTTAAGCCTCCAACAGAGCTTCCCAATATTCTGCTGCCCTGCGGGTGTGTGGAATAACAATAGTCCCCCCAACTATATTAGCTACTGCGAATATTTCATACATCTGTTCAGTTGTTACACCTAATTCATGGCATTTACCTAAATGATATTTTATGCAATCATCACATCGCAGTACCATACTGGCCACCAATCCCAGCATTTCCTTTGTTTGCACGGGTAAAGCACCATCCATATAAGCATTTGTATCAAGGTTGTAAAGACGATTAATTACCTTATTCTGTTTGCCAAGAATAATGTCATTCATTTTACCCCGATACTCGTTAAATTCCTGTATTTGCTTGTTCATATTCTTTCGGTTGAGCATCAAAAATAAAAAAGTATCTTCTTTTACCGCTTACGTGTTTATATTTAGAATCATTTTTGAGGATGATACAGGAATTATTCAGGAGAAAATCGGTAACCAAGGCTTCGCAGGAAGTTGTATCCGACCTTGCAGATGAACATTCCCGGGGTAGTATGACCCGTGCTTTGGGTGTTCGGGACCTAACGTTTATGGGTATCGCAGCTATTGTGGGCGCAGGTATCTTTTCTACTATTGGTGCTGCAAGCTTTGATGGAGGACCTGGTATCGTTTTGCTTTTCATATTTGTTTCTATAGCATGCGGGTTTTCTGCAGTATGCTATGCGGAATTTGCAAGTATGGTACCGGTATCGGGTAGTGCCTATACCTATTCGTATGTAGCATTTGGAGAGATAATAGCATGGATCATTGGTTGGGACCTATTGATGGAATATGCGATTGGTAATATAGCAGTGGCCATATCATGGAGTGATTATTTTACCTCTTTATTGAATGGGTTTGGACTGCATATACCCGATTACCTTACTATGGATTACTGGACGGCTAAAGCAATGGCAACACCAGATGCTAAGGCCGCATGGCTCACTGCTCCGTCTTTAGGTAATTTTAAACTCATCTGCGATCTTCCTGCTTTTATCATTACAGTTATCATTACCTGGATAATTTATATTGGGATAAAGGAATCCAAACGGTCTACCAATGCAATGGTGATTTTGAAAATGATCATTATACTATTGGTAATAGCGGCGGGTATATTTTATGTAGAACCCGCTAACTGGCATCCTTTTTTGCCAAATGGCATAGGTGGGGTATTAAAAGGTACGTCTGCAGTATTTTTTGCTTACATAGGTTTTGATGCTATTTCAACTACGGCTGAAGAGTGCAGGAACCCGCAACGTGATCTGCCTAAGGCCATGTTTAATTCGCTTATTATATGTACTATAGTTTATATCCTCATTGCGCTGGTATTAACCGGTATGACAAGCTATAAAAATCTGAATGTAGGCGATCCTTTAGCGTTTGTTTTTAATAATATGCATAGCAAGTGGTCTAATATAATTGGCGGGGTAGTTGCAATTAGTGCAGTTATAGCTACTGCCAGCGTGTTATTGGTTTTTCAATTAGGGCAACCCCGTATATGGATGAGCATGAGCAGGGATGGATTATTACCCCCCATATTTTCGAGGATACACCCCAAATATAAAACACCGTCATTCTCAACAATACTTACCGGGTTTGTAGTAGGTATACCCGCTTTATTCCTGAATTTAAAAATAGTTGTAGATCTTACCAGTGTGGGAACTTTATTTGCTTTTGTATTGGTATGCGGGGGTATACTTCGTTTACAGGATTTGAGAAAAAGGGAGCAGAATGATATTCCACAGAGTAAATTTAAAACTCCGTATATCAATAGCAAATGGATAATCCCTGTCTTATTTGTAATAACAGTCGTGTTATTTGTGAATTATTATCCCGGCGGGTTTAGTGGCTTTTTAAAATTTACAGATAAAACAGGAGTAGCAAACTGGGACGTAATTAGGCTAAAAGTGCCATATATTCTTTTTGCGATCGTTTTTGTTGTTACAGCTGTGTTATCATTCTTACGCAACTATTCACTTATCCCGGTATTAGGCTTTCTTTGTTGTACTTACTTATTATCAGAATCCGGTACTACTAATTGGGAGCGTTTCCTGGTATGGCTGGTGATAGGTCTTGTTATCTATTTCTTATATGGCAGAAAGAAAAGTAAGTTGAATACTATGAAGTAATTATCAGTCTTCGTTGTCTTCTTCCAGTGCATCATGATTGTCACCACCCAGGCTATAGTAATTGTTTTCTTCATCTTCTTCACCAATTTCTTCATCTGCATTATCGTCTCCGCTACCTGGTATATCGAGTTCTGAAATATCCTCATCAATATCTTCATCTTCTATGCTTTCTTCCCCGGTACTGTTTTCTTTGCGGGTTATATCTTCACTGTTCGGATAATGCGGATAGCCGGGATATTCTTTTTGTTCCTCTGGTGAAGCTTGTTTTTTATTTTCTTGTTTCATGCTGAGCGTTTTTAATAATATAGAAAATCTATGCCAATAAAGATAAATGAATAAACAATGTTGGTTGTATAAGATTTATCTATATTGTTCTACAACTTTCTTTAGCTCATTCAATTTTAGAAGAGCTTCTACAGGAGTTAATGTATTTATATCTGTTTCCAATAGTAATTGTTGTATGCGGCGTACGTCCTCAGTTACCCCTTCAAATATATTCAGCTGAAAATTCTGAGCTTTAGGTATCTTCTTTACTTTTTGCATGGTTTCACCTGCGTTGCCATGTTTTTCTTCCAGCAAATGCATGATCTCATTGGCACGTTCCAGCAGAGTAGGGGGCATGCCCGCCATTCTTGCTACTTGTATACCAAAACTATGGCGACTACCACCGGGGGCTAATTTGCGCAGGAAGATGACCTTATTGCCAGTTTCTTTATGTGTGATATGGTAATTTTTTACCCTTTGCAATTGGGGTTCCAGTTCATTTAACTCGTGGTAGTGAGTTGCAAATAATGTTTTAGGCTTACAAGGGTTGTTATGCAAATATTCAACGATAGACCATGCTATAGATATGCCATCGTAGGTGCTGGTACCCCGTCCTATTTCATCTAATAGTACAAGGCTTCGCTCGCTGATATTATTAATGATGCTTGCCGTTTCATTCATTTCCACCATAAAAGTGCTTTCGCCACCGCTAAGGTTATCTGAAGCGCCGACACGCGTAAATATCTTGTCTGTCAAACCAATATGCGCATCATCTGCAGGAACAAAGCTACCCATATGAGCCATTAGCGTAATAATAGCTGTTTGTCTTAATAGCGCAGATTTACCACTCATGTTCGGACCTGTGAGAATGATCACTTGTTGATCTTCTTTGTTCAGTAAAATATCATTGGTAACATAACTTTCTCCAGGAGGTAACCGTTGCTCAATTACCGGGTGTCTTCCGTTCTTTATATCGAGTATTGGGTCTTGTATTACTTTGGGCCTGTGGTAATTATATTGTTTGGCATTATTGGCAAAGCAAAGCAGGCAATCGAGTTGTGCAATAATGTGGGCGTTCACTTGCATTGGGGCTATGTAAGGTTCTATATCTGTTAGCAATTGTTGATACAGCTCGGTTTCAAGAATCAATATCTTTTCTTCAGCCCCTAATATTTTTTCTTCATATTCTTTCAGCTCAGGGGTAATATATCTTTCGGCATTAGCCAATGTTTGTTTCCGTATCCAATCCGCTGGCACTTTGTCTTTGTGGGAGTGTGTCACCTCCAGGTAATAACCAAACACGTTATTATATGCGACCTTCAGGGAAGATATATTGGTGCGCTGAGACTCTTTTTGCTGTATCTGCAACAGGTATTCTTTCCCGTTGCGGGATATGTTTCTTAAATGGTCTAATTCTTCATTCAGTCCCTCTCGTATCATACCGCCTTTAGCTGCCAGAGCAGGGGCCTCATCAACTATCGATCTTTTTATTTTATCCTGTAGTTCATTTAATGAATGTAGGCCTTCAGTAAGTTTTTGTAGGGATATATCTGTTGATTGGATACACAATTCTTTTATCTTTTCTATATGATGCAGGCTTCGTGCCAGTTGCATCACTTCCCTGGGATTGATTTTACGTAGAGGTATTTTACCTACCAATCGTTCTATATCACCTGTCTGTTTTATTAATGAGACAAGGGCATGATTCAGGTCCTGCTCTAATATAAAATGGCTGACAAGTTCTAATCGCTGTTCTATTTTATGAATATCCGATAGTGGAAAGATCATCCAGCGTTTTAGCATCCGTGCTCCCATGGGAGTAAGAGTATGATCTATTGCCTGCAACAAACAACTACCTTTCTCATCGCTGCTGCTAATAAGCTCCAGGTTGCGTATGGTAAATCTATCCATCCAAAGGAACTCATCTGCAACAATACGTTGAATGGAATTGATATGTTGTAGGTTAGGATGCTCAGTGTCTTTTAAATAATGCAAAGCTGCGCCTGCAGCAATTATTGCCGCATTCATATCTTCCAGTCCATAACCTTTTAATGACTGTGTCTGGAAATGCTGTGTTAATGTGTCATAAGTATATTGTTGCTGAAAGACCCACTCATCTAACTGAAAAGTATATACCTTATTATCAAACTGCTCCTTGAATCTTTTTTGCTGTGATTTGGATAATATGAGTTCTGATGGTTGAAAACTTTGCAACAGTTTATCCATGTATTCAACACTGCCCCGAGCTACATAGAATTCCCCTGTACTTATATCTATGAATGCGACACCGCATTGGAGCTCTCCTAAAAATAAAGCTGCTAAGAAATTATTGGTTTTATTTTCCAATAATTTGTCGCTCGTAGCAATACCAGGCGTTACTAATTCAGTCACCCCTCGTTTTACAATACCCTTGGCTGTTTTGGGATCTTCTAACTGGTCGCAAATGGCTACACGATATCCCGCTTTTACTAATTTATGTAAATAGGTCTCGAGAGCATGGTGAGGAAAGCCTGCAAGGTCAACTGACGAAGCAGCCCCATTAGAGCGTTTAGTAAGCGTAATACCCAGTACCCTTGACGCGATATGAGCATCTTCACTAAATGTTTCGTAAAAATCACCTACACGAAATAATAAAACTGCGTCAGGATATTTTGCCTTAATATCCCGATGTTGTTTCATCAGGGGTGTTTCTGTTGCAACTTTGGCCATGGAGTCTACAAACCTAATAAAAACAGCGAT
This sequence comes from Bacteroidota bacterium, assembly GCA_013286485.1. Classification (GTDB taxonomy): domain Bacteria; phylum Bacteroidota; class Bacteroidia; order Chitinophagales; family Chitinophagaceae; genus JABDFN01. The sequence continues at coordinate 8,070 of JABDFN010000038.1, forward strand.
GAGACTGAAAAAACCGTACTGTACTGTGGATAACTTGTTATGATTTTGTACGGATAAGAAAATCCTTAGAAAAAGATATATTAAAACCGCCTTCCCAGTGTGTATGTTGCCATTCACTATTTGGTTGGATGTTCGCATGTACATCTCCGTCTGTTACTTGCAATGGCAGCGAAAAGCCATTTACTATATCATTGAACTTATAATACAATTCTCTGTTCTTAATATAGTATTCCAATTCCGGTATTTGAATGGTATGAAGGTATTGGTCAAAGAAAGCGTTCAGTTTTAAATGAGTATAGTCGCTCATGAATTGTTCTAGTTCTTTACTGGTAACAATACCATGATACCACCTCTCATTAATAGCGTGCAGCAGACCTCTGAATTTTTCATCATTGTTCGTCATCATCCGTATCATATGTATAATAGCCGCTCCTTTATCGTACATATCACTGGATCCTTCATTATTAACACCATAATCGCCAATAATAGGTCTGTCATTCCTGATATTTTTCCATTCCCCACGACAATATTCAAAGGCTTTTTCTTTTCCAAATTGACACTCTGCAAATAGTGTTTCTGAATAGGTAGTAATTCCCTCATGTATCCAGTTGTCAGCTATATCATATGCAGTTACATTATTGCCAAACCATTCGTGCCCGCTTTCATGTACAATAATAAAATCGAACAATAGCCCGACACCCGTACCGCTTCTGTCTATGCCTCTATAACCCATTTTATACTCATTGCCGTAAGCAACAGCGCTTTGGTGCTCCATACCGAGGTAGGGTGCTTCAACCAGTTTATAGCCATCCCCATAAAAAGGATAGGGGCCCATCCAGTATTCAAAGCAATGCAACATGGGCTTCACTACTTTAAATTGCTCTCTTGCTTTTGCCTCGTTGTATCGCAACGGGTAAAAATCAAGGTTAAGTTTTCCTTTTTCTCCCATCATGGTATCGGTCCAATGGGCATAATTGCCGATGTAAAAAGTTACATCATATGTATTGATGGGGTTTTTCACAGCCCATATCCAAACATTTGGCGTATTTAGAATATAGTCACCCGTAATTATGTGCCCAATTCCATTGCTTATAGTTGTTAGATTATCATAATAGTTAAAACTTATCTCAGCACCATTATCGGGCTTATCCCACTGTGCATCTTTGCATGGCCACCAAACGCTTGCTCCAAGTCCCTGGCAAGCAACTGCAATCCACGGATTGCCTAGGCTGTCCTTTGTCCAGATAAAACCACCATCCCATGGTGGATTTTTTGCGCTGCGGGGTTTGCCGTGAAAGTAAATTATTAATGTTTTATTCTCCCCTGGATGCCAGTATAGAAAATGATTTCTTATCCACCATACATTTCCTTCGTGTTCAAAATCAGTCTTAGTCCTCGATTCTTTATGATCAGCAAGATCACCCGAAATGATCGGTACATCCGATATTTCAGATAGTGAGGAGCTATCAATAATCATTGGTGTTTGCAAGTCTATTTGAAAAAACTTACTTGGTTCCTTAATTATCGCAAAATTTATATAGCAAATACCTTGTATGGTTTTATCAATGGTATCAAAAGTGATTTGTAAGTTATATTTTTTCACCTTCCACCAATCTCTGTTTCCGCCATTACTGCCTCTGAGGGTATCTGCATGGGTATAAGCAAATGTGGTATTTGCTATGAGCAAATACCACATCAGTATTACATATTTCGAGCCTTTACAACTCATTATTTTTTATTGGTTGGTGCAGCTACATTCCTTTTAACAGGAGGTGTAGGTTTAGTCATCTTCACCGGAGCTTGTTGATTAGGTCCATCCTGATTTTTTATATCTAATAATTCCACTTCAAATACCATAACGGAATTTGCGGGTATCATTGGCGATGGGCTTCTGTCTCCATAAGCTAGTGTAGAGGGTATGTATAAAGTGCCCATGGTCCCTTTATTAAACAAGGCTATACCTTCGTCCCATCCTTTTATTACCTGCCCTTGTCCTAAAACAAAATCAAGAGGATCAGTATGATGGAAGCTGGAATCAACATTTGAATCGAACTTGCTGCCATTCAGCAACATGCCTGTATACTTCATAGACACTTTCTGTCCAGGTTTTGCTTTTGCGCCGGTACCTTCTTTTTGTATAGTATAATACAAGCCAGATGCTGTTTTGCTGGGTTTTATATTATTCTGTTTAAAGTAGTCCTGCAATTGTTTATCATCAATAGATATTTGCTTGGCAGATTTTTCAGTCTGCTCTTTTTTCATTTCTGCTTCAGATTTAATAGATACCATTACTACGCGAAATTCGAGGTAATTACCTTTTTTAAAGAACGGCGGTAATCCAGGCATTTTTGCAGCCAATGTATCAACAGATACTAAAAATATAGCGCTATCACCTGCAACTAAATAAGTAAATCCTTCAGGTATATCACCATCAAAATTTGCCGGTTTTAATTGTAATTCTACCGGTTGATTATTATTTACTTTTCTTGTGTCCAATAATATACTGTCGTTTTCACTATATACCTGTTGTATGTTCATTTCAATGAAATCGCCAACTTTTGCTTTAGCGGTGCCATTACCATGTTTATATATTTTATATAAGAGTCCGTGTGCTGTTTTATCAAATCCGGCCGCTCTGTTTCCTTTATCAGCATGCGCAACTGTGGCAAACAACAATACTAACAGGGAAGTAACAAGGATGTTTTTCATTTTCATTTTTATTTTAGTTGATTTTATTTCTTTGCAGATTTTATATCTACCAATTCTACATTGAATATTAATATAGAATTAGCCTGTATTTTCTCACTACGTGCCTGTGGGCCATAAGCAAGTGGTGATGGAACATATAAGGTAGCCTTACTGCCTTTATTTAGTAAGCTTATACCTTCATCCCAGCCATCTATTACCTGATGTTGCCCCAATACAAATGAGAACGGTTGCATATGGTGGAAAGTGCTGTCCATGTTAGAATCAAATTTATCACCATTCATCAGCATACCTGTATAGTTCACAGTTACTTCTTGCCCCGGTGTTGGTTTGTCACCTGTTCCCTTTTTTTCTATTGTATAATATAAACCTGATGCTGTTTTAATTGGTTTAAGATTATTCTTTGCAAAATAATCCTGCAATATTTTATCATCAGTATCTTTTTGTTTACTTGCTTTTTCATCCATTTCCTTCTTATACTGGTCTTTGGTTTTTACAGAAACAAGAGATACCTGGTAGACGAGATATTTCCCTTTGGCCATAAACGGAGGCAATGGCTGACCTTTTAAGATAGTCTTTAAAGAATCCATAGATATCCTGAAAATAGCGCTGTCGCCGGCCGTGAGTACTGTAAAGCAAGACTGGAAGTTGCCTCGCTGAGAAGCATCAGTTACTTCAAATAATACAGGTTCCCCCGTTGCTCCGTTTTTTGTATCCCTGCTGTCTATTATAAGACTGTCATCTACGAGCATACGTATATTGGTATATACGAGGTCTCCTACTTTAGGATGATCATTACCGGCTGCATCTTTTATTATTTTATATTCAAAACCATTGATGTTTTGAAATCCGGATTTTTTACTGTTGCAGGCTACTAAGCTGCTGATAGCTATGCCTATAATGGCAATTGGTATTATTCTTTTTATCATGTTTTTTTTATTATCGGGCGTGAATATCGGACAAAATTTTCTTAAAATTGCTTATTGTTTCTACAAAACTTGCTTTTGAGGTTCCGCCGGAGGCATTCATATGCCCGCCACCGTTAAAATACTTCCTTGCAAACTCGCTCACGTCAAAGTCCCCTTTACTTCTGAAAGACAGCTTTACCTCGTCATTTCGTTCTGTTATCATAGTGGCGAAATTGATATTATTTATGCTCATAGGCATATTTACCAGGCCCTCGAGGTCGCCACTGCGCACATCAAACAATTTCATATCTTTTTTTGATATTGCAATGAGGCCGGCATTATATTTAGGAAATATTTCCATTTTTTCTATCAGCACATAACCCATGAAGCGCATACGGTTTATAGACCATGTATCATATAGCTCTTCATGTATCTTTGTATGGTCAAGACCTTTGTGCTTCAGATCTGATACCATAGCATGCACATTGGCTGATGTGACGGGGAACCTGAATGATCCGGTATCTGTCATAACACCCGTATATAAGCAAGCTGCAATATCTGTATCAATCAATGCATTATCTCCACATAGATTTATAAAATCGTATACCATTTCAGCTGTACTGCTTTTTTCAGGTATGCTCATACCGTAATCCCATACAGCTTGTGGCTTTAAATGGTGGTCTATTAATATTTTAGGTTGGGTAGCTTCTGCTAATACTTGACCTAAATGTTTTGTTCTACTTAACTCATTGAAATCCAGGCAAAAAATAAGGTCAGCTTCCTTTAATGCTTTAATGGAAAGTTTGGATTCGGCCTCATAGTTCAACAAATGTTCAACACCCGGCATCCACATTAAAAAATCAGGTAACTCACCGGGCGATACGGGTATTACATGATGCCCTTTTTTGGTGAGATAATGATATAAACCAAGCACACTTCCTATTGCATCGCCATCTGGTTTGTGGTGGGTGGTAATGAATATTTTTTTAGGATTTTGCAGTAAAGGGAAAGTGTCTTGTATTGGCCTCATCATCAGTTTAGTAACTACTTTTTTTACGTCTGTTTTTAAACAGGGTGCAAAAATAAACAAATCATAATTCATTTAATCATAAATCATAAATAAGGCCTACCTTTGCGCCGTCAAAAAAATAAATATGTCAAATCGCACATTCACAATGATCAAGCCGGACGCGGTAAAGGCCGGAAATATTGGTAATATTCTGCAAATGATAAACGCCGCTGGGTTCAAGATAATAGCTATGAAGTATACCCAAATGAACAATACGCTTGCAGGTAAATTCTACGAAGTGCATAAGGAACGCCCCTTTTACGACGAATTGTGTGATTTTATGAGTAGTGGTCCAATAGTAGCGGCTATATTGGAAAAGGATAATGCGGTAGCTGATTTTCGTAAACTAATTGGTGCAACCAACCCTGCGAATGCGGAAGAAGGTACTATTCGTAAAAAATACGCAGCATCTATGGGTGAAAATGCGGTTCATGGTTCTGATAGCGATGAGAATGCTGTAATAGAAGGTAATTTCTTCTTTAGTATGATGGAGAGGCCATAAACATCAATAATATTCTTAAATAGCCCCGATATTAGGGGCTATTTTATTTTTAATTCCAGCAGTGCTACATTTTCAATATGGTGGGTATGAGGGAACATGTCTACAGGTTGTAGTTTTGTAACTTTATATGCTTCGTCTAATAATTGCAGATCACGGGCCTGTGTAGCGGGGTTGCAACTTACGTATACTATTTTAGGCGCCTTTATTGCTAATAATTGTTTCACCAGTTTTTCATGCATGCCTGCTCGTGGTGGGTCTGTTATAATTACATCTGGTTTTCCATGTTCTGCAAAAAAAGCATCATTACAAATTTGTGCTATATCGCCCGCATAAAACTGGCAATGTTTTAAATTATTCATAGTAGCATTTTCTTTTGCATCTGCAATTGCCTCTTCAATCACTTCTATCCCTATTACTTTCTTTGCTCCTTTTGAACAAAATATGCCTATGCTACCTGTACCGCAATACAGGTCGTATAATATTTCATTACCTATAAGACCCGCAAATTCTCTTGTCACTTTATATAAAGTTTCTGCCTGGTATGTATTGGTCTGAAAAAAAGATTTAGGTGATATTTTAAAACGGAAATCTTCCAGTTGCTCTTCTATAAATCCTTTTCCGAAATAAGTATGAACATCTATATCATGAATACTATCATTCACTTTTGAATTGAAGGTATAGTGTAGGGTGGTAATGCCGGGAATGTATTTGAGCAAGTGTTCCAGTAGTGCTTCTCTTTTTTCTTTGTCTTCATGCTGCATTACTATATTCAAAAGAATTTCGCCTGTAGTGGCTATCCGTAGTACCACATTTCTCAGCCATCCTTCGTGCTTTTTATAATTATAATACTGCAAATTGTTTTCTTCTGTGCATTGCCTCAATACTTCCAGTAATTTATTGGTTGGGTCTCCTTGCAACCAGCAGGTGCTTATGGGCACTACTTTGTCAAACAGCCCCGGAGCATGGAAACCAAGAGCCTGTTCTGCGGTTAATGGGGCACCATCTGCTGCTGCTATTTCTTTGTGTGTTAAATATCGATGTTGCGAAAAAGTAAACTCTAGTTTATTTCTGTAAAAACGTTCTTGTTTACTGCCAATAATAGTTTGTATGGGTGGTAGTTCAATTTGCCCTATTCTTTGCAATTGGTCATTTACTTGTTGTTGTTTGTATTCCAGTTGCTTTTGGTAAGGCAACATTTGCCATTTACAACCTCCACATATGCCAAAGTGTTGGCAAAAAGGGGTTATCCTGTCAGGCGATGGTGTTATCAGTTCAGTCATCCTGCCTTCAGCCCAGCTTTTTTTATCCTTTGTTATAAGCAGGTCAATGGTATCTCCCGGTATGGCATTTTCTACAAAGATCACTTTACCATCTTCGAGGCGGGCAAGGCTTTTGCCTTCCGCTGCGTAGGCGCTGATATTAATGTTTATTAACTTTTTAATTGTACGTTTTGACAAAATTTTGCAAAATTTTTATTTAAGGAGCAAATTTACATTGTGCAGATTGGGTAAGGTCAATTATATCATTTATTTTTGGTCGAAACCAATATAGCGGCTAAATTGCCGTTTTCTTAGTATTAAATAATTTTTATTGTATTGTATGACGAAGCGCATTTTACTTATTACCCTGTTATGCCTTACCGGATGGTCTCCATTAGTTTTCGCTAAAAATGGCTATCATATCCAAATGAAATTTTCCGATGTTAAAGATAGCCTGGTTTACCTGGCATATTATTACGGCAAGCCACTACCCAATGCTATATATAAAGTAGACTCTGCACGGCTTGATAATAACGGTAATCTTGTTTTTCAGTCAAAGGATACTACAATAGGTGGTATATATCTCATTTTGATGTCAGATCATAAGAACTATTTCGAGTTTTTATTGAATAATGGTGATGATATAACCATTAACGTAACCGTAAAAGAACTGCCAACAAGCGGAGGTATTAGTTTTAAAAATTCTCCCGAGAATGAACACTTTATGGAATATGTAAAATTCCTCAAAGCATATGGTGTCAAACATCAGCAATTGATGTTGCAATATACTTCTGCAAAAACAGCAGCAGATAGTAATGCTGCCAGGAAAACTATTAAGCAGCATTCAGATGAGTTGATACAATACCGCAATGACTATGCTAAAAAAATGCCTAATACCTTATTGGCAAGTATTTTTAGAGCCTTAGAATTGCCAGAAGTGCCTGAAGGGGTGCATCATTTACCCGATGGAAAAGTAGATTCAGACTTTGCTTATAACTATACAAAAAAACATTATTGGGACGACTTTAATTTTCAGGATGACCGCCTTATACATACACCTATATATGATGCAAAACTTAGTCAATACATGAACAGCCTTGTACTGCCTATTGCTGATAGTGTGGAAATGGAGGCGGATAAATTGTTAGCTAAAACAAGGGGTACCAAAGAATTATTCAAATACACGCTGTGGTGGTTGGAGCATAATGCACAGGATAGTAAAATAATGGGGATGGATGCGGTAGTAGTATACCTCGTTGAAAATTATTACATGAAGGGCGATGCTACCTGGTTAAGCTCAGAAGACCTGCAGAAATATATAGATTACGCTTCAAAAATTGCACCGAACGTGATTGGAAATCTGGCTCCAGAAATAAAAATGCCGGATGCAACTGGCAAAGACCAAAGTTTATTGGGTCTCAAGGCAAAATATACTTTACTTGTTTTCTGGGCGCCAGATTGCGGGCATTGCCAGGCAGAAATTCCGTTGATAGATTCTGTATATAAAGCAGTATTGAAGAGTAGAGGGGTAAAAATATACGCTGTTAAAGGAGGTGGTACCGAACAACAGTGGAAAGATTTTATAAAATCGCATAATCTGCAAGATTGGACCAATGTGTATGATCCCGATAATACGCACCAGGATTTCAGGTCTAAATATGATGTGTATTCTACTCCTATTTTATATTTGCTCGACGAAAAAAAGATCATCAGGGGGAAACGCATGGATCATACCAATATTTTGGAAGTTATAGAAATGACCGAGCGTAAGGGGAAAACAACAAAACAGTAAATCAAAGAAGTATTATAAATAAAAACACAATGCGAAAACTTGTATTCACTTATCTTTTAGTATTCACTTTTATTGCACAGGGTATAGCCCAAACTCTTTTTACATACGGAGATAATAAAGTAAGCAAAGCTGAATTTCTTTCTGTTTATAAAAAGAACAGTATTAACAAACAACCTGACTATTCAGATAGTGCGCTGCGAGACTATCTGAATCTATATTCTCTTTTCCGTATGAAAGTTGCAGAGGCTGAAGAACAAAAACTAGATACCCTACCCAGCGTATCGCGTGAATTGGATAATTACCGCAAGCAATTAGCAAAGAATTATCTTACAGATGAAGAGGTTACGAATAAATTAGTAAGAGAAGCATACGACCGTATGAAAGAAAATGTGCACGTAGCACATATATTGATTTCATGTCGCCCTGGTGCGGATACAGTTGCCGCTTATAAAAAAATTGACAGCATATACCACATTGTCATAAGTAAGAAAGCAAGTTTTTCGGATATGGCAAAACAATTTTCAGAGGATAAAGGGTCTTCCAATAACGGAGGAGATGTAGGCTTTTTTACTGCATTACAAACAGTATACCCTTTTGAAACTGCAGCATATAATACACCTCAGGGTAAAATATCTGCTCCTTTCCGCACACAATTTGGTTATCATATTATAAATGTGATAGAAAAACGCCCTGCAGTGGGAGAGATAAAAGTTGCTCAGATTATGATATCAACACCACAGTCCAAAGGACAAGCCGGTGTTGAAGCTGCCCGCAAACGTGCTGATAGTATTATTACTGCGCTTAAAAAGGGCGCCTCTTTTGAGGACATGGTTAAGAAATATTCAGAAGATAAATTTTCTGTTGATAATAAAGGTGAATTGGCAATATTTGGCGTAGGTGATAAGGTGCCTGCCTTTGAAAACGCTGCATTTGCGTTAAAAAAACCGGGAGACCTCTCTGCACCTGTGCAAACAGAATATGGCATGCATATTATTAAGCTGATACAGAAATACCCTATAAAACCGTTTGATAGTTTACAGGGACAGATAAAAAGAAAAGTTGATAACGATTACCGCGCACAAATAGCTCGCGAGATTTTCTTTGATAAAGTAAAACAGAAGAACGGGTATAAAGAATACCCTGAAAATTTGAATGCACTATTAAACAAATTCGATAAGATACCTGATACAGGTACTGAGGGAAACGCTTACAAAGTAGATGATTTCAAAAATATGCAACATCCGCTTTTTGAGATAGGAGGTAATGAGTATGTACAAGCAGACTTTGTGAATTTCATGTACTCTATTACTCGTGGCAGGTTGAATGGCCCTAAAAGAGCTGTTATTTCAGATGTTTATAAAATGTATACTACTAGCATTTTGAACGATTTTGAAGAACATAAGCTCGTAGAAGAAAACCCTGATTTTAAAAGCCTCATGGGTGAATACAGGAACGGCATTTTATTATTTGAATTAATGGATAGGAACGTGTGGGGTAAAGCATCTAAAGATACAACAGGGCTGGAAGCATTTTTTGCTACTAAAAAGGGAAAATATCAGTGGGGCCCAGGCTTTAGAGGCACAATATATAAGTTCAAAGATGAGGAGTCTATGAAAAAGGGCATGAAAATATTGGGAGAAAAAGATGTAAAAGATGAAGAATTAGTAAAAGCATTGAATACACAGGCAAAACCTGATGCTCTTACCATAACACGTAGTTTTTATGAATTTTCACATTTTACTGATGTTCCCAAATCAGATATAGTACAGGGCAAACCTTCAAAAGCTGTGAAGGATAAGGATGGTGTATATACTGTTGTAAAGGCTTCAGAAGTGTTGAGTATACCAAGTGATAAGACGTTGGATGAAGCACGTGGCTATGTAATAGCAGAATATCAGGATTATCTGGAGAAAAAATGGAACGATTCTATGCGTTCTAAATATCCATATAAAGTAGACGAAACAGTGTTTAAAAGCATGGTAAAAAAGTAATTTTGGAGTATATTTATCAATAATGCCCTCTATATATAGAAGGGCATTATTTTTTTATAGGATAAACATATAGCATTAAATGGTGCATAATTTTAACTTTGCTGGCATATTGCCTATCGTCCCATAAAAACAAGCTTATGCAATTAACTCAAATAGACAGGGTATCAGAGATTACACAAGAGGAATTCAGGGAGAAATATTTACTGCAAAGTAAACCGGTCATCATCACTAATTTGTCACATCAATGGCCTGCGTATAAAAAATGGACATGGGATTATTTTAAAGAGGTAGTAGGTAATGTGCAGGTGGGTGTATATAATAATACAAGGGCAGGGGCCAAGATGCCCGTGAATGGGGCAGATGATTATATGAAATTCGGCAAATACCTTGATCTGATCAGGAAAGGGCCGGTTGAGCTGCGCATTTTTTTATTCAACATATTCAAATATGCACCGCAGGTTATTGATGATGTAAACTTCCCCGAGCATTTAGCAAGAGGGTTTTTAAAAAAATACCCCATGTTGTTTGTGGGTGGTGCGGGTTCCATTGCGCATATGCACTACGACATAGACATGTCGCATATCTTTCACACGCAGTTTATAGGCCGCAAACGGGTATTATTATTGAACAACAATCAGTCGCCGTTTATTTACCGTATGCCCTCCACTGTTGAGAGTGCTGCAAGTTTTGTTGATTGGCATGAAACGATGGATACTGAGCATTTCCCTGCTTTAAAGTATGCGCAGGCTTACCAGGCAATATTAGATCATGGCGATACCATGTTTATGCCAAGCGGGTATTGGCATCATATGCAGTATATAGATAGTGGTTTTGCACTTAGTTTGCGTTCGCTTCCTGAAGGTGTTACTGCTAAACTAAATGGTTTATACCATATCCTTGGCTTACGTGGGTTTAATAATATGCTTATTAAACTTGCTCCAACTTGGTGGTATCATTACAAACGAAAGTTAGCCAATGAGAATGCCGCAAAGGCTATGCATAAAATAGGAATAACAGCATGAAGAT
>JABDFN010000039.1 GCA_013286485.1 Bacteroidota bacterium
CGTTTCTTCAAAAAACTGTGCACGGAAATTAACAATGCAGCAGTGCAGGCAATACAGCCCCAATACAAATAGCGAAAGTCTGCGTCGGTTGTCACTAAGAAAAACATAGGTACCAGGTACAATAACGATGATGTAATAAGGCCGGTAAAATATATATTGCCAGTCTCATCTTTTATAAATGGTATCAATGCAAAAAGTGCAATATTTAACAAAATCCAAAATAACGGCTTGAAATAAAAATAGTTTTTCTGTGCACGCATATATTTAGTGAAGCCCCTGTAAAATTTGCTGTTCTCATTCACATGAAAGCCATACGTATTAGGCAACACCCACGGAACGAAATATGCTGACTCGTTCTTCTCTTTGATATGTGCAAAATATAAGAACTGGATGTAGCGGTTTTTTATGTATGATCCCGGAGATTCTATTATGGTTTGTATCCACGCGGTTTTTAATGCTTCAGCTGTAGCCTTATTGCGAACGATTAAGTTTTTGTCGCACCATATAAGATTGTCGATGCGGGCAGGATCATAATTTGCTCTTATGTAATTGGTATCAAAATTTGGGTTTTCATACAAAAGTTCAGGATATACATTTTTATGTGTTTGTATAAAGCAGGCAGTAAGATCGCTCATGTATATAGGTAGTTCAGGATAAGTTTTAACAGGCTTAATTACCTTATCAATGAATAGTTTGTTTCCACCAATAATTATGAGAAATAATGAGATAGCCGCAATCCATTTTACAATCTTCTTCTTATCAGTAAAAATGACCCATGACCAAACAAAGCATAATGGTAATAACCCTGTTAAAGCATTATACCTTACCCATGCACCTGATAGTAGTAGCAATGCCGAAAAAAAAGCGAAAAAGAATGTGCGACGTTTATCAGCACTGTATTTATATAAAATTGCTATAGCCAATAACCAGCTAAGAGTCATCAGGCTATCTTTTATTACATAGCCTGCATAATTTTGCAGGAATGGCATAAAAAAGAAAGCGAACATTATAAATAGCTTTCCAAATATATTCTCTACGCTTTTTGCAAATACATAACAACTGCACCATAATAATAATAACTGTAGTGCCAGCATTACTTGGGGTCCTTTGTAAAAGATATCCAGCAAATGCCAAACAAATGCCATAAATGGGGGATGCCACGATTCGTATTGCTGTGTTATGGATTGTTCAAATTGGCTCAGACTGTCCGGAGTCATAAACCCAGGGTAATACGTAATGAAGTTGATAATAAAGCCTGCTACACAAATAGCTATCCATACATAGGATTGTATGATGCCGGCTTTATTTTTCTTCATGATACTCTTGTTCGGTATTAATATTCCAGATATTAGTTTTGTCCTTTCTACCCGCAATAATATTGTCTACAGCTGTCATGGCAGTAAGCATGGAGTGATCAGAATTGTTATACTTATGCATGCCGTTTCTGCCTACCAAAAATATGTTTTCCAGCTTATCGGTATAGCTCTTTATCTCGTCAAAGCGATCGTAAGTGCCAAAGTATGCAGGATAAGTTTTCTCTTCCCTCAATACAGTGTTATCAATTACATCTTCCTTGCTGATGATACCTATTTGTGCCAGTTCGTCAATTGCAAATTTTATGAACTCAGCATCAGGCTTGCTCCACAGGTTATCGCCTACATTGCAAAAATATTCAAGACCTATCCATACATGGTTTGGGTCCTTTACCATATAAGGGCTCCAGTTATTAAATATCTGAAGGCGGCCTATTCTTACTTCACGTTCCTGTATATATATCCAATTATCCTTTATCAGTTTATTAGCCTGTTTTTCATCTTTCACCTTTAATTGTGTAAGCAATAAACCAACTGTTATAAAGTCTCTATACATCAAGCCGTTAGCTATTTCCTTGATATCGGTTGGTGCTACTGGTTGTAATCCTGCAATTAATTCTTTCACAGGCATAGTAGAGAAGAAATAATCACCTTCAAAAGTTTCTTCTGCACCTGTTTTTTTATTTTTAACTTTTACCGCAGTTACCAGGTTATTTTCATGAGTAACACCTATTACATCATAATGATGGTGTATACTTCCCCCCATTTCTTTCACCATCCCTGCCACTTCTTCCCACAATTGCCCGGGTCCAAATTTCGGATACAGGAATTGTTCAATAAGGCTGGTCTCCGTATTCTTTTGTGAAATATCTGTTTTCTTTTTTGATTTGAATTGAGATTTTACCGCATGCCAGATAGCTTTTCCTATCGTCAGCTTTTTTATACGCTGTGCTCCCCACTCCGATGATATTTCTTTACAAGATGCACCCCATACTTTTTCGGTATAGTCTTTAAAGAAGGTGAGATATAATTCTTTGCCAAATCTATTGATAAAAAAATCTTCCAGTGTTTTTTCATCTCGTATCTGGAATACCCTCGACCACATATAAGACATACCTATCTTAAACATCTTACCCATGCCAAGCTTGCGTATCGTATCAGCTGACAAAGTAATAGGGTAGTTGAAGAATTGTTTCATGTAGTAAATGCGTGACAAGCGTTCACGTACCAGCATTATTTTATCAGGATCAGTAACTGTATGCGCATGATCTTTCGTATTCACTTCCCTGCTCTGATTTTGGTATTTGATCATAAAGGATGAATCCGGCGCGCCAGCAATAGGTAATACTTTCATCCACCAATCCATTACACGGTCTGATTTTGAAAAAAAACGATGCCCACCTATATCTATTCTATTGCCTTTATAATTTACTGTCTTTGAAATGCCGCCTATGTATTCAGATTTTTCAAGTATAATAGCGGTAATATCGGTTCTCATTAGTAATTCAAAAGCAGCAGTCAACCCCGCCGGTCCGGCACCAATGATAATAGCTTTCTTCTTTTCTGGCATTATTATTAAAAATAGTTAGGATATTTTTTAGATGTGCAAAACTAGCTATATTTCTTTTAGTATATACTTCTTATTTTATTGATTAAACGATTGGATTATATAATGCTCAAATCCCCTCCCGAAACTTCGGGAAGGGATTTAAAGCTTGTGGAGAATAACGGAGTCGAACCGATGACCTCTTGCATGCCATGCAAGCGCTCTAGCCAGCTGAGCTAATTCCCCTTCTGGGACCGCAAATATAGCCATTCCCCTATAATTTTTCGTAACTTTAAGCTGATGAAAAATAATGTTTGGAAACAAATTCTCACTTATTTCTATATCCGTAAAAGAGATCCAAATGAACCGCGGAATGTGAATATTAAGTTCATGCACGGCATGAATCGTATTTCACTATTCATGTTCCTTATTGCAATAATTGTAATGTTGATACGCCTCTTTAGACGTAACTAATTCCTAACAATAACTATTTGATGAGTACAATCAGTTTTTTTCAGGGTCATCTGAAGTTCCGGTCGTCTTAATTTAGAAACATGATCACTATATACGGCATCAGGAATTGCGATACCATGCAGAAGGCTATTAAATGGCTCAATGCAAAAAAGGTAAAGTTTACGTTTCACGATTATAAGGAATCAGGAATTGATAAAGCTACTATTGAATTGTGGCTGCAACATTTTCCGTTAGATAAATTGATAAATACAAGAAGTACTACTTTCAGGGAATTATCAGACAAAGAAAAAGCGGTAATTATCGATAAGGCAAAAGCTATAGCCCTGATGATGAAATGCAATTCGCTTATAAAGCGTCCAGTTTGGGACCTGGGGAATGGCAAATTCTTTTTAGGTTGGGACGAAGCTGCATTAACCAGGATAATTTCGTAACAGCTATTTTGTTTCATAGGTGTCATAACCCACCTTTGCTATCCTTGCTATTACTGATTCTCTGGTATTAAGATCCGCTTTCGAATCAGAAACATAGATCACGATGGCAAGATGCTTGCCATTGGGGAGTACGATAATGCCCAAGTCGTTAGTGGCAGATGCGATTCCATCTTTAGTTCCACCTGTGCCTGTCTTATCTGCTACTATGGTGCCTTTTGGTAGAAGGCCCCTGATGCGGTTGGGGCCGGTGGTAGTGGTTATCATCAATTGCCATAGTAGTGCGTTCGACGTATCTGAGAGTGTTTTTTTGTTATAGAATATTTCGAGGAGTTGGAGCATGGCTTTGGGTTCACACCAGTTGGTATATTGTGTAGTCCAGTTTTTGTGCATAGCCTCTTCATTGGTTTTTATAGCAATGCCTGCTACACCAAGGCTGTGTATATAGTCTTCTACAGGTTGTGTACCACGTCCTGTTTTGAAGAGCATATCACAAGCTATATTATCACTGTGCGATACCGAATAGCGAAGCAGACTGTCTATAGGCATATCTATATTGCCATCGTATATCTCGCTTATAGGGCTATAAGTATCCTGATCCATTTCTTTAGCACTTATATGCACTTTCTGTTGCAGCGATAGCTTACCGCTGTCTACAAGATGCAGTATATACATCGCCAACGGAAATTTAAAAGTGCTTTGCATAGGCAGGTGTTTATCAGCATTGTAATAAAAACTATCTCCGGTTTCTATCACTTGCATAGCAACCCCTACAATACCTTTCGCATCTGCTGCTATTTGTTCAATTTTTATCCCAAGGCTATCTGCCTTCCCGCGCGCTTCATTTGCAGATATCTGCTCTCCATTTTGGCAGCTGCATAATAAAAAACAAAAAACCGTTGCAAGAAAATAAATGGCACTACGCATAATCTGATAAAGGTATTTTAAAAAGGAATCGGGGCTGGGTGTATTGGGTTGCAAAAACAAATATTTGTTACCCCCTACCTCAAAGTAGTACCTTTATTGTACCTAAAACCGTTATATATGATTATTTATAGATTATTGTCCTTAAATTCTAAAATTTCGCCTCCTCATTTCCACTTTTCCTTCCTTCCTCTTTTTCTGTAAAACCGGAAGTAACCAACATAAAATCCTTTACTGGCAATCATATTACTGATTTTTTATGCGGAAGTAAAGCGGAAGTTTAAGGAAAAATGCGCAGCAGTTGAGAACTTAAAATAATTTACAATTTAAGTTGGGGCTTTCATTTACTGCCTACGTCTATTAGCATAAGGCTGGCTACTACCAAACTAACCAACAAAATGCTTTCAAAACCATATATATTTATTCTATATAATAATAGCTTCAATAATACCAGGTACGTAGCCGGCCCTTATTTATTTTATCATATAGAAACGTTTTTGGTGCAAAATTTGATGGATTTACTTAGGACAGTACGGGCAAAAATTGATACTATGAGAAACATGTAGTAACTTAATTATTAAAACCCAACGAAAACACCTAATGCCCCAATATTCCGAACAGGATATTATAAACGGGGTCCGGAAGCAAGCCCGGGCAATGCAAGAACATCTGTATAAACTTTACTACAGCGTGTTTTTAAAAGTCTGTGCCCGGTATGCAAAAGATATGGAAGATGCCGAGCAGCTGATCAACGACGGGTTTCTCAAAATATTCAATAATATAGATAAATATGGCGGCACCGGTAGCTTCGAAGGTTGGATGCGTCGCATTATGATAAACACTTGCCTCGATTACCTGAGAAGTAAATACCTGAAAGATGCGAAAATGATGAGTGTGCATGCGCTGCCTGCAGACGAAACACCTATATCAGCAGGTGGGGCTAGTGCTGTTGAGAATATAAATTTTAAGGAATTAGTAACACTAATACAATCTCTCCCCGCTATGACTCGTACCGTCTTTAACATGTACGTTTTCGATGGTTATAATCATGGGCAAATAGGAGATCAATTGGAGATAAGCGAGAAAACATCGCAATGGCATTTGCACAAAGCGAGAACACTATTACAAAAGAAAATTATTAAGAATGATTCACAAACTGTGACGTATGAAACCAAATGAATTTGACGAACTGATCAGGCGGAAATTTGATCAGGGCGACTTTGAGTACAACGCCGCCAATTGGGAGCGGCTCGAAGACCGCATGGACAGAAAAGCCACGCGCAGAAAGATATTAATGTGGTTGCCGCTCGCGCCCATTGCGTATATCTCGTCTGTTGCTGCATCATTGGCAATGATCATCACTATACCTGTGCTGATGCAGCACAAAGTAAACGAAAACGAAATGCCGCAACTTTCCGCCGCCGCGCGCGTACATGTTACTCAGCTTCATACACAACCGCTTATCACAGCAAATACTCCTAATACATTAAAAATAGAAAAACAAGAGATTAAAAAAGAAGAAAAAACACAGATCCATAATAATAGTATAGCACAACAGGCAACAGAAGAGGTAGTAGCTAATAATAATGCCCCCATAGTAAATACATGGAAAAATAGTGATAACGATTTTACAACAAAACAAAAGAACGCACGCAAAAATTACCCTGCATTTAGTTCTTTCGACCCTGAACCTTCAGAAGATAGGAGCAGAATTGTAAAGACTGCTATTAGCATTACAGGTGGTGTTCAATATGGCACTATGAATGGGTATACCATTGGTGCTACAGGTAGAAGAATGATAAGCGATAGATTTTATGTAGAAGGTGATATTGCTTTTATAAATAATAACGGCACAGGTAATGTTGGTAACAATACTTCATCTGGTACGGGCGCTTCTGTTTTTTCTGCTGCCTCTGCAAAAATGGCGGCACCTGTAAATGCCCGTATGGTATCTGAAAACGATGTTCCGACAAAACCTTCAGACCAAACTGGCGCACCGGCTGCATCAAACACAGGCAAATACGATCTGTATTATGCACAGGTTACACCTTCTGTTGGTTACAATGTGCGTCGCAACCTTTCAGTTGGAGTGGGTGCTGATGTACAACGTTTATTACAAACCGACAAACCACTCAATACCAGCGGTTCAGAAGCGATTACAACCGATAAGGCAATACCTAATGTTGATATGGGTATCGTAGGTAAAACCGAAGTTGCATTGTCTAAAACGATCAAAGCAGGTGTTTACTACAGGCAGGATATGAACAATGTTATCAATCCCGGTAATAAATTCATTGACCGCTCTTATATGCAGTTCAACTTAAAGTTCAGCATATTCCGTAAATAAAGAAATCCCCGGTAAAAACCGGGGATCATTTAGGATACGGCTTTTCAGCCCGTACTATTTTTTCTTGCTAAAGAAGTCTTTTAGTTCCTTGCTCATTTGCTCACCGCGTTTTTTTAAGTCTTGTAATTCATCACCCATATTCTTTGTCATTGTATGAAAATCCATTGGAGTGCCTCCGGTCATATTGTTCAGTTCTTCAGGCGTTCTCGCTACAGGTACAACTATCCATGCTATTATATATGCGAGGAAGCCAACACCCATACCAAATGCAAGTAGCGCAAATATCAGTCTCACTACAGCAGGGTCAACATCAAAATAGGCTGCCAGCCCGCTACACACACCACCCAGTATTTTATCATATGGGTTACGGTACAACCTGCGTCCCTTATTTTGTTGGTATTGTTGCCATTGTTGGTACTGTTGTTGTCCTGTTTGGTAACTGCTGCCTGCACCTTGTTGCGTGTTGCTTTTGGAAGAGCTGGTTCCGTCATGCAGGTCGCTTGCAGAACCAAGTGTTTCTATTACTTTCTGCACATCGGTTTTGTCAATTGCAGGTGCACCACTTTGCAGGCGAATATTGAATAGTTCGGCAATTCGGTTTTCTATATCCTGAATTATTTCTTCCTGGCCGTCTTCTCTCAAAAATTGGCGTTCAAGAGAATTGATATAGTCCTTCAGTATTTGGTAGGCATTTTCCTCAATAGGTATTATTCGCCCGGCTATGTTTATTTGAATGATACGTTGCATAGAATTGGTTTTATTAATTATTATATAGTAGCTAAATGATTTACTGCATTACTTAATTCTTCCCACGAACTCCTCAACTGTTTATAAAAATCTGCTCCGCTTTGAGTAAGTGCGTAATATTTTCTCGGCGGACCTGACGGAGACTCCTCCCAGCGATAAGTGAGCATACCGGCATTTTTTAATCTTGTTAATAAAGGATACAATGTTCCTTCTAATACAACCAGCTTTGCCTCTTTTAACTGTTCCAGTATATCACTCGGATACGCTTCTTTACGGCTACTTATTATCCCCAGTATACACAACTCCAGCAAGCCTTTCCGCATTTGAGATTCTGTATTATCTACCGTCATTTCCAAACATTTACTACACAAAGATATGACTATTCTAGTATTATGCAATACATAGTACTGTATTTTACAATTTACTAAGTAAAAAGCTCAAAATGCTATTTAAACCAGGGATTCCAATGCCACTTTGCTTTGTTAATTTTATGCCATGCCTTTCAGGAAAATAACACAAGAGGATATTACTTTCTTTAAATCTGTAACAACCTATGTATTTACAGATAGTGAGCAATTAAATCGCTGCGCCAGTGATGAAACCGAAGATTTGCATTATACTCCGGAGGTGGTAATACAGCCATCAACTGTTGAGGAGGTAAGTAAGATAATGAAGTACTGTAATGAGCAAACAATACCGGTAACACCCAGGGGCGCCGGCACAGGCTTGAGTGGAGGAGCATTAGCAATATTTGGTGGATTGGTTTTGGATATGAAGCGCTTCAATAAGATACTACAACTCGATAAAAGAAATTTCCAGGTAACAACTGAACCGGGTGTAATCACACAAGAGTTGCAGGAATATGTAAAAGCAGAAGGATTATTCTACCCACCGGATCCAGCAAGTAAAGGTTCATGTTTTATTGGTGGCAATGTATCAGAGAACTCAGGAGGACCAAAGGCAGTGAAGTATGGTGTAGTGAAGGATTATGTACTGAATATAGAAATGGTGTTGTCAAACGGAGAGGTGATCTGGACGGGAGCTAATGTGCTGAAGAATGCAACAGGTTATAATCTTACACAATTGGTAGTAGGTAGCGAGGGTACGCTGGGTATTATAACAAAAATAGTATTGCGATTGATACCTGCTGTAAAACATGATATCCTCATGTTAGTTCCGTTTCGTTCTGCAGAAGAAGCTTGCGCAACTGTGAATGCTATATTCCTAGCTGGTTATACACCTTCTGCGCTTGAATTTATGGAAAGAGATGCATTGGTATGGAGTATGCAATATGTACAGACAACATCTATACAATTACCTGGCGATATTGAGGCCCATTTACTAATTGAAGTAGATGGAAATGATATGGATGTATTATATAAAGAAGCAGAAGCCATAACCGAAATTGTACAAGGCTTTGACATTGGAGAGGTATTATTTGCAGATAGCCATGAACAAAAACAAATGCTTTGGAACTTACGTAGAAAGGTTGGTGAGGCAGTAAAAAGCAATTCTGTATATAAAGAAGAGGATACGGTGGTACCGAGGGCTGAATTGCCTGAATTATTATCCACAGTAAAGAGAATCAGTAAGAAATACGGGTTTCAAAGTATATGCTATGGCCATGCAGGGGATGGTAATTTGCATGTGAACATTGTAAAAGCAGGTATGAGCGATGAGGAATGGAATACTGGGTTGACTGAAGGTATAAAAGAGTTGTTTAAAGAGGTAGTGCGCATGGGGGGTACAATTTCAGGTGAACACGGTATCGGATTGGTACAAAAACCTTATATGGATATTGCTTTTAGCCCGCTGCAGATACAGTTAATGAGACAGATAAAAAATGTTTTTGATCCTGTTGGTATACTTAATCCCGGCAAGATATTCTAACAATAAAGA
The DNA here is from genome assembly GCA_013286485.1 of Bacteroidota bacterium. Lineage (GTDB taxonomy): Bacteria > Bacteroidota > Bacteroidia > Chitinophagales > Chitinophagaceae > JABDFN01. The sequence goes on from JABDFN010000039.1 coordinate 9,679, forward strand.
ATTTAACAATTGTGTATATACAGAAAATGAGCTTGCAAGCGTTAAAATATTATAAGAAAGTACATCAATAAACCCTGAGTGATTATAATTGTCTAATTTTGGTAAACAAATATATAGTATGAAATACTTATTGACTGTATTGATATGTTGCCTGACTATAAACCTTGCTTCTGCGCAAGAAGTATATAACAGCAGTGGCAAACCCGGAAACAGAAAGCATAAAGAGGAAGCAAAAGTGAAAGGCTTTGACCCTAGCAAATTGGTATTTGGGGGAGGCATTAATTTAGCATTGGGTACTATTACGAACGTTGGAATATCGCCGACAGTTGGGTATCACTTTACAAAAAAGTTTGTTGCAGGTGTTGGAATTGGTTATAGCTACCTCGAAATAAAAGATTACTACGATCTATATACTTCAAGTACTGGTGATCAGTATTTCCCTTTAAAATCAAGTGTGATATATCCTAATGTTTGGGCTACTTATAATCTGAACAATAATCCATATAATACTTTTTTTGTGCAGGGGCAATTTGAATATGATATCATGCAGGCAACACAATATAATTATGATGCTACTTATACAACTATTCAGAGCTCTAATTTTAATGTAAATGTCCCCTGCCTGTTATTAGGGGTTGGAGTAAGAAAGCCTCTCTCAGAGAGGGTATCAGTTACTTTCAGCATAGTGTATGATGTACTGCAGCAGGAGTATAGCCCCTATAAAAGCGATAATGTTTTCACAGGGTTGATTCCCCGATTTAGCATATTGGCCGGCTTCTGATTCGGCAGGCTGAATAATGTTTTATACTCTTTGAGCAAAGTCTTTTAGTTTTGTAAGCATGAGTGCAGCTTTACTCCTGTCCATAGTAGTATTATACTTTGTCGTTTTACTCGGTATTGCTTTTTATACATCCAGGCATTCTAATAATGAATCGTTCTTTATAGGCAATAGAAACAGCAAGTGGTGGCTGGTTGCATTCGGCATGATAGGTACATCTCTTTCGGGAGTTACTTTTATTTCAGTGCCCGGGTTGGTAGGGATGAAGGAACAGGGGTTTAACTATTTTCAGATTGTTATAGGGTACTGGTTAGGGTATTTTGTGGTGGCATTCGTATTGCTGCCTATATATTATAAGCTTAACCTCACTTCCATTTACACCTACCTTGAAAAAAGGCTTGGCACGATCACTTACAGAACCGGCGCATTATTTTTTATTATATCAAGAACGCTTGGTGCAACACTGAGATTATACCTTGTTATAAAAGTGCTGGAGAAATTCGTGTTGCAGGATATGGGTATACCTTTTGAGGTTACGGCTATTGTGATACTCGCATTAATATTGTTATACACTTTCAGAGGCGGTGTGAAAACCATCGTATGGACAGATACTTTACAGACCACATTTATGTTGCTTGCATTGATCATCTGTGTTTGTTATATCATGCATGATATGCACATGGACTTTGGTGAAACATGGCAGGCTATGCAGGCAAAGGGATATACAAAGCTATTTTATACAGATTCTCACAAAGGGAACTTCTTCCTGAAACAAATATTGGGGGGTGCATTTATCACCATTACCATGACAGGTCTTGACCAGGAAATGATGCAAAAAAATATAAGTGTGAGTAATTTAAGGGACTCTCAAAAAAATATGATCAGCTTTTGTTTTACACTGCTCATCGCAAATTTTATATTTCTGCTATTGGGGGGCTTGTTATATTTATATGCCGGACAAAAGGGAATAGCCGTGACAGGTGACGATATCTTCCCCGTCATAGCTATGAAAAGTGGGCTACCGTTTTTTATAACATTGTGTTTTTTAATTGGCCTTATATCGGCGGTTTTCCCGAGTGCAGATGGAGCGCTGACCGCACTCACCTCCTCATTTTGTATTGACATTTTAGGGATGAAGCGAAAGACAAACACTACCGAAATACAGCGGAAACATACGCGCCTGATTGTGCATAATATGTTTGCATTGGTATTTCTTATCTGCGTTTTTGTATTTAGAGAAGTAGATAAAGATTCTCTTATTAATACTTTACTGGTAATTGCGAACTATACATATGGGCCACTGCTGGCGCTCTTTGCATTTGGCATTTTGACTAAAAGATATGTACGCGGAGAAGTGGTACCCATCATTTGTCTTGCGTCGCCGATAATGTGTTACATATTGAAGAGTTATGAGAAGCAGTGGTTCAGTGAATATGTGATCGGGCAGGAATTATTAATTATTAACGCAACGCTGACATTTTTACTCTTACTTTTATTTTCTAAAAAAGCAGTAAATAAGCTGCTGTAAACTACCATATGAGCGATCTGACGAAAATAAAAATGCGCGATTGGACGGAAACGAAAGCCCACTCCAGCTGGCAGATATTTAAAATAATGGCTGAATTTGTGCAAGCCTTTGAGACACTAGCCAAGATTGGGCCTTGTATTTCTATATTTGGATCTGCACGCACCAAACCCGGCCATAAATATTATGAGCTTACAGTAGAAATTGCGAAAAGATTTGCCGAAGAAGGGTTTGGCATTATTACAGGTGGTGGCCCGGGTATTATGGAAGCAGCTAATAAGGGCACACAAGCTGCAAAAGGGAAATCTGTAGGATTAAACATTGCACTACCGTTTGAACAAGAGGCAAACCCATATATTGATAAGGATAAGTTCATAGACTTTGATTACTTCTTTGTACGTAAGGTAATGTTCACTAAATATGCGCAAGGCTTTATTATGATGCCCGGCGGGTGGGGAACTCTCGACGAATTTTTCGAGGTGGCTACATTGATGCAAACACGTAAATTCTCTCATATACCTATGATCTGTGTGGGTTCTGAATATTGGGGTGGTTTGTTTAAGTGGATGAAGGAGATCATGCAGGATAAGGAATCTAACATAAGCCCTGGTGATCTGGAGCTGATAAAGATATATGACACAGCAGATGAAGTGATCAATTATATACGTGAGTTTTATACGCATAATAAATTGCAACCTAACTTTTAATGACACAATTATTGATATCGGAAGTTCTTCAGCAATACGCAGAGAAGTATACAACCCATGAATCTGAAGTATTGAAAAAATTGAACAGGGAAACCTATTCAAAAATAAATATGCCGCAAATGCTGTCCGGTCATTTGCAGGGAGGCTTTTTGCAAATGCTTAGCAAGATGATACAACCCCAACAAATACTGGAAATAGGCACTTACACAGGATACTCAGCTATTTGTTTGGCACAAGGGTTAGTAGAATGTGGAAAACTACATACCATTGATGTGAATGAAGAATTGCAAGACATGTGTTTTCGGTATCTTTGCGAAGCGGGTTTAAAGGATAAGATAGTACAATATATAGGTGACGCTAAAGAAATAATACCCACAATACAAGAGGTCTTTGATATAGTATTTATTGACGCTGATAAACAGAATTATGAATTGTACTATGAACTTGTTTTTGATAAACTGAGAATAGGCGGGTATATTCTGGCAGATAATGTGCTATACGATGGTGAGGTGGTATTGACCGCGAGTGAACAAAGTAAAAATGCAAAAGCAATACAGGCTTTTAATGATAAAGTAAAAAACGATAAAAGGGTAGAACATGTACTACTGCCCGTAAGAGACGGGATAATGATCGTTAGGAAAATAAGGAATTGATATTGATATGAGAAAATGGCTGGTATTATGTATTTTATTGTGCGTAAGTAACAGGTTTTACGCACAGGAATCTTACACTGAAAGAGCGAATAATTATATTCTCCAATACAGCTCCCTTGCCGAAGAGGAACAAATAAAAAGCGGCGTACCTGCAGCAATTACATTAGGGCAAGGCATACTTGAAACCGAGGCTGGTGCCAGTGTATTGGCTACAGAGGCTAATAATCATTTTGGCATAAAATGCAGAAGTGATTGGAAAGGGGAAACATTCACACATACAGATGATGCCCCTGACGAATGTTTTAGAAAATATAATTCTGCTGCTGAATCTTATAGGGACCATTCCATATACCTCACTACATCACGACGCTATGCTGCTTTGTTTGATTTGAAGATGACTGATTATAAGTCCTGGGCAAAGGGATTAAAGCATTGCGGTTATGCCACCAGCCCAACTTATTCGCAAAGGCTTATAAAGATCATTGAGGATTTTAATCTCGAAGATTATACTTACGCAGCCTTGCATGAAAGAAAGCACAAGAAAGGACACGAAACAGAACTGGTAAATGAAACTCCTGCAGCTACTACTCAATTGCAGGAACCACCGCAGGTAGAAGAAACAATTACTCAAACATACACATCGGGACAAGAAATAATAATGAATGGCTTGAAGGCTGTGTACGTAATGAAAGGAGAAGGACTACTACAGTATGCTGTAAAATATAAGATGCGTTATGAGCGCTTATTAGATATTAACGATCTCCCCGATGCCCCCGCACCCAATAATATGTTCTTATATCTTGAAAAGAAGAATTACCGTGGTGTGCGTCCAACACATATTGTAAAGCCCCAAGAAACATTGATACAGATATCTCAGCAAGAAGGAATACAACTGCACAGGCTGATGATGTTGAATCATATTTTAAAAACAGGGGAAGAACCTGTGGAAGGTACTGTGTTGGAATTGCAAAAGACAGCTGATAAAAAACCAGTACTTGTTTCTGCGGATATTAAAACAAAGGAGCAAACCCAACCTGTTCAGCATGTTGCAAGCCCTGAAGCATATGTGTATAAGACTCCTGTTGTATCTGAACGGCATGTTGCTAAAACGGAAATAAAGGACACACAACCGCTTACAGCCTATGTTCAGAATGGCGATAAGATAGAAAAAGTGGAATTAGATAAGAACCAGAAACACAGCACTGTTACACAGAATAATATTGCTACTATATCACAGGTTAACAACATATCGCAGCCGGTTTCAATGAGCAAAGAAAAAGTGACTTATATACCTGTAGATAATTCACAAGCAAATAATACTATTGCTCCCAAAGTGACAGATAATAAGCCGGTGAAAGAGGATAATACAGCTGTTACAACAACAACGACACAGGAAAACAATACAAACGATCCGCTGGCCGTGTTAAAGCAACAATTAGATAAGGTGGTTTATAGCGATGAGGATAAAACCGCAAAAACTGTAAACACTGTGGCAGAAGATAGGCCGGTAACAGAAAATTTGTATAAAGAACTTGCTAAAGAAAATAATACTGACGATTTGTATACTGTTAAAAAAGGAGATACTGCTTTTAGTATTGCTAGGAAGAACAATATTTCTATAGATGAATTATTGCGATGGAATCATATAGATCGCAATGAGGTAATGGTGGGCAAGAAATTACGCGTTAAAAAATAGCATTCGACATTAATAGAATACAGAGGCAGGTAATTTTTCTATTGTAAGCAATCCACCGCTTTTGGCTTTATCGAACAATGTGTTGATAGCCTTTCTTCCTTCATTACCCAAATCAGTTGTATACTCATTTACGTAGAGTTCAATGTGTTTGCGCATTACCTCTTCTTCCATTTCCTGTGAATTTTCTTTTACAAATGAAGATAGGTCAGGATAATGTTTCCATGACCAGGCAAGACTCTCTTTAATGATACTGTCAACTGTTGATGCTAATTTTTTATCAAAGTTGCGACGAATAACAATACCACCCAGCGGAATGGCTGCATTCATAGTATGCTCCCACCAATCGCCAAGGTCTATTAATTTCTTCAATCCCTTTTGTTGGTAAGTAAAACGGCCTTCGTGTATGATAAGGCCCGCATCATATGCTCCGGACAATACAGCAGATTCTATTTCGCTGAAAATAACTTCAGTTTTTTGGTGAGCTTGTGGAAATGCAAGCGAGAGCAATAAATTGGCTGTGGTATTAATGCCGGGTATAGCGATTTTGAAGTTGACAATATCGTTCAGGTTGAGTTGTTCTTTTGCTATAAGAAGTGGCCCTACACCTTTACCCAACGCGCTGCCACTGTGCAATAGTGCATATTTATCTACCGTATGCAGAAATGCATTGTAACTCAATTTGGTTATATCCAGTTTCTCCTGGCCTGCCCAGCGATTTAGCGTTTCTACATCTTCCAACACATATTCAAAATCAATGCCTTTAGTGTCAATATATTTATTCACCATGGCATCGAAAATAAAAGTATCGTTGGGGCAGGGGCTAAAACCGAGAGTCAATTTCATGCAGCAAAATTAGGGATATGAACGATCACAAACTTTCAATAAAATCTATGAGCCATTTATTTAAATTGATAATAGCTTCTTTTATTTGCCATTTGCTTTTATCGCGCGGCTCTACATAATTAGATATACTCCGTATCTGTGCAAATGGTATATTTTCTTTTAAACACACAAAATGAAAGGCAGCGCCTTCCATGCTTTCTAGCTGGGGGTTATATTTATCACTGCGCAAATGAATAGTATATTGACTTCCGGACACCGAATTGACAGTAATGCCTTTGGTCTTTGGCAATTGTATTTTTTCATGTACAGGTGATAATGGTGCAATTAATTCTTTCCCGGAAAAAGGAGCAAAGTTGGGTTGAAGCAAGCCAAGATCGAATATGTCGAGAAAATTATAATGATCTTCAGCGCCAAGGTCGCCAAATTGTTCGCGGTCAATAAGAACAAGTTTGCCTAATGGTATTGTAGTATCAAAGCTACCAGCTATGCCCGCCTGTAATGCAAAATCGTATTGGTTTTGTAATGTTTTTGTAAGTATATATGTAGTAGCAGTAATGCCCACACCTGTAATGCAAATAGTGAGGTTGGTCCCTCCTTTTACAAATGCCAGGTTGCCTGCTGATGTCCAATTTTGTTGAAAATAGGACAAAGCCGGTGTTATCTCAACTTCTGTAGCGGCTACCAATAGCAGGTTCATAATGCAAATAAAGTTGATTTTTGTCAAACGGCCGGACAAGCCTAATTTTGCTGTTTAAATGTAGAAAATGGTTTATTTAACAAGGACAGAACATTTCAATGCTGCGCACAAGCTGGCAAATCCAAATTGGTCGGATGAAAAGAACTTGGAGATATTTGGTAAATGTTCTAATCCCAATTGGCATGGACATAATTACGTACTGCATGTAACTATAAAAGGAGAAGCGGATCCTGAAACGGGGTTTATTTTCAATGCTAAAACTTTGAGTGAGATCATCAATAAAGTAGTCATTGATAAAGTGGACCATAAAAACCTGAACATGGATGTTGATTTTATGAAAGGGAAATTTACCAGCTCTGAAAATTTTGCTATGGGTATATGGAATGAGTTATATCCGCATATAGAAAAAGAAGGTGTGAGGCTGCATTCCGTAAAATTGCAGGAAACACCCAATATTTACGTAGAATATTTTGGGTAATATTGTAACCACTTACCCAAATAATGTATCTTATAAAGTATGGCTTATAAAAAACATGACCAGTATACAGAAGGTGTAACTGAAGAATTGATGGGGCATTATGCGTCCGTTTTAAAATTATTAGGTGAAGATCCGGGAAGGGAAGGCTTATTAAAAACCCCCGAACGCATTGCCAAGGCTATGCAATTCTTTACCCAGGGTTATACAATGGATCCTGAAAAGATATTAAAGTCTGCAAAATTCCATGAGGCATATAGTGAAATGGTAATTGTAAAAGACATAGAGCTCTACTCTATGTGCGAACACCATATGCTGCCATTTTTTGGTAAAGCACATATTGCCTATATACCCAACGGATGGATTACGGGGTTAAGCAAAATTGCACATATAGTAGAATGCTTTGCACGTCGCCTGCAAGTACAAGAACGTATGACCTACCAGATACTGAATGTGATACAGGATACTTTACAACCGCAGGGTGTTGCCGTAGTAATTGAGGCCAAACATTTATGTATGATGATGCGGGGTGTTCAAAAACAAAATAGTGTTACCACTACTTCTGCATTCAGCGGTGTATTTGAGGCACATGATACTAGATCTGAATTTATGGCACTGATATCTTCAAGGCTTAGCTAATTGTCGAAAGCTAAATAAGTCATATCTTTGCAACCCTTAAAATTAAATTGTTCGGGAAGTAGCGCAGCCCGGTAGCGTACATGGCTGGGGGTCATGTGGTCGCAGGTTCGAATCCTGTCTTCCCGACAGAAAAGGGGTCTTTTATTAAGACTCCTTTTATTTTTTTATTGATTATTACAATTTTATTTCCATCACTACATCTGCCTTGTCTTCCATAGTATTTCTTTTTATTAATAGCAGGGAGTCGGCAATAAATTTGTTCTCATACTTCCTGTCCTTAAAATAATCCCATACATCCGCTATTTTCTTTTTATTCGTTTTTAAGATGGGGATGTGTGGTTCCCGAACAAAATTTACTTTCCTGCTTTTTTCAATAGCACTGCTGAGTGTGAGTACAGGATAAATTATTTGCTGAATAGAATGAAAATATTGTACCGGTTTAGACCTGATAAAAATGCTGCCCGAAGATGTATGACAAGTATAATTATCCAGCCATATAAAAGCTGTCCTTATTTTCCCCTTTATATTTCGTTGCAGCAAATTTGCAATAGTATCTTCTTCATGACTATTTGCGTAAAAACTCGAAATGATAATATGTTGAGAACAATTTTTCAGGGGTGATTCTGATAATTCAGCTGCTTTTTTCTGTGAGTATAAAATATCATTCCCCACAACAGGGTCGGGTTGAATAACAAGTAAGTACTCCTGGTAATTAACGGGTGTAAGATCAAATAAAAAGCCCTGGGACTGAACTGCAGTGTTCACCATTTATGGGGTTTGAAATTACCATATGTTAATCATCATTTTATCGCCGGATACAGGAAGGGGGAAAACATACCCAAAAATGTGAATAACAGTTAAACTTTTCTCTTTTTGTCTGCTCTAATAGGGTATAAAAGCACAAGCGGTCAAACCTAAGGCTCGACCGCTTGTAAATAATATATCAATTACATTTTCCAGTCTTCTACATTGCTGTCATCTGCACTTGCCACAGGAGCTTCAGCCTCTGTTTCTGCTGTTACAGATGCAGTAGTATTCACCGAAACACCTTCTTCCTGGTCCTGGTCATGATTATACGCATCGAAATCGAAATCAGGCATCAACTCGGTTTTTACGTGATCTATTGTTTCTGTTAATGCCGCCAGAAATTTGTTAAAGTCTTCTTTATACAAAAACATTTTGTGCCTGTCATATCCATTGTCATCAAAACGTTTTTTGCTTTCCGTAATGGTTATAAAATAATCATTACTACGTGTAGAACGAACATCGAAGAAATAAGTCCTTCTTTTACCGGCCTTTATACGCTTACTGAATAAGGTTTCGTTGTTACGGTTTTCGTTAAAATTTTTGTTCTCGTACGCCACAATTCTGTGTTTTAGTTAAATAATGTAGGTGGGCAAAATTAATTAAGAAACTCAAGTATCCAAATTAATTCGCTTTAAATAATAATATATCCAATGCTATTTAATAAAGTGGGTATATATTATTATATAAATTATTCAATTGTAACATAATTAACAATGAGCTGACAACTAACTCATATAAACACGATGCGCCTTTACCC
>JABDFN010000040.1 GCA_013286485.1 Bacteroidota bacterium
TATGCCAAAGAAAAAGGTTATGAAATAAAACTCGTAGCGCAAGCTCAAAAATTAGAAAATGGGAAAGTGGCAGCATTTGTATTACCCCGCTTCGTAAAAAAAGATAACCAGTTGTCTAACGTGAAGAATGAATACAATGGCGTGATCATAGAAAGCGGGTTGGCTGATAAACAATTCTTCTATGGCAAAGGCGCCGGTGGCTTCCCTACTGCATCTGCGGTATTGAGCGACCTGTCTGCGCTGCGTTATGACTACAAATACGAGTACAAGAAATTATACAGCCAGGCGCCATCAATATTGAGCAATGATTTTTACCTGCGTGTATATGTAAGTTTCGATGCACTGTTCCAGGTACCCCATACCATCTTTGAGAGTATTGAAGAATGGAGCAGCAATAGCAGCAGGTGTGCTGTGGTGGGTGTGATCCATATATCAAAATTGACGGAAAGCGATTGGTGGAGAAATAAAAACACTTCATTGATAGTACTACCTGAAGCTTTTGCAAAACCAAAAGTAAAAACAGCTAAAATATTGCAACCTGAACAGGAATTAGTATTTGCTTAAAATTTTTCAAGAGCACCCAGGCCAAAGAGTGCGTAATCATAAACCGCCGGGTCTTGAGGATTGAGTTCCTTTAAATACGCTGTTAGTTCTACAGCATTTTGCCAATTGGACTGTGCATTGTGGATGAGTTGCAGGCGTTGCGCAACCCTTGCCACATGCACATCCAGCGGGCATACCAGCTGATAGGGTTGTATTTTCTTCCATATACCAAAGTCCACACCGGCAGCATCTTTGCGCACCATCCATCGTAGGTACATATTAATGCGTTTGCAGGCAGATTTTCTGGCCGGCGTTGAAATATGTTTCTTAGTTCTTTCAGGGTGCTCAATGCTAAAGAAATAATTATGAAAATGAACTAAAGCCTGCTCTACATTCTCTTCTTTATAGGTTTTACCGGGTACAAATGCATCTTCTAAAGAATCATGCTGCCGATAATGCCACTGCAAAAAATGAATGAAGTATAAAAGATCAGTAGCGTTGAATGTGCGATGCACAAAATGCATGAAGGGCTTTAAGTCAGTGTCTTTATGATGCAATATAAATTCATGCGGCTTATTACCCATCCATTGCATGAGTTGCCTGCAATTATTAATGATGGTGGTTCTATTGCCCCATGCAAGCACAGCAGCAAAGAGTCCGCTTATTTCAATGTCTTGTTTTTTTGTAAAGGAATGAGGGATGGCTATAGGGTCGTTTAAAATAAAAGAAGGCTGGTTGTACAGCCTTACTTTTTCGTCGAGAAAATTTTTCAATTTCTTTATATCTGGCGTATCCACTCTGCTCACTTAAAATATCCCCAAAAACTTATGTTTTTTCTTTTTGCTATGGTTGCTCTTGTTTTTTCCTTCATTCACTACTCTTACACTTATCATCCTGATATCTTGTTTCGGGCGATCAAACTGGTCACGCGCTGCCATAGCTATTTTATCAGCTACATCCATACCTTCTACTACTTCACCAAATACAGTATAGCTGCCATCGAGATGAGGTGTGCCTCCTATTGTTTTATACGCCTCGCGTTGTGAAGCAGAAAATTTATGCCCTGTCTGTGCTTCTATATTATTCAAGTCAGCATCTGCCCATACTTTGCCCGTTACAATGTAAAACTGGCAACCCGAGGAAGCTTTTTCAGGATTATTATCACGCGCCATGGCCAAAGCACCGCGTTTATGAAAATCAGAATCATTAAATTCTGCAGGTATCCTGTCACCATGTTCGCCATTACCAAGCATTTCCCCTGCATGTGCGTGTTTAGACTGAGGATCACCACCCTGTATCATAAATTGCGGTATCACACGGTGAAATAATAAGCTGTCAAAAAAATGCTCATTAGCCAGTTTTATAAAATTGTCGCGATGCTTTGGGGTATTGTCATATAATATAGCTACTATACGTCCCATACTTGTTTCAATTACAACCTTGGTTTTTTGTGCAAATGCAGCAGTTGATAATATAACTATCGCGAGTGATAGAACAACTTTTTTCATTTTTGTATGTTTGTTTTATGTTTTAAAATTAACTGTACACAGTTATTTTATTTCCTGTGTTAGTTCTATTAATACACCGTTAGTGGTCTTCGGATGCAAAAAGCAAACCAGCTTATTATCGGCCCCTTTTTTAGGATGTTCACTTAATAATTCAAAACCCAGCGCTGCCAGTCTTTTCATTTCTGCTTCAATGTTTTCCACCTCAAACGCTATATGATGAATGCCCTCGCCTTTCTTATTAATGAATTTAACTATCGGACTATTGTCATTATCTGCCTCCAGCAATTCTATCTTTGAATCTCCGGTTTGAAAAAATGCCGTTTTCACCCCTTCAGATGCTACATTTTCAGTTTTATAACAAGGGGTATTCAGTAATTGCTCAAATAGGGGTATTGAGATCTTTAATTCTTTAACTGCTATGCCAATATGCTCTGGTTTCATCTTTGGAGCAATAGTTTTTATAAATGGGAATATATAAAGGTATAATTACTTAAAGTGTGCTAAAATAGCACTTTTGACCTAACTTTGCAGTGGGTTAAGAACCTATTATATTAATAATTATGGAATTGAAGTTCCCGATATATTTAGACAACAACGCTACCACCCCAATGGACCCGCGTGTGTTGGAGGCTATGATACCTTATTTTACCGAAAAATTTGGTAACGCAGCCAGCCGCAACCACCCATTTGGCTGGGTAGCAGAAGAGGCAGTTGATTATGCCCGCGAACAAGTGGCTGCATTGATCAATGCCGATCCTAAAGAAATAATCTTTACTTCAGGAGCTACAGAAGCAGACAACCTGGCTATTAAAGGCGTGTATGAAATGTACCAGTCAAAAGGTAATCATATCATCACCACTGTTACCGAACATAAAGCTGTATTAGATACTTGCAAACACCTTGAAAAACTGGGTGCTGAAATTACTTACCTGCCTGTTCAGGAAGATGGATTGATTGACCTGGCTCAGTTAGAAAAAGCAATGACACCTAAAACCATCCTGGTTGCTATTATGTATGGCAATAACGAAGTAGGTGTTATACAACCTGTAAAAGAAATTAGTGCGATCACTCGTAAACATGGTGCATTATTTTTTACCGATGCCACACAGGCTGTTGGTAAAATACCTGTTGATGTGATGGCAGATGGTATAGATCTCATGGCTTTCAGCGGTCACAAAATGTATGGCCCTAAAGGTGTTGGTGCTTTATATGTGCGCCGTAAAAATCCCCGTGTAAAAGTTACTTCACAAATGGACGGTGGCGGACACGAGCGCGGCATGCGTAGCGGTACACTCAATGTTCCGTCTATTGTAGGTTTTGGTAAGGCATGCGAATTGTGCATGAACGAAATGGAAAGCGAAGCAAAACGCCTCAGCGCTATGCGCGACAGGCTGGAATCTTCTTTGTTGAAACTGGAAGAAGCCTATGTAAACGGCAATCGCCAGCATCGCCTGCCACATGTTGCTAATATCTCTTTTAAATATGTAGAAGGTGAGGGTTTGATGATGGGCTTTAATAAAGAAATAGCGGTATCCAGCGGTTCTGCTTGTACATCTGCATCTTTAGAGCCTTCTTATGTTTTAAAAGCATTGGGCCTCGGTGATGACCTGGCACATAGTTCTTTAAGATTCGGATTAGGACGTTTTACAACAGACGAACAAATAGACTATACCATAAAAGCAGTAAGCAATACAGTATTAAAACTAAGAGAAATGAGCCCGCTTTGGGAAATGTTCAAGGAAGGTATAGACCTGAACAAGATTGAGTGGGCGCACCACTAGATCAATTAGCTGATTAGCTAATGGCTAAGTGGTATAAACTAAAACAAATAACAGGCAATTAGCTAATTATAAAATAAAACGACATGGCATATTCAGAAAAAGTGATCGACCATTATTCCAATCCTAAAAACGTTGGAACTCTTGATAAAAGCAAACAAAACGTAGGAACAGGTCTTGTGGGTGCTCCTGAATGCGGAGACGTAATGCGTCTGCAAATAGAAGTGGACGAAGCAAGCGGCCTTATAAAAGATGCTAAATTCAAAACTTTTGGATGCGGCTCTGCTATCGCTTCTTCTTCGCTCGCTACAGAATGGCTCAAAGGCAAAACAGTAGACCAGGCATTAACAATAGACAATATGGATATTGTTGAAGAACTCCACCTGCCTCCTGTTAAGATCCACTGTTCTGTATTGGCAGAAGATGCTATAAAAGCTGCTATCAACGACTACCGCGTAAAAAATGGTTTGCCCGAACTAGTAGAGCAAAAAGCACATTAAAAGAGAGAGGGAGAAAGTTTATATAAAGCGCTTACCGCCGCTTTTTAAACGAGTGATATGATATATATAAGTGAAAAAGCAAAAGAAAAAGTAGATAGCTTAAAACAGGATGCCAGCCTGACAGACGACTATTTCCTGCGTGTTAGCGTAGTAGGTGGCGGTTGCTCCGGTTTATCTTATAAACTTGATTTCGATAACGAATCCCAGCCCAACGACCAGGTGTTTGAAGACCATGGCGTAAAACTGGTTACCGACCTTAAAAGCTTTTTATATCTCTGCGATACCACCCTCGATTTCTCTGACGGATTGAACGGCAAAGGTTTTCACTTTGTTAATCCAAACGCCAGCCGCAGTTGCGGTTGTGGCGAAAGTTTCGCAGTATAAAATTATTCTATACAAAATGCCTCCGCACTGCGGAGGCATTTTTATTTTACTTCCCTCTATATAGTTTATTTATAAACTGCTTCAGTTACCACCGGTCTGCTTATCCAGTAGGGTTTGTTTTCACAAACAACAGCTGTAGTGGTTGTTACCACCGGTGACATAATGCTTGAAAACTCATCAGGAACAACTTCCTTTTCAGTTCTGCAAACTAACTTATTACTCATATGCACCCTGTTATAAACAACATAATGGTTCACGGGCATATATTTCAGGCTGTTTGTAGCCATATAAGCTTTCCCTTGTATAAGCATAGGCTCTTCTACTTTTTTCTTATGTACAGTTACTGCATGTTGCTGTGCGTGTTTTGTATGACATACACAATAACAATTACTGCATACATTTCTGGGCCATGCTTTTGCACTGTATTGTGTCAATCCAACCAATAACAATGCTAATAATATCTTTTTCATGATCTTCTTATTTTTCATTGGTTAATTAATAATTCTTATCTAACAGCGTATAAAACTGTTCCGGCACGTGTTAAAAAAATCTTAAACCCCGCAACACTATTTAGAACCATCATTTGCAGGCAACTCTCCGCCTGTGCTGGTGGTGGTAAAATTCAGGTTACGGTATTCATTTTTCTTCACACCGTCATTTTGCTTGCTGGGTTTGCCGTCATACGGGTTATGCATATCATCTGTCCACGTAAAAACGCGGTTATGTCTTACAGGTGGTGCGCTGTACATATTGCCCCTGTTATTCCTTACATAAGAAACTGTAGAAGGCGATGCACAGGGCGATCCCTTTGTCTGTGAGTTTGCATTGTAAAAACAACCTATTGTTAACAATGCTATAATTACTGTCTTTTTCATACACACATTTTTTAATGATTATGAAATCCAATCACCTAAAAATGAAAAAGAATATGCCGCTGTGTGTTAATGAAAATATAAAAGGCAGGTATTAACCCGCCTTTAAAGAAAATATCAGGAATTGCTGATCTATGATCTGAATGAATTGCCGTCGCGGTGATTATGATAGTAACTATCCTTATAATGATAGTCCCTGTCTCTTTGATAAAAATGCCTGTCATAGTGCGGGCGGTGCCACCTGTACATTTCATACCCGTCATTATAGGTCCTTACCCTGGCATAACAAGAACTGAAAATAACACTGGTAACTGCTAATATTATAAGTAAGGATCTTTTCATTGTATGGTCTTTTAATTTCAATAAATACAATTGTAGAAAAAAATTGCAGGCCTATTTATACCAACCCCCTCCATGGTGGCTCCAATACCTGCTGTGGTGATCACTCGACTCTATGCGGTGCCTGTGCAGTGCGCATGAACTTACCCAACAAGCCAAAAACACTAATACTGCCGCAATAAGCATTGTTCTTCTCATAAAATATTCAATGTTTTGTAAGATACCTATGTAAGAGCATAAAAATAAAAAAAGACTTGTAATATCCCTACTTCATTCAAAAATTACTGAAAATAGTATAATATATAAGTCATTGTTTAATATGAATTATCGTTTTAACCACTATATCTATTAACGTTATCAATTAGATGAAACCTTATTATTTAAGTATTTTTGTACAAATATTTGAATGTTATGTTGAAGACCGGAAATACAATTGTGAGTATATATACCGAAATGACGCCCAACCCGGAAACAATGAAGTTTGTTGCCAATAAACTTCTCTATCCCGGTAAAAGCATCGATTTTCAAGACGAGGCAAGCGCTGCTCCCTCTCCCTTGGCTAAAGAGCTATTTGCATTCCCCTTTATACGTGCTGTATTTATAGCCAGCAATTTTGTAACACTTGCAAAAACACCCGATACTAATTGGGATGATGTAATACCTACTATACGCGAATTCTTAAAGAACTACCTCGAAGATGGCAAAGTAGTAATAAACGAAGACCAGGTAGTTATAAAACAAGATACTAACACAGTTAGCGCCGACGACAGCGATGTAGTAAAGCGCATCAAAGAACTATTAGAGAACTATGTAAAGCCGGCTGTTGAAATGGACGGTGGTGCTATCAGCTTTAAAGGTTATAATGATGGTAAGGTAAATCTTATGTTGCAAGGCTCTTGCTCAGGTTGCCCTTCTTCAATGATCACACTCAAAGCAGGTATTGAAGGTATGATGAAACGCATGATCCCCGAAGTAAAAGAAGTTGTAGCAGAAGCAGAATAATATCCGTCAGCACCGCTATATGCGGTCAGACGGATATAACAAAATATACCCTAAAAGCCGCATGATGATGCGGCTTTTTATTTTAAAAATAAGTGTCATTGCGAGGAACAAAGCATCCTCACAAAACACAATTATTACTTGCTACCCCTTATTCACCAATCCCTTCACCTTCATCCCTATCAGCTCAATCGCCTGCATCAGTTTTTCATGTGGCACTTCTGCAGTATCCATCTGGAAAGTAAATCTTGTTATCCCGCCCAGCGCTTCACTATGTCTTACTATTTTTTCAGCCACTTCTTCTGCACTACCCACTACTAATGCACCTCTCGGTCCCATCTGTGCTTCAAGCCTGCTTTTTGTCATCGGTGGCCAGCCGCGCTCTTTACCAACTTTGGTCATAGCTTCTGCATAGCCGGGGTAAAAATCATTGATGGCCTCTTCAGTTGTATTGGCTACATAGCCCAATGAATGCACACCCACCTTCAATTGCTCAGGTGTATAGCCTGCTCTCTTTCCTGCCTCACGATACAGATCTACCAACGGGCGAAAATGATGTGTCTCTCCGCCTATTATAGCCACCATCAGCGGCATACCCAACATACCCGCACGCGCAAAAGATTCTGGTGTGCCGCCCACACCCAGCCATATGGGTAGTTTAGCTTGCATGGGTCTCGGGTACACAGGCAGGTTATCAATTGCAGGGCGAAATTTTCCGCTCCATGTCACAAACTCATTTTCGTTTATCTTCAGCAACAGGTCCAGTTTCTCTGCAAAGAGTTCATCATAATCTTCCAGCCTGTATCCAAACAATGGGAATGCTTCTATAAAAGAACCGCGGCCGGCTACCATTTCTGCGCGCCCACCCGATACCAGGTCCAGTGTCGCAAAGTTTTGAAATACTCTTACCGGGTCAGCAGCACTCAGCACAGCTACAGCACTTGTCAACCGGATATTTTTTGTACGGCTTGCTGCGGCTGCCAGTATCATATGTGGTGCAGAATCCAAAAATCCTTTACGATGGTGCTCTCCAATACCAAACACATCATGCCCTGCATGGTCAGCATAGGCTATCCTGTCCACCAATTGCCCTATTGCATCAGCATCATTAATTGCCCTGCTGCTATTGCCGCTCATCATGGCAGCAAAACTGTCTATACCAATTTCCATTTTTCAAATGTCTGAAAAAACATTAATATGCTTTTTAATAAACCATAACCAAAATCAATACACTAAAACAAATATTTGTTACACCCTCCCCCATTTTGTATCTTTGTATGGAACCTATAAACTCATTAAAATATTCTTTAATTCTTCATTCTTTTTAGCCTGACTTCCACTTCCGCTTTTTTCTTTCGATTTATTAAATAATTGATAATCAGCACTTTATCACTTCCGCTTTTGCTGAAAAGCGGAAGTACCGGAAGCAACATACCAACCTTTCTACTTGTCAACTTATTTAACATCTTGTCATTTCAACCAATCAACTTATCAACTTATCTTTAGTCCCCTACATTAATCAAAATGAATAATAAGAATAACTATGTGGCCATCATGGCCGGCGGTATAGGTAGCAGGTTCTGGCCGGTTAGCCGCACCCAATACCCTAAACAATTCCTCGATTTATTAGGAACAGGTAAATCCCTTATTCAATGGACCTATAATCGCTTTAAGCATATATGCCCTAAAGAGAACATTTACTTCATTACAAACCAGCAATACATCACAACTTTAAAACAACAAATACCAGAGCTACATGATGATAATATCATCAGCGAACCTTCCAGGAAAAATACCGCACCCTGTGCTGCCTATTTTGCCCATAAAATGATGTCATTGAATCCAAATGCGAATATCATCATGTCACCTGCAGACCATCTTATTATGGATGAGCATGCTTTTGAAAAAACTATGCACGATGCGCTCGATTTTGTTGCTAATCACGATGCACTGCTTACCATGGGTATAAAACCTACACGCCCCGATACAGGTTATGGCTATATACAATACGATACAAACCATGAAATAGACAAAGTATACCGTGTAAAAACATTTACTGAAAAACCATCATTAGAACTGGCGCGCACTTTTTTAAAAAGCGGCGATTTTCTGTGGAACTCGGGCATTTTTATCTGGAATGTACATACCATTATGGAAGCGCTGGAAAAATACATGCCCGAAATGCACGAAGTTTTCTTACTCGCAAAAGACGTGTATAATACACCCGCAGAGCATGATAAGGTAAGTGAATTATATCCGCAGTGCACTAATATTTCTATTGACTATGGCATTATGGAAAAAGCTAAGAATGTATTTGTTATACCTTCTTACTTCGGTTGGTGCGACCTTGGTACCTGGGAATCTGCTTACGAGAATTCGTCAAAAGACTACCTCGGCAATGCAGTGTATGGAGATAATGTAATGGTGATTGATGCCAGCGAATGTATGATAAAGGCGCCCAATGATAAGCTCATTGTTGTGCAAGGGCTGGAGAATTTTATTGTTGTAGACACTAAAGATGTATTGCTTATCTGCGAGCGGAACCGTGAACAGCAAATAAAAGAATATGTAGCCGAAGTGAAACGCAACAAGGGTGATAAATTTTTATAGCTCATTCGCATGCCCCCCTTTGGAGGGGGCAGGGGGAGGATGTCATTAGAACTATTTCCATTGAACCTTTTACACAACAATGAATTTACCACAAAAACATTCCGCTACAGGCACTACCATATTTACTGTAATGAGCGCATTGGCTACACAGCACAATGCTATCAATCTCTCACAGGGTTTTCCTGATTTCCCATTAGATGAGCAATTAGCAAAACTCTTGCACGAGGCCGCACACAATGGCTTCAACCAATATGCTCCTATGCCGGGTTTGCCATTGCTAAGACAAGCAGTAGCCGATAATTTTAAAAAACGTTACAACTTAGATATCAACGCAGATACTGAGATCACTATTACTCCCGGTGCAACCTACGGTATCTATACAGCTTTCACCTCGGTATTGCAACCGGGTGATGAAGCAATTATTTTAGAACCTGCTTACGATAGCTATATACCTAATATAGAAATGAACGGAGCAAAAGCTGTTCCCGTTTCTTTGGTCGCACCCGATTTTCATGTTGACTGGAATACAATAAAAGCAGCCATCACACCAAAAACGAAAGCGCTCATTTTAAATACACCTCACAATCCCACAGGTGCAGTTTGGACAAAACAAGACTGGGATACATTGGCAGGTATCGTACGCAATACTGATATTGTCATCCTTTCCGACGAAGTGTATGAACAAATTATTTTCGACGGGCAAAAACATTATTCTGTTCTCGAGCATCCTGAATTAAGGCAAAGAAGCTTTGCTTTATTTTCTTTCGGCAAAGTGTTCCACAACACAGGTTGGAAGATCGGCTACTGCATAGCCCCGCCTGATTTTACAATAGCCTTCCGCCGTATACACCAGTTTCTCAGCTTTACGGTAAACACACCGGGGCAATATGCACTCGCGCATTATATCATGAACAATTCTGCAGAACCGCTTCATAGCATGATGCAAAAAAAGCGCGACTACTTTTTAGAATTGATGAAGCAAACACCATTTACTATTCACAAGCCCGCTGCAGGCAGCTACTTTCAGGTAGCAAGCTACGAGCGTATCAACAGTATGCCCGATATGGAATTTGCGCAATGGCTTACCAAAGAATATGGTGTGGCTACTATTCCCGTCAGCGCATTCTATAATAACAAGAAAGATGATAAGCTCATACGCTTTTGCTTTGCTAAAAAAGAAGATACATTAATGGAGGCTGTAGAACGACTAAGAAAACTAAGTTGATTTTACCTTTTACCTTTTCACCCAATAATCCCAACCCAATTTAATAATTAATGCAAGCACAATAAGAATAAAGAACACACGTATAAACCCGCTTCCTTTTTTTAATGCAACATGAGAACCCATATAATTACCAAGCATATTAGCTGCTGCAACTGGCAAAGCAATATGCCATACAATAGCGCCTTTTACAAAGAAAAATATCAACGCAGAAAAATTTGTAACACAGTTAATGATCTTACCATTAGCAGAAGCGTGCAGAAAATCATAACCGAACAAAACAATAAAAGCAAAAATGAGAAAACTACCTATCCCCGGTCCTATCATGCCATCATATAAGCCAATAAGCCCGCCGGTGCCGATCGCGTACAGATAATAACGGGTTGCTGTCAGCTTTTTTACATTGTGGTGCAAGCCCAAATTTTTCCTGAAAACAGTATATGCCAATACTATAACCAAAGAACAAATAATGAATGGCATGAACTGTTCTTTATGAATATAGCTCACCATCAAAGCCCCGGAGAACGCACCCGCAAAAGCGGCAATTATAGCGGGCATCAAATGCTTCCAGTCAATTGTTACGCGTTTTATGAATCTTAAAGTAGCCACTAAGGTTCCCAGGAAAGAACCTGTTTTGTTGCTGGCAAGTGTTTGTACTAATGAAAGCTGCGGGAAGAAAATAAAATAAGCAGGTAATTGTATAAGCCCGCCACCACCTACAATGGCATCAATAAAGCCAGCCAAAAGCCCAAAGCAGCAGAGATAGAACAACAACATAAAACTCAATTAAAATATGAGAATTATGCAACAAGTTAATAGATAAGCTTGATGAATACTATAAAGCAAATAGTAAAAACTATAAAGACACTTCTTTCAAATGCCGTTGATCATCAGTATGCCTTTGGCTATGGCGGTGCTTATGCTTGCTGCTTTTACTATAATGGCGATGATGCTTGCTTTTGCTCTTTGAAAGCTTACGTTGCTTGCCTGATAATCCTTTATACAAGTTTAATACAGGTTCCTGAAGTAGCAATGTTGCTAAAGCAATACATAGTGCTATAGGAACAGCAACTATCCATTTTGAACCAACATTAAATGATAAAACAATTTCAAGTCCAAGGAGGAATGACAATACGAATAGAAGGGTTTGTTTTAGGAGTTTCATAGGATACCGTCGTTTTTTCTTATGTGAACGATGAGCCAGTATATGTCCTTGAAAAAACGGACAGTTTTTTGTATCAATTTCATGTTTATAGGTTTATTCTATGGTTTCAGGTGTTGCCATAGTATATTGACGGACAAATGTACGGAAAGGTTAAATGCAATAAAATATATTTTTTTATGCGTTGTAAAAAGAATTGATAATATGGTAATAGCAGTGTTAAAAAAATTTAATAATCAATTACTTGCTCAATTATTTGTTCCGGTAGTTTGCGAAACTCGTATTGCTGGTTACGAAGTTGTGGCTCAAATCCTGCCTCCCGTATGGCAGCCTGTATACTTTTATAAGTGAAGCGATGCGGTGCGCCAGCGGCACTTACTACATTCTCTTCTATCATAATGGAACCAAAATCATTTGCACCTGCATGCAAACATATTTGCGCTGTTTGCTTTCCTACAGTAAGCCAGCTCGCTTGTATATTCTTTACGTTAGGCAACATGATACGACTCATAGCTATCATGCGAATGTACTCTTCTGCGGTAGTTAAATTTTTTGTGCCCCTTATGCGACGAAGCAAAGTATCTACATCCTGGAATGTCCAGGGAATAAACGCCAGAAAACCCTTGGCATCTTTAGGTTTTTTAGCCTGCACTTCGCGCAGTTTTACCAAATGTTCAAAACGTTCATAAATGGTTTCTACATGTCCAAACATCATAGTAGCACTGGTTGTAAGGCCCAGCTTATGTGCCTCATGCATAATGTTCAGCCATTCCTGCGCACCACATTTACCTTTACTGATAAGACGTCGCACACGGTCGTTCAGTATTTCTGCGCCTGCACCCGGTAAACTATCCAAACCAGCTTCTTTCAGCGCCATTAAAATTTCCTTGTGTGTAGCGCCTTCGAGTTTTGTGATATGCGCTACTTCAGGGGGGCCGAGCGCATGCAATTTTAAATTAGGATACAAGTCCTTCAATTGCTTGAATAACGTAGTGTAAAAGTCTAAACCTAATTCCGGATGATGACCACCTTGCAACAATAATTGTTCGCCACCGTATCTAAATGTTTCTTCAATTTTCCTTTTATATGTTTCAATGTCGGTAATATAAGATTCAGGATGGCCGGGAACACGATAGAAATTGCAAAACTTACAATTAGCGATACACACATTCGTAGTGTTCATATTGCGGTCTATGATCCAGGTAACCTTTCCATGAGGTACCTGTTTTTTGCGCAATTCGTTCGCTACATACATCAATTCACTTAGCGGTGCATGTTCAAAAAGAAAAACACCTTCTTCAGCAGACAAAAAGTCAAATTTCAATGCCCTTTCGTACAGATCGTTTAATTGCAAGCCCTTATTCATATTATATAATAAAAACCATTTTAACAGTTCTTAACTTGAAACAGCTGCAAATTTACCATAAAACAAAGGATAAGCCTTTAAACCTCTATCAAATTCGCTTATCTCATTATAAACCAAAACTCATACAATAATACAAACGTCTACAAATCAAATACACCCCAATTTTTACTACTTTTGACACCCGCCTGGTCAATGCCAAGACGGATAAAGCCTTACCCAAAAACGCATGTGGCATCGTATAGCAGCTTTTATTATTAAGTTTCGTATTGCATTGCTCATTTTCCTGCTGGCAGTTACCGTTGCTATGGGCTATTTTGCGTCAAAGGTTGAGTTGAGTTATGAGTTTACAGCTGCCACTCCTACTGATAATGCGATATATATAGATTATCAGAATTTCCGAAAACAATTTGGTGAAGATGGGAACCTGATGGTAATAGGCATACAAACGGACAGCTTTTTTTCGCCCGGTTTTTTTAATGATTATGCAAGGCTTGCCGATAGGATAGACCGAATTGATTCTATAAAAACAGATGGAGTAAATATAGATCCCGTAGAGAATGTATTATCTATACCGGGCGCTATCAATCTTGTGAACGATACTGTTAGCGGCAAACTAATGACGGTGCGCCTCGTTGACAGCCTGCCCGTAACTAATACTGACAACATACGAACAACATTCGCAGGAATGCTGTTTTACAGGGGCTTTCTATATAATCCTGCTACGCATGCTTACCTGATGGCAGTACGCATCAACAAACAAGTATTAAATTCTAAAAAAAGAACGATCGTAGTAAACAGGTTGATGGAACTGGCAGATTCATTTGGAATGGCGCATCATATTGAAATGCATTATTCAGGATTACCACTCATACGCACCGTAATGGCTACAAGGGTGCAAAAGGAAATGAAGTTGTTCCTGATCATGTCTTTTGTACTTACTGCAGTAATATTAGTATTGTTCTTTCGCTCATTTACAGCGGTAATGGCATCTATGATGGTAGTAGCCGCAGGTGTAATATGGTCTATAGGTACTATTGTCTTGCTAGGTTATAAAATAACGCTGCTTACTGCATTGATACCTCCTTTGATAGTTGTAATAGGTATCCCTAATTGCGTATATTTTTTAAATAAATACCATTCAGAATACAGCAAACATGAGAACAAGGCCAAATCGTTGTTAAGAATGGTAGACAGGATGGGCATTGTAACCTTGTTTACCAATTTAACTGCTGCAATAGGTTTTGGCGTATTCTTTTTTACCAAGAGTAGTTTATTGAAAGAATTTGGCCTGGTAGCAGGGCTGAATATTATGGGCATGTTCTTTATTTCGCTCATTTTTATTCCGGCCATGTTTAGCTTTTTACCCCCTCCCCATGTACGGCATACCAGTTATCTGAATAAAAAATGGATCAATAATTTATTAACTGCTATTACGAATTGGGTGTTTAGCCACCGGAGTTGGATATATGGTTTTACGATCGCTATTTCAGCTATTTCACTTATGGGTGTGCTTAAACTAAGAAGTGAAGGACATATTGTAGATGACTTGCCAAAATCTGACAAGGTATACACAGACTTGAAATTTTTTGAACGCAATTTTCGCGGGGTAATGCCATTGGAAATTGTGGTTGATACCAAACAGAAATATGGTTTGGTAAAAGGGGCAACAAGAGATGCATTGTGGCGCATAGATACATTGCAACAATTTTTACAACGATTTGACGCAATAGGCAAAACACTTGCTGTAACAGACGGTATCAAGTTCGCAGTACAAGCCACTTTTGGAGGTGATACGAACAGCTACGCTGTAACAGAATCTTTTCCTGCTACAAAACTGATCACATTCATGCATTCGGGAAAAGATAAGAACAGTTTATTTACAAAACTGATCAGTTCATTTGTTGACAGTGATGCGCGCAAAGCCCGAATCAGTATCAACATGGCTGATATCGGGTCTAAACAATTACCTATATTATTAGATAGTATACGTCCTGAGACTAAACGCTTATTCGACAGCAGTAAATACGATGTTACCTTTACGGGAACGAGTATTGTTTTCCTGGAGGGTAGCCGGTTTATTATTAATAGCTTAAGGGATAGTCTTATATTGGCGTTCATCATCATATTCGGATGTATGATCGTACTATTCCAGTCATGGAGAATATTGCTAATATCCATTGTTGTAAATATTATCCCATTGTTAATAACAGCAGGCCTGATGGGTTGGTTGGGTATTCGTATAAAGCCCTCTACTGTACTGGTTTTTAGTGTTGCATTGGGTATAACTATTGACGTAACCATAAGGTTCCTGGTAAATTTTAAACAGGAAATGGCCCGGCATGATGACAGTATTTCGAATAATGTACGCAGAACTATATATGATACAGGGCTAAGTATCATATATACTTCGCTCATACTCATCGTAGGATTCGCCGTATTTATACTATCCGAATTTGATGGTACTAAGTCTTTGGGGTACCTAACCTCTATGACCTTATTTTTAGCCATGGTTACCAATTTAATTTTACAGCCGGCACTATTATTATGGGTAGATAAAATAATTGTTAAAAAGAATAAATCGGCCGATTTCCTTTTGGATGATGATGCAGACAATGAGCCTATAGAATCGGTTGATGGGAAAGCATAAAAAATTATATTTAGTTTTGCAGACAATAAGAGACAGGAAATATGCATTTTGATAAAATCAAAAACAAAGGCCAGGCGAGATTGTTTGAAAGTGAGTATTTAGAAATAATGACCAAGACACATCCGCTGGTTATTTACAGTATTTACCTTCCTATCATTTGTTTCATGCTATACTTTGGCACTTCTTATAAGGGTTTGCCAATTGGCAATGAGATATTATTATTTATTGGTGGCATCATATTCTGGACATTGTTTGAGTATTTGATGCACCGGTATTTATTCCATCTTATATCTCATAACCCAAAGATGCAAAAGGTAGTCTATAGATTGCATGGCGTGCATCATGAATTTCCGAGAGATAAAGAAAGGTTGTTTATGCCACCTGTACCCAGCCTTATATTAGCGTGTATACTATCTACGATGATGTATAGTGTTATGCGAGCAAATGTATTTGCATTTTTTCCGGGGTTTGTCTTTGGCTACCTGGTATATGGATCTATGCACTTTGCTATACATGCTTATGCACCACCTAGGTTTTTGAAGGCATTGTGGCGCAATCATCATCTGCATCATTATAGATCTGATGATAAAGGGTTTGGTGTAAGCTCCGTGCTTTGGGATATTGTATTTAAAACTGTTCCTGAAAAAGAAAAAGAAGGGAATACCGTTTCGGCAGCCTAAATATTCTTCATCAACATTTCTAATTCCGAAAGTATCATTGCTGTGGCACCCCATATAACGGTTCCATCATCCAGCACATATGCATTTACCTTACGAACCATTTTCGGTCTTGCGGGCGAAATTACTTCTGCAATAGTTTTTGTATCCCTGTGAAATAATTTTTCGAGTGGCACTTCGATTATATGTGCCACCTCTTTTTTACTGGGGTTTACAGAAGGCTTGTTTTGAGCGTACCCGACAAATGGATGCACCATAAAATTACTAACGGGGATATATAAAGGCGTGAGTGCACCTAATATTAAAATGTCTGAAGCATCAATACCCACTTCTTCATTTGCTTCACGCAGTGCTGTAGTAATAAGATCCTTATCTGCATATTCTTTGCTACCACCCGGAAAACTTACCTGCCCGCTATGCGCCGTGCTGTCTGTCATTCGTTTCATAAGCAACACATTCAACTCATATTGTACAGGGTATAATAAACATAAAACAGCACTTATACGGGCATTGTCCGGCACATCTACCTGCATTGGCAAAACTCTACCTGCCATTAGCTCCTGTGCTTTAAGGCCAGGCAATGGTAACTTCAATTGCTGCTGTATCCTTTTTATTTTACTCGTAATATCCAAAGCTATGAGTCGCTGTTCTTTTCATTATTTACAAAATACGAAAGCGCTCCCGAAGGGCATTTATTTACTTGCTCTATAATTCTCTGTGTTTCTGCAGCATGTATATTTATCCAGGGGCTTTGCCCCGGATCAAATACTTCTAGCAATCCTTTCCAACATATAGTAGAGTGTTGGCAAAGTGCATTTTCCCAAACTACTGTTATTTCGCCATTTGTATAATATTTAGTTACTGCTTTCATTGGTTTTTATTTTGTATGTCTAGTCGCTGTTGCATTTGTTTTACAAGATCCAGGTGGAGTTGATACAACTCAACTATATTTTGATGTTGGTGTAGCAGTACGTGATCCAGCTTCTCATGCAGGAGCCTTACTTCTTTTTCTGCTTTTACATTCACACTCACATCATACTCTGCACGTTGTCTGTCTTTATCTTCCTGCCGGTTTTGGCTCATCATAATAACAGGTGCCTGCAATGCAGCCAGGCATGATAGGACCAAATTGAGCAAGATGAATGGATATGGGTCAAACCCTTTATTACTGAGGTAATATATATTCACAGCCATCCATACAATAATGATAAACACAAAAATCAAAATGAATGTCCAACTGCCACCGAAATCAGCTATTTTATCTGCCAGGCGCTGTCCATAGGTAAGTGCTTCCTCCTGAGTATGCTTATGTATTGGCTTTAACTCCTCATCTGTTTTTAATTGGTGCTGCACCTTTTTGGCAATATCTTTCCCTGCTTTTTGCTCTTCGGCTATCAACTCTATTATATAGGTGTTCAGCACGCTATTCAGCGCATCGTAAGAAATAAAGTCACTTCCCTTCCAATCCGGTTTGGTTTTTTTCAAAAACTCCTGAACTGACGGGCGTAATTGTTTCCAAAATAATCCCTCTGAGGATGCATATTCTTTTTCGTTCAAACTGCATTTTTCCTGCATATCCAGTTATTATACATGCATAGGTACTTCCAGGATCAAAACATCAGATCGCTCGTCAGCAATCATTTGCACACTTGTTGTTTCACTTATGCCCAGAGCATCGCGCTTATTCAATTTTTTATCTTCAGTGGTGATCATTCCATCAATTACAAATACATACACACCATTCTTATCGTTGTGCAGGTGGTATGTAATAACGCCACCTTTCTCCAGTTCGGTTCGGCTTATCCAGGCGTTTTGATGAATCTTTAACCCCGCATCATTTGTTTCGAAAGGTGAAACCAACAATTGCCAATTATTTTTACGATCATT
This sequence comes from Bacteroidota bacterium, assembly GCA_013286485.1. Classification (GTDB taxonomy): domain Bacteria; phylum Bacteroidota; class Bacteroidia; order Chitinophagales; family Chitinophagaceae; genus JABDFN01. Next base: position 18,495 of record JABDFN010000040.1, read on the forward strand.
TACATCAAACTTTTCTTGCCCGTATTGGGGTTGTACATTTTTCTTGTTAGGAAATATCCATATCTGCAACAAGTTGATATTTTTATCCGGATAGTGATTGTATTCGCTATGCCTGATCCCCGTTCCGGCACTCATTACCTGCACTTCTCCCGGCTGTATAACCCCCGTATGGCCCATACTGTCTTTATGCTCCAAAGCCCCCTCTAATGGAATGGTAATGATCTCCATGTTGTCATGCGGGTGGGTACCGAAACCCATTCCCCCTGCAACAATATCATCATTTAATACTCTTAATGCTCCAAAATGCACCCTTTCCGGGTCGTAGTAGCCTGCAAAGCTGAAGCTATGATGTGCATTCAACCAACCATGGTCTGCGTGTCCTCTTGTATCTGCAGCATGATATATTATTTTGC
>JABDFN010000041.1 GCA_013286485.1 Bacteroidota bacterium
AATAATGTGGAGTTTTGCCACCCATTCATTAAAACTGACATCAACCCTACCCGCAGCCTTGCAATGGCCGGTAACTTTAACCTGGTAAACACAGATGAGTTGTTTGAAATGCTCAACGAGCATCCATCAACTACCATTCGCGAAAGCGACCTGGGGGCAATGATAGACACCATCTATTATTACCTGTGCATGGCAGACGATACCAACCCTGAATCTTTAAATATAGAAGGCATATTAAAACAAGCTACTACTCATTTCGACGGTGGCTATGTATTTAGCGGCATAGTAGGTAATGGCGATAGCTTTGTAATGCGTGATCCGAATGGTATTCGCCCGGCATTTTATTATGAAAGCGATGAAGTAATAGTAGCTGCATCAGAACGCCCGGCAATTATGACCGCGTTCAATGTTCCGCTGGAAAAAGTGCACGAACTAAAACCCGGGCATGCTATTATCACAAAAGCTAATGGTGAGTTTAATGATATAGAGATATTACCACCAAGAGAATTAAAAGCCTGCAGTTTTGAACGCATTTACTTTAGCCGTGGTAGCGATGTAGATATCTATCGCGAGCGTATGCAATTGGGCCGCAACCTGGCACAGAAAGTGTTAGATGCTGTTGATAATGATCTGAAGAATACAATTGTTTCCTTTATACCAAATACTGCAGAAATAGCTTTTTATGGTTTAATAAAAGGGCTCGAAGACTACCTGAAAGAACGCCAGATCAAGCGCATTCTTGCAAATAAAGACATGAGCGAGAGCGAGCTGCGTGAGATCATTAATCGCAGGGTGCATATAGAAAAGATAGCGATCAAAGACGTGAAGATGCGCACCTTTATTACTGAAGACTCTGCACGTAACGAAATGGTGCAACACGTATATGATATTACTTATGGCACTGTAAAAAAAGATATTGACACATTGGTTGTCATAGACGACTCTATTGTTCGCGGCACCACACTTAAAGAAAGCATTATAAAAATGCTGGACAGGTTGTCTCCCAAGCGCATCATCATAGTTTCATCAGCACCGCAGATACGCTACCCGGATTGTTATGGCATAGACATGAGCCGGATGGGTGACTTTATTGCTTTCCAGGCAGCAGTGGGATTATTAAAAGATAAGGGGCAATCCGAAAAATTAGAACAGGTATACCAATGCTGCAAACAAGCTGATGAACAAGGCAAACTGGATGAGAAGAACTATGTTCAATCCATCTACGATTCTTTTACTGCAGATGAGATCAGCGACAAAATAGCCCGAATGCTTCATCATGAAGATGTAAAAGCACATGTAGACATTATTTATCAATCTCTTGAAGGTTTGTATAATGCTTGCCCTAATCATACCGGTGATTGGTATTTTACAGGCAACTACCCCACCCCCGGTGGCAATCGTGTAGCTAACCGTGCTTTTATGAACTATATGGAGCACAAAGAAAGCAGGGCCTATTAATATATTTTAACACTTAAGAAAAGAAGCCTGTTGTTATCTTTAATGAATAATCCTTCATCATGTACAGGCAACTCTGTTACTTCTTTCTCATATTGTTTATCACATCACCTGCAACAGCTCAAATGGGTTTAGGCGATTCTTTACATAGCAAAGGCTCGGGCATAGACGCCATTAAACTTGACCAGGAAAAAGAAATGCAGCTCACACGCCTGGGGATGTTATGGGGTTTTATAAAGTATTATCATTCGGGTGTAGCCAAAGGCTATTTCAATATGGATGATGAACTCTTTCAGGTATTGCCAAAAGTATTAGCAGCCAAAACTTCTGTAGATGCCAATACAGTTATGGAAAAATGGATTGACCATTTTAGCAAACCTGTTGCATGTGATGAATGTAAAGAAATAAAAATAGCCGCTGATACTAAGCTACTTCCTGATTATGGTTATTTATTCGACAGGGCGCATTTTTCTCCTGCTATAATAGCCAAGCTTCAGTATATAAAGAAAAACCGCAACGCTACACTCAAACATTTTTATGTTGAAATGGCTGAACGGATAGGGAACCCTGTGTTTACCAATGAGAATCCATACCCCGGCAACAATTACCCCGATGCAGGTATTCGTTTATTGGCGCTGTATCGTTATTGGAACATGATAGAATATTTTTATCCTAACAGACACCTGATTGGTGATAACTGGAACAAAGTATTAACTGAATCTATCCCAGACTTTGTAAATGCTAAAGACAGTGCTGAATACACTTTAGCCTGTTTAAAACTCATTGCCAATATACATGATACCCATGCAAACATTAACGGAGGCAGAATTATAAACGAGTTAAGGGGAATGTACCTGATGCCTTTTGATGCTGAATTCGTTGAAGACAAACTTGTTATTACTTCAGTAAATAAAATCTTACCTACTACCGACTTAAAGGTTGGCGATATCATTGAACAAATAAATGGCATCCCGGTTCCTGACCTGATAAAAAAATATGCGCCGCTCACACCTGCATCTAATTATGAAACACAACTCCGTGAATTGAGCGGCAAGAATAGTTTTATGATGAGGAGCTCAGCTAAGGAAGCCGAGCTAACGATTGCGAGAGACGACAAGACAACCAAAGTAAAAGTTTCGCTGCTAAGTGCTATGGACAAACGCACCAAAATAGCTACACAGGAAAAGAAAGAAGCATACAAAATAATTGATGACCATATTGGCTACATATATCCGGCTATGCTTAAAGATGGAGATGTTGACAATATCAAATCCGCATTCAGCAGCACCAAAGGACTCATTATTGATATGCGCTGCTACCCTTCTACATTTATGCCATTTACGTATGGCGAATGGTTAAAACCGGACTCAAGTGCATTTGTAAAATTTACTTTTGGCAGTGTAGATGCACCGGGCATGTTCACCTATTCTACTCCGCTCAAAAACGGCATATTCAATCCTGATCCGTACAAGGGGAAAGTGGTTATCATTGTAAATGAAAAAACACAAAGTGCCGCTGAATACGCTACCATGGCTCTTGCAACAGCACCTCATGTCACTGTCATCGGCAGTACTACTGCGGGAGCTGACGGCAATGTTTCCGAGATCATATTACCCAGCGGTATCAGAACTATGATATCGGGTATCGGCATTTTATATCCTGACGGGACAGAAACCCAGCGCAAAGGCGTGAAGGTCGACATAGTCGTTAAACCAACCATTAAAGGTATCAAAGCAGGTAAAGATGAATTGCTGGATAAAGCAATTGATATCATTAATCATTCCTGACAATACTATCTGTCTTCTACTTCACCTCAAACCATACTTTCTTTTCATCGTTCCAGTCGCCATTATAGTTGATGGTGAGCTCTTCGCCTGCATCTATATGCCGCACTGTTTTTATGCTGATGGTTTGTGCTTCATAGTCCATAAAATACTCGCAGTTGCTTTGGTAGGAATGATTGTACACAGGTATATAACCCAATGCCATGCAGCAATTCTTTTCGTCATTGTTATTCCATTCGAAGATGTAATCGTGCAGTAGTGTTTGATCCAACAGCTTGCGCTCTTCTGCTGTCATTACTACAACAGGCGACATTTCTATGATGGTATCTGCATCCAGCGCTTTGTTGGCAAACACACCCCTGCCTCTTTCTTCGGAGTGATTGATATATACAACCGGGGAGATCATTTTATGATGAGTGTTGGGCGGCGCCTGCGGCGCCGCCCAACAAATTTACTTTCTTCCTTTCTTATTAAAATGGGAGCCGCTATCTCTGCTAAAAGACGACCTGCCGCCTTCGCTACCTCTGCGTTCACCGCCTCTTTCTCCACCACCATCACGGCTGCCGCGATAGCCACCACGTTCTCCACCACCTCTTCTGTCTCCATCCCTACCACCTCTGTATCCGCCACGCTCACCGCCTCTGTCACCACCGCGCTCTCTATTAAAACCACCACCACCGGTCTTCTGCTCCGCTTCGTCTACACGCACTTTACGACCCTTGAATTTCTTAGACGATAATGCTGTCATTATAAATTCAGCCGCATCGCTGCCTACATTAAAGAAGCTCGCCAATTCGCGCACAGTTACACCACTCAGCATACCAGGCTCTATATCTGTGCTCTCTGTTATAAAGTCTACTAATCCCTCATCCGTCATGCCATCCTTCGTGCCTAAGTTTATGAACAAGCGCATTACTGCCCTGCCGCTGCTGTCTACACCACGCGGGGCCCTCTCTCCACGCTCACCCTTCTTTTCATATCCAGCGTTCAGGTCTTTTGCCTTACTATAATTATCTATCGTGTCTTTCAGTTGCAACCATATCAACCGGCGTATCAGCTCATCCTTATCCATGGCTTCAAAACGCTCATGAATATTATGTTGATACAGTTTTGCAAAATCAGCTGCGGGCTCTGCATTCGCTATTTCATCCAGATAAAAGAACAATCTTTTTCTTACCACCTCAGCACCGTCCGGTATATCACTCTTATGGAATTTTGCTTTGGCTATTCTTTCTATCTGCCTAATAATTCCTATTTCTTTAGGTGTTACTATACTCATGCATATACCGCTCTTGCCTGCGCGGGCCGTACGTCCGCTGCGGTGTGTATACACTTCCTGGTCGTCGGGTAGTTCGTAGTTAATTACGTGCGTTATATCATTCACGTCTATACCGCGAGCCGCCACGTCTGTAGCTATTATGGCCTGCAGTTGTTTACTCTTAAAGCGATCCATTACCTTGCTGCGCATTTTCTGGTCCATATCACCATGCAGCGGACTTACATGATAACCCTGCTTCATCAGCTTCTCGGCTATATCCTGGCAGTCCTGCCGGGTGCGCACAAAGATGATACCGTAAATGCCCGGTGTAAAATCCAGCAGCCTTTGCAGCGTATCAAAGCGGTTATGATTATTTGTTACATAATATTGATGATCTATATTCTGGTTGGCCTGGTTGGCTGGTGCCACACTTATCTCCTGCCACTCTTTCATAAAGCGCTTGGCAATGCCCCGCACCTCGTTACTCATGGTAGCGCTAAAGAGCCATGTATGCTGGCGTTTAGGCGTGCTTTTCAATATAAAATCTATATCGTCCCTAAAGCCCATGTTCAGCATTTCGTCAGCCTCGTCCAGCACTACGTATTGCACGTTATCCATGTTCAGGGCCTTGCGCTCCAACAAGTCTATCAGGCGGCCGGGAGTAGCCACTATAATTTGGGGGTTGGCTTTCACCTCGCGTATCTGCCCTGTTATGGGCACACCACCATATACAGCCGCTATCTTCAGGCCGCGCATATGAGCGCCATATTTCTTCAGCTCCTCCTGTATTTGCATACAGAGTTCGCGAGTGGGACTCAGCACCAGGCATTGCACATGCTTCTGGTCGGGGTCACTATGTTGTAACAGCGGAAGCCCGAAAGCTGCTGTTTTACCGGTGCCCGTTTGTGCCAGTCCTATTATGTCTACAGGATTTTCTAAAAGAAGCGGAATTACTTTTTGTTGAATGGGTGTAGGTGTTTCGAATCCGAGGTCTGTTACCGCACGGGTCAATTCTTCCCTCATGGGGAAGCTTGAAAATGATGTCATTATGTTTGATCTATTTTTAGCGGCCGAGAAACTACTTTGGCCGCCGTCCCGAACGCTTTCGGAAAAAAAACCATTAGCCTAACTGCCAAATGAGGCGCGAAGGTACGATAATATATCAAACCAGCCAAAATATGTCATTGCGAGGCACGAAGCAACCTCACGAAAACACGGAAAATATTTCTGGGCTTACCTTTCTGCTACTATTTAGCATCGTTGCGTCGCACTCTTGTACTTCGGTAATACTACTGAACAAGGCGTTAGACTGACTTAAAAATCATATAAACAGTCGGCATCGTTAGAGGCTTGAATTCCTATTAAGCCGTTGCAAAGTTTACCCTGAATTCACTTCGGGGCACTTTTGTACGTCCCAAAATCTACTCAACTGCAAAGCATATCAGCCTTGTTTAGACACGACTACTTACTTATGAAAAATCCTTAGTTTAAAACATTTCTCTAATGTTTAGCCGGTCAATAAATACAGCGAGCTTTTCAAAAGAAATTGCCGGTAAGTTCGGCCTTATGTTATTTAGAATCTCATTCCCATTATGTAGTAAATAGGCTCTTAAGTAATTATAATCTATATAATCATACTCAACTGAATCAAAGTATGTACCCAGCGCCCGAACACTAACCCGGTCAATTAAACCCATTTCAATCAAATCTAATTGCAATTGTTTATTAATTCCATGTTGCAAAAAAGATGGCCAATTAACGATACTGTTTGGCATCACATAATCTGAATCACTTATTTCCTTTAATCTAATAATTGTTGATATTACAGTTTGTATATTAAAACTTATAACTGAACTAATAAGTCTTAAAATTTGGTATATCTCTAAATTCAATTCTTCTGCTATTTCTTTATACCAACTCCCATTCATCCATAATACTATTGCTTTCTTTACTTCAATACCATTAATTACACATTTATTTTGCTTATTAAACACCTCAATATAAGAAGCGAAAGTTGACATTTGAAATATGCCATTGTCTAAAAGGTAAGATAGCCAATCATCATCTAAAGCATTAAATGATAAATTCCAAATTTCATCTGTAAAATCAAATTTAGAATTAATTTCTTCATATAAACGTATGTTGGCACCACTATTTTTTAGCGCAGCAAATTCTCCTCTTTCAACAATTGGTTTAAGTTTTTCAACTCTTAACTCAAAAAGGCTGGTTAATGTTTTTTTCTCGTTTGGGTTAGCTTGATAAAATGACAATGTTTGACTAATTAATTGTGTTACCAAGGCATCAAGCTGTTCTATTTCAACTTCCGCAGCTAATAGGTCTATCATTGATATGTCAATAGAATCAAGCAATTCCAAATATTGTTCGCTCAGTAAATCAAGCGTATCAGCTGCTATTGGCATTCTTTCCTTTTGCAAATAAGAGGTTATTAAATTTACGATATTATATAATTGCCCTTTAACCGGCTCTATATTTCTATCACGCATCAATTCATCGATTCTTGCAAAATCATCATCATGTGGAATGATAACCATTCCTTTTGTTTCTTTTCCTGCCCTACCAGCGCGTCCCACTAAGTTTTTTAAGTCTCTTATTTTCATCGATTCGTAGTTCCCAATTACAAATGGATTAAATCTTTTAGTTGAATGAATCACGATTGTCTTGATTGGGAGGTTAACCCCCTCTGATAGAGTATTTGTACAAATTACTAAACGTATTTTTCCTTCCCGTAAAGAATCCTCAATTATTTCACGAATATTCTGTGGAAAATCTCCATGATGAAATAAAAGGCCCACCCTTGCACATTGAGTTAATAAATAGTCGCTACCAAATACTATCGTGAAGTATTCGGCAAGGTCTATTAGATGCCCTTCAGGTGCGTATTTTGCAATTAGATTATTTCTATTTCTTAATTGCTTTAAAGCTTCTTCTGCCAAACCTTCAACACCCGTATTACCTCTTTTATGAGGTGCAAACAAAGCAACAGACCCTGAATTTGAAGCCTTAATTGCGGTAGCAACAGAAATCCCTTTTTTACTAGTAATCTTTTTCACTTTCCCACCCTCACTTAAAAGTTCTAAATCTCCGCCATATAAATACTTATAGAGTTGGAAATTAATTGGTCTTCTTTTGTGCGGGTTTATATCAAGATAGTAGCCAGCGATTTTGTCCATTTTTTTTTAAAATGCATATTCTAATTCAGTCGGGCGATAATTCGAGGAAATTAAAGATTCCTCGGTTCCTCCCAGCCAAGAATTTACAATTCTGATATTGGGGATAATTGCTGAAATGAAAATAAATTTCTTATTGGTTTCTAAGCTTTTTAGCCTAGAAAGCAATAACTCATAATTTAATCCTCTAGATTCATCATCTAACAAATGCCCTTCATCACAAATAATTGTTGTGAAGGATTCCGATATATCAGGGAAAATATCCTCTACTGCCATAAATTTTTCAGGTGTTGCAATTAGCAAATTCACATCCGATATTGATGTCCTCTCCTCAAATGTTGGCAAATTACCACCATAAATTGTTTTCGAAGAAATACCAAGCCTACCAACATTTACAGCTAATGTCTGTTTCAATTCTGAAGCCAATGCCCTATATGGAGCAAGATAAAGAACTCGGCATTCATTGTTATTTTTATATTCATTATAGATTATTAGCTCACTAATTGAGGTTTTGCCAGAACTCGTAGGCATCTGTAAGGAACAAGTTGTTCTACCTAAAGCACCGTTACTAATTGCAAGTTTTTGCGATGGGAAAAAAGTCCAAATCGGCACTTTCTTCTCTACGTTGTATACAATAAAATCTCTCCAATGGTCTCTATTATCATTTATCTGCAACAGATCTTTCCAAATATTGTCATTTAAAAATTTTGAAACAATTGTTTCTGCTAATAGAAAGGAAAAATAAGATTCAATATCGTTATTAAATGCTTCTTCCTTAGCACGCGTCAATTGCCAAATTAATATTCGAATAAACAACCTATTCCCTGTTGTTAAAAATTTTTTTAGAATCTCATTGTACCGATTATTATGATTTAATTCTCTCCTCAGAAAACTAGATATAAAATAATCAATTTCTATATCGTAATTTCTGTGAGGAAAAATTTTTGACAATATCCAACTCGAAGCAGAAAAATTAGATAAGTAATATAATCCAGCTGCATATAAAATATTATTAGATTGATTAATTCCACGAAAATTCTCCCTCTTTTCTTTCAAAGAAAAAATTTCTAGTCCCTTAGCAACAGATAAGGCATCATCAACTTCAATATCATTACTCTTTATTAATTCTACGGCCCTTGTCATTAGACTTAAAAAAAAATTATCGTATGCAGCAAGAAAAGAATAACGTGCCCGCTCATCTTCGGCCAATTTAAATTCAATGAATGATTGCCATGAACCAGATTCAGCTATCCAAGTGTTTAATTGTCTGCTCGCTGGCATTAAATGGAATTTATCATGTTAACCCTTGTTTTCTCATATGCTTTTTGAAGTTCCTGAATCGAGAAAATAATTACCGATACACTTTCACTATTATTAATAGGTTTTGCAATTTCATCAGCTTCGAATGCTATATCAAGTATTGCAATTGCCTTATGAACTTTTTTAAAAGTTCCATAAGTCGCAGGATCTTTAAACCGCGCCACAATTTTTCTATTTTCCTCTTGTCCTTCTTTAGCATATTTTTCTTCCATCCAGTTAAGCGTTTTAGCCATTCGTGAAAGTTTATCTTTTGCGGCGCCATCGATCGCATCTTGTATCCGACCTTCTTTCGAATATGTTGATTTCATTTTTGATTCAATAGTAACAACTAAATCATCTGATGAATATTTTTTAGCATTTGGAATATGAAATATGATTCCATCTGCACCTGGTGCAGCTTTATTCCTGTTATCTTTCCATTGCCACTTTAGAGGTAATGTTAAAACCAATCCCTTATTCTCTAAATTTTCTTTTACTGAAAAGAAACTTAGCAATTCACCAAAATCTCCAGATTTAATAATTGGTTCGTCAGGTAGTATAAATCTCTCTAAAAACTTGGATTTCGTAATATTTGCATTAGATGCTAATTCATTAAGTTTTTCATCCTCAATATAGCATAAACGAAAACCTAAGGTCAATTTCATAATAAATTCGTCCCATTCACCATCTTTTAGCCTATATAAGATATAATTGGCATTATTGCTTCTGTCAAAGTGCACGAGGATTTTAATTCCATTAGTCAACATTGGAATCAAATTTTGCGTTATGTGTTTTCAAAAACTCTCTTGAAGGCAAAAACTTATCTGGCAGCAATATCTCTCTTCTTTCATACGCCCAAAAGTTTTCCTTAATACTATTAGGAGCTTTATTATCCATAAGTTTTGGAGAGATCTTGAGCTTGTAAGTTTTTGCATCTATAGTTATTAAACCACAATCAAACGCCTTATCATGCAATGCATTCAAAGCCAATCCATTCATTGGGTTCATTCTATTCTTTTCATCTTTTGCCCAGGGTAAGATATGGCTGGCTACCAATAGTTCTGGATTTTCAATTCCTGTTATGCAGCATTTGTAATTGTATGTTGCCAAAACAACTCTTCTAAAAATTGATTGATTTACTCGCACTTTAACCATTCGCTCCTTCTCTTTTCCTTCTTTCGGCAGATCATCGAGTTTTATGTCATTTAGTTTTAAAATGGTAGTGTGGTTCTTTTCTGCAAGTAGTTTTTCACTTTCTAACAAAGCAATATCCCAATTATTATAGAATTCATTCCATACCACAGCATCCAGCTTGCTTGCATTAGAAGCGCCTTTTATACCTCTCGCTTTTAATGTTGGGTCAAAGCTTGCAAAATTTCCAAGCTTCAAAGCGATCGAGCTAGGGGTACGCCCTATTAACTTTGCCATAGCAATTATATCAGCATTCCCTTTATGCATTTTGCCAAATGGCAACTTGCAGTACAAATTGATTGCTAATATCAATTCATCTCTTGTCCATAATGTTTGACCTTCTTTCATTATTTATATTGTTCTAGGTCAGCTTTTATTTGAGCGATAGATGCCTGTTGATTTGATATCGTCTGTTCTATATTTGAAATGTTAGATTGAATACTTTGTATTTTAATCGATTGAGCTCTTACTTGTTCTTCTCTTTCTGAATTTGTCCTCATAACATGAAACTCTTTAATCTTATCCATATCACTATTTGCAACATCCAAACTAGCTTTAGTATTTACAAGTTGTTCGTTTAGCTTTTCCAAATATGATGTTGCATTTTGAAGTTTACTTTGCAAAGCTTCTTTTACTGCAAACTTCTGTTTCATTGCATCTTCGGTAGCAGCTTTAATAGAATCTGCTTTAGCTTGTTCTACTTTTGCTTTTTCTTCAGCGCTAGGTCCACAAGAAAAAGTACTTAATGCTATTAGCGCGGTGAAAATAAATAATATGCATCTCCTCATATTTATGTATTTAAACCATAAACTTATGACTATCAAACTATAATTGCAATACGTAGAACTACGCAATTTGATAGTACACTTATATATAATAGTGGATTAACCTTCTATAGTTACAAAAACATAACTGCAGTCATATCTTAAGCAAATATTGAATTGAAAGAATTCATTACCATAATAAAAATCATAAAATTCTACTCTAGCACCACAGTAAGGACAGGCAGTGGGTTGATCGTTTAAAAGAAATATTTCTAATTCTTGTTGCATTCCGCAAAACTTATAAATACTAGGCATTTTGCATTTGCTTATAAGTCACATATATCGCAAGGTTACCCACCCATTAATGTTCGGGTAAACTTCGTCGTCCCGATCCGAAGATCCGGACATCAAAGTAGCCACCGCAGCTTATATTACTAATTATTTATGCGGAAGGAACAGGAAGTTTACAAAAAGTACCTTACATATACAACTATACTTTAACATTAAAAAATGTACCTTTGATTTATGGCAAGAAAGAAAAATAATCGAAAGACAAAAACAGAAGATACAGCCTATTTAACGAAACGAATATTAGTAAATGCAGCTAAAGCCGGTATCCGTCATGCTGCCCGCGAAACAATGGAATTAATGGGATATACAATAGTGGCTGAGGATAATTGGGTTGTTAAAAAATATCGTGATGGTTATACAGAGAAAATATCACCTATAACAAAGCATAAAAGACCAGGTAAGATTGTCCTTAAGTAAGCCCAGAACTCAACTCCGCATGCGTGTTTTTGCCGGCCCAAATGGTTCTGGCAAAAGTTCTGTAATAGAATATGTAAAGAAACAAAAAGTAGAGGGCTTCCCTATCGACTTTGGTATTTATGTAAATGCTGATGATATAGCAAGATCTCTCAGAGAAGATACGTTTACTTTTAGTAAATATGAAATCGATGTATCAAACAAGGAATTTCATGCAATCGCATTAGCATCTGGCTTGATAAATGCTCAATTTACTGACGAGCAATTCAATAGTTGTTATACATTTTCAAATGGCAAAATAAAATTAAAACCACTATCAGCTAAAAAAGTGAACATAAATAATCCAGATGAAAGAATAGCACAAGTATTAGCACATGTAATCAGAGAGTATCTATTAATGCTAAAGAAAAAATTCTCTTTTGAAACAGTCCTTTCTCATGAAAGCAAATTAGATATTATGAGAAGGGCATCAGATGCCGGATATAAGGTGTATTTATATTTTGTTTCAACAGAATCAGCAGAGATTAATAAATTTCGTGTTAAAGCCCGTAAACAAAAGGGTGGTCATGATGTGCCACCTTTAACGATTGAAAAACGTTACACCCACTCTATGCAATTACTATACGAGGCTAGTCAATTAGCGTATCAGGCTTTTTACTTTGACAATTCTGTTGACGATGAGGATTTTACCATGTTCGCTCACTTTAAAAAGCAAAAAAATAATAAGATATGGGATAAACTTGATCCAAAGTATTTACCCGATTGGTTTATAGAATATTATTACAACAAACAGACGTAATTCTCTTTTTAACATTCCCCATTTACTCATTGAACTGTAAAACATCCCCATCTATCAGAAATTTTAATATCTAACCCCTTCTTTTATCGATTTTTATTTTAAATTTGCATTAATAATTTCATAGGTACCTCAATAATAATGTTGACAGGAAAAGAACTGATATTGGCTAGTAAGCCTTTTGCCAAAGAAATTCGTTGGAAAAGCTGGTATTATACGCTTACATCTTATATACTGTTAGTTGCCGGATTGCTGGGCACTATATACGTGCCTAATGTGTTGGGGCGCATAGCCTGCAGTATATTCAGTGCCGGTATGCTGGCCCGTATGTTCATTATCTTTCACGACTACCAGCACCATAGCATACTTCAAAAATCTTTTATTGCCAATGTGTTGTTTACCGCATTTGGCTTTTATATGATCACTCCGCCCAGCATCTGGAAGCGCAGTCACGATCACCATCACGCCAATAATGCCAAACTGTTCAGCGCCAGCATCGGCTCTTTTCCGCTGATGACCAAGCAGAAGTTTATGGAGGCCGATAATAAGGAACGCTTTTTTTACCTGGCTGTGCGCCACTGGCTGAATATGTTCTTTGCTTATTTTACCACATTTATGTTCGGCATGTGCATACAGTCGTTCATGAGTAATAAGCGCAAACACTGGGACAGCCTTGCCGTGCTGATAGTACACTATAGCATAGCCGTATTTTTGTTCGTGCACTTTGGCTGGCTTACCTGGTTCCTTACTTTCTTTGTGCCCTTCTTTCTGAGCCATATGCTGGGAGCGTATTTGTTTTATGCGCAGCATAATTTCCCCGGCGCCAAGTATAAGAACAATACTGACTGGAACTATACAGAAGCCGCACTGGAAAGCAGCAGCTTTATGCCGCTGAACCCAATAATGCGCTGGTTTACCGCTAATATCGGCTACCACCATATACACCATTTGAATTCAAGAATTCCTTTTTACCGCCTGCCGGAAGCTATGGCAGCCATACCTGAACTGCAAAATCCTACTAAAACATCTTTAAAACTCTCTGACATAAGAGCCTGCCTGCGCCTAAAAGCATGGGACCCTGAAACAGAGCAGATGATAGGCTACGAGGCTATGGAGGTGATACCTGTGCGCAGAGCAGCACGCCGAATAGAGCGCAGACAGCGCAGAGCAGCAGCGGTGTAGTGAACAGTGAACAAATACAGTTCTAATTTCCCGAACTATTCTTCTTTGGTTTGTTTTTCCAATTCTTCGATGCGGCGAACAATATTGTCGAGGTGACGGTAATGTACATATACTTTTCTGTATTTAGATGCTTCGAAAGCAGGAGAACCCATATATACCTCGTTGGGCTTTGTAATACTTTTTGAAATACCTGACTGCGCGCTGACCTTGGTACCATCGGCAATATCTAAATGGCCGATAATGCCCACCTGCCCGCTGAACATACAATTCTTACCTACCCTGGTAGAGCCGGCAATAACGTTGCAAGCAGCGAGATAAGAATTTTCACCCACCTCTACATTGTGCGCTATATGTATGAGATTGTCGAACTTAACGCCTTTGCGCAATATGGTAGAACCGAGCGTAGCGCGATCTATAGCGCAGTTTGCACCGATCTCTACATCGTCCTCTATAATGACATTACCAATCTGCGGTATTTTTTTGTTCTCTTCTGTTGCAAACCTAAACCCATCGCTGCCAATAACAGTGCCTGAGTGTATAATACAATCTTTGCCTATTACTGTTTCTGAGTATAGTTTAACGCCTGCAAAAACCGTAGTGTTGTCGCCGATAACCACATTGTCCCCTACATATGTTTGCGGATATATTTTTACGTTGTTGCCGATCTTTACATTATCACCAATAAATGCGAACTCACCCACATAGCAATCCTTCCCCAGCTTAGCGCTGTCTGATATAAAACATTGTTTTGAAATGCCTGATTTATTGAGCTTTACCTGGCAATATATTTCGAGCAATTTGCCAAAAGCTATCTGCGCATTGTCTACCCAAATAAGCGTGGTAGCAACAGGACCTGTGAGCTGAAAGTCTTTACCTATAATAACAATAGAAGCTTCGGTAGTATATACATACTGCGTATAAAGTGGGTTGGCCAGGAAGGAAATAGAGCCCGGAACACCTTCTTCTATCTTTGAAAGTGCAGAAACTTTTGCATCCGGGTTGCCCTGTATGTCCCCATTGAGCATTCCTTCAATTTGTTTAGCAGTAAATTCCATTGTCATACTATTTAAAAATTAATAAATACATCATGATCGGGTAAGCCCTAAGATAGAAATATTTTTTAGTGATTGGTATATAAGCACTGTTAATAATATAAACAGTTAATACTGAATTTATACGGTTTATCAATTGTAGTATTTACAGATATTATATAGCTGTAGTGTTTTTGGGCTTTCTGCCAAGTACGTTTACCTTTGAGTTCTCTAAAAAATAAAAATCAATAATTATGACACATTCACTTCCGGCATTACCATATGCTTTTGACGCACTGGAACCGTATATAGATGCACAGACGATGCAAATACATCATGACAAACATCACCAGGCTTATGTAGACAACCTGAATAAGGCCCTGACAGGAACACCTGCCGCTGATAAAACACTGGAACAACTGATGGCCAATATATCTTCTCTGCCCGCTGCGGTACGCAATAACGGCGGCGGACATTATAATCACAGCCTTTTCTGGACATTGCTGGGAACAGGTGGCGGGCAGCCGAGCGGCGCTCTTGCTGATGCTATTAACAGCGCATTTGGTTCGCTTGACGGACTAAAAGAAAAAATGAGTACGGCAGGCGCTACACGATTTGGCAGTGGCTGGGCATGGCTGATAGTAAAAGATGGTAAACTTGAGGTGACATCTACACCTAACCAGGACAATCCGCTGATGGATGTTGCTGAAGTAAAAGGCGCGCCGATACTCGGTATAGATGTATGGGAACATGCTTATTACTTAAAATATCAAAACCGCAGGCCTGAGTATCTGAGCCAGATATGGAACGTGATCAACTGGAAAAAAGTTGAGGAGTTGTATAACACAGCAAAATAAGTTGACTATACTATATGACGGGAGCCGCGCCTTTGGCGCGGCTCCCGTATTTTGCAACAGTATTAAAGCGCAAAAGAAAAACCAACAGCAGCAACTATACCGCCCGGAGATAACAGCTTAACAGTTCTATCTCCATCGGTTGTTAATGTTTCGCCTGATGTAACTGTATAGCGAGGTGAATTGAGTGCGGCAGAATATCCCAGTTCCGTATAAAACCGATTACGGTTCCTGCCCAATCTCCAAATTCTATAGCCTGCAACAAAGGCGTTGGTAACGGGTTCTGAGCTTAAAGTAACTTGTGTAGTGCCATAATAAACAGTTTGCAAACTAGCCTTCATGTTATCGAAGCCGGAAGCGTGTGTGATACCTGCACCTATAGCCCAGCCTTTAAAAGCAGGCTGGAAATAATAGCGTGCTTCAGCATAAAACTTATTTCCCCAAGTGCCACCACCAAAGCCACTACCAATTGAAACATTAGCAGTAACAGGCAGCTCTAAATTAATCCCCAGTATACCTGACTGGTTGTTTATTCCTGTACTAAAACCCATAAAGAAGCTAGCAGGAGGTTTAGCATTGTTTGATTTATCGGCAGGTTTTTGTGCAAAAGCGAACATGCTTATGCAAATGCAAATAGAAATAAGGAAGGTCTTGCGCATATTAAATAGATTTTTATTGTAACAAATATACATTATAAAGAGGTACCAAGATCTGCCATCATAGCCTTTGCGCGCTGATCGCCAGGGTATTTTTTTAACAGGTGTGCGAGGTATTTTTTAGCCATGCCCGGCTGATGCTCGTTATGATACCAAACAGCGAGGTTGATAAGGTTTTGCTGGTGGTCGGGGTCCAGATCGTTTGCGTGCAAAAAGTAGTGTATGGCCATTGTTTGATTGGCCTGCTGCATGAACAAAAAGCCGAGGTTGGTATTTGCACTTACATAATCAGGGTTTTGTTCGAGTATGAATGTGAATACTTTTTGTGCTTCGGGAGCATTTCCTAAAGCCAGCAAACAAGTACCATATTTATTTTCAAAATCGAGGGAATATTTCCAAATTTCTACAGAGCGTTTGTACCATCGCAATGCCTTGTCCAACTGTTGCGTTTCGAAGTATGCCTCACCAGAGCGATAGGCTGTCCATGCGTCATTCACGTCAGCAGGTTTTAATTGCGATGCGTATTGAATAACATGCGGATAGTCTTTGAGCAAATAATATACTCTTATATAATCGCGGTTTTGTTTTTGCTGCACTTCGTCTTGTGATTGTTTGCCTAAATAAACCAAAGCAGAATCCAGCAATGGTGCGGATGGTGCATAGCGTTCGTAAAACTCCATATAACCGCGGGCTGTGGTAATAGCATCTACATGGTCGTTGTTGAAACATTTTAAACCGAGAAATGCAGATATCTTCTTTTGCTCCGTATCAGCTAAAGGACGTTTGCGGATATAGTGATCTGTAACTGCCACATGCGGAATATCTATGCTACCATTGTGCGGCATATGGCAAGTAACGCAGTCGTTATTTTTCAGCGCGCGCACTTCAGGTTTTTCTGTGCATTGTCGTTGGCCTGTTGCACCGCCATGGCAGCTTTGACAGGCATTGAGATATTGTGTACGTGGTGTGAACTTTACACTGATATGCGGATTGTGGCAGGTGATACAACTCATTTTTTGAGACTCTACATAGCACCTGCTTTTTTTCATTCGCTCTACATGCGATGCCATGATCATTTTGTCTTGTGCACCTTCATATTCGGGCATGAACACATTCATTACTCCTGATAATTTCATGCCCGGGTGAAAATCGAAAAATGTTTTGTCATCATTCAGTACAGCGATGCCCTGCAAATGGCAGCGCTGGCAAACATTGTTCTGCAATTCGGTTGATAACCTGCGCGGATTGACGATGGTATAGTCAGGCCCCTTAGATGTATCAACAATATCTCCGCTTGTTTTTGCCTGTACATGCAGGCTGCCCGGGCCATGACAGCGTTCGCAATCAATACCTGTTTTAACACTAATGTATTTGTTCTCGCTATTATTTACAAATTCAGGATAGCCATTGTGACAACTCATGCACTCAATTTCTATCATGCGACTGAAGCGGGTGTTGGCGCCTTTTTCAAAACCCGGAGCGAGATCCCATTGGTGTTTTTGCGTGTAAAAAGTAATAGGTACCTGGTAAAAATAACCGTTGGTATTTTGAATGTTGGAATTGGTATGCTGGCCCGAGCCGACAATATAGTCTACCCGCTGAATGCGTTTATGCACGGTGTCTTTCCCTTCTGTACGGAACTCCATAACATATAACGTATCGTCCTCCCAGTACGGTTTGTAATAATAATCGAGGTCTTTATCGTAGACTATGGCATGCGCAGGGGAAAAATCAGCCGCAGATTTTTTATGTGTTGCATGGTCGAATGATTGGCCCATGCCTGTTTGTATAAAAGTCTGATAAACGCTTTCGTGGCACATGCGACATTTTTCCATGCCCACATAATGCGCGTTTGTATCGTATACATTTTTCCAGGGAGAGCCTTCTACGGCTGTACTATCCTGCTTAGGGCTATTGCAAAAAAATGCAGGTAATGTAAAGGCTACCAGCCCGGTGAACAATAATATACCACGAAGCAAACGGGGTGACATGCTTCAAATTTAATTAAATATCGCCAGCGTATAATTTGATTTGCCTTTTTGGATGAGCACATACCTATTATTCAGTAAATGCTCTTTTTTCAGTAAAAAATCTAAGGCAGTTATTTTTTCCTTATTAATGCTTACACCTCCGTTCTGAACCATTTTACGCGCTTCTCCTTTAGAAGTGAATACACCACTATCAGATAAAAATGTAAGCAGATCGGTACCATTGTCTAATACACCTGATGATGCATGCACCTGCGGCACACCTTCCATCACCTCGAGCAATTGCTTTTCGTTGAGCGTACGTAATGTATCAATAGAAGATTGGCCAAATAATATTTCAGATGCTTTTTGAGCAAAAGACAAATCTTCTGCACTATGTACCAATGTTGTCAATTCCTCAGCCAATGTTTTCTGCAGTTTGCGCAGGTGCGGAGCAGTGCGGTGTCCTGCAATCAATGCGTTTATTTCTTCAAGCGGGCGGAAAGAAAATGTCATGGTCATTCGCTCTGCATCAGTATCGGCTTGTTTTAACCAAAACTGGTAGAACTGGTAAGGCGAAGTGCGGGCACCGTCGA
>JABDFN010000042.1 GCA_013286485.1 Bacteroidota bacterium
ACGGTGTGTTCCCTACCCTCATCATCATGGTATTTATATGTAAGATTGTAGGTATCATTATCAAAGTCCACTGTCGCGTTTTCATCTGCCGCAATGCTGAGTAGCTCTTCGTAGGTACGCTCTTTTGCAATGCCTCCTTTAGGCCAATCCCAACCATAAGTGGCGAGACATAATATCATTTTTTCGGCAGGTATCTTTTTTATGGCATCGTCTACGGCTGCCTCTATCCACTTTTGAGTACATATAGGGCCTGGTTCCCCATCTTCAGGATATTGATCATATGCCATTAGAAACATATAATCATTATATTTTGAAAGCTCTTTTAGATTATAATCATCATTAAACGGAGAAACATCCATTGATACTATCAAGCCGGAATCATGAAATTTTTCACTTAGCTCCTTCATAAAGGAAATAAAATATTCATCCGATTCCTCCTTGAGTTCTTCAAAATCTACATTCACTCCGGCAAACTTATTTCGCTTAACAATAGCAATTATCTCATCAATAAACTTTGCCCTTTTAACAGGATCATGAAAAATATGATGTACAGTTTCGCCATTGAAATTATTTGCTTTAGTATCGTAATTAGATAAATGGGCTACTGTTTTTACATGAGAGGCTTTTATAAGGCTTAACCCCCTGTCATCTATGTTTACAATAGCCGTATCTGCCGCGGGATCAATAAATATCATCTCCGGTAGGATCATATTTACCTTAGATATATCATTTTTTAAAGAAAAATAAGATTGCAGGTCCCAGCCTACATAAAAAGCTGCTCTTACTGGGCATGCAAATGAATGAATACTATCAGCGTGTGTAACATAGCTTATTTTACCATTTTTCTTGATCCCTGACGGTTTTCCGCCATTAGCAATTATGCTATTAATGTAATTCCTAAACCCTAAATAGTCCTTATTGATCTTGGTTTCCTGCATTAGGGCATGCTTATCGGGGTGAAGTATCGCTTTGAATTGTTCATTTTCACCCTTTAGCTGCGGTACATCCGGAGAGTACCATTTCCACAATGCCAACCCAATTACTGTTAGTATTAATAAAAACAAAAAAACAAGCAGCCGTATTGACCATTTAAAGCGCTGCCAGCGTGTTGTAGATTGTGTTAAAAAAATTTGTTTATTACCTGTTGACATGAATGGGTGTAAATATACATTGCACAATTAACATAAATAAGGCCGGCAATTTATATGCCGGCCAAATAAAAAATTATTATAAAACTTTAGCTATTTCCTTTTGATCGTACAACCTAAAGACTTGGTCACTTGAGGTTGATAGATCCCTTTTGCCAGCATTGCGTCTGTTGCCTCTTTTAAATAAAAATGCACAGATTCTACAGGGTTAGACGGATTATCTTCCATAGCGCCTTTATATACAAGTTTTCCTTCCCCGTCAAAAAGAAAGACTTCCGGTGTGTGAGTTGCACCAAATGCATTAGCCAAAATTGATCCTCTATCAACAATATATGGAACCGTATAATTATTGTGAGTTGCAAAATCTATCATATCTTCTTCTGATTCCCCATCTTTACGTGTAGCTTCATTCGAGTTAACCAAAACCATACCTACATTTTGCAGCTCGCTGTATGCCATTATTTCTTTCGTATGAACCTCAGCTTTTTTTACAAATGGGCAAGTGTTACATGAAAACATTACAATAAGACCCTTTTCGGTTTTTATATTATTAAGGGTAAGTGGCTTATTAGGTTTGGTGGTTGCTATCGCTCCATGCAATACATTGTCTGCGTTCGGTATCGGCGAACCAATTGCTAGCTCATTTATTACGGCCTGGGCTTTGGTGTCCGAAGTCCCCTTTTGAGCAATAGACGTATTTGCTAATAAAATCGCACTAACTATGCCAATATAAACTAATCCTTTTTTCATACTTCTTTATTTAAAATTAGGTAATTAATCAATAGCAATATCTTAAAATACTGTGAACATGACTAATTAGATATATCAAGACTGATATTTTCGTCTCCGGGTTGGTATGGAAGGTATGTTATTATAAATTGAAACATCTCATCAGTAGCCTTCATGCTACCATTATTATCTCTTACTAAGCGTGGGGGACTAAACGGATTGTTAGGATTCGCAGTTGTATTATCGTATACACCTTCAGCTACAACAGTGCTTCCGGCTGGTATTTTTACCATTTTTTTGAACGTATAAAAATATTGCCAGTTAAAATCCCACCTGGGTATCGAAATAAGGCGAATTGTATCTCCGTTTGGTTGCAAAGCATATGCTTTAAAACTTTTGCCTAAAAGATGCATATGAGGATTAATGGTAAGAACAGAAATATCTTTTTGTATTACCACATGGCTGCGAACACGTTTAATCGTATTGGGCTGTATTATGAGATCCGGCTCAACAGGAGCAACTCCCCATGTTCCTAGCTGAAACTCTTCAACAGGTCTGTTCGGCGGTGTTTTTGAAAAAAATATATTAATATAAGAGCTATCCCATACATCTTCTTTCGACGTAAATCCATAATGCAGATCATTCAGCAAAAAAACTCCTTTACGTGGCAGAAAATAACCACCAATCCCATTCGCATATTTTTGTGCAAATACTCCGGGTAAGTAATTAACAACTGATTTTTTTAATACCGGGTAGCTACCATCATCATTAGGCAGTCCCAACTTTTCAAAAGCCTTCACAATACTTGTGTCCTCCACCATATCCACTACCTTTTCACCTCCAAAAACATCCTTCTTCTTGTCAAATTCATATTTCACAAGGTCACCATTTACATGATGTACTACATTCTTATTACCGGGAATAAATTCAATGACACTTGCAAACGTATCATTTGGTAATTCAAACGGCACCTTAACCAGGAGAAACCTATCATTACTGTAAGCTTTTAAAAAATAAGGCGCCACTGCAATTCGCATATCGGGTATACCAATAGCAGATCCGGTTAAATATTTTGGTAAGGTTGGTAACTTGTCTTGCGGGCCTTCCTGCTCCCCTTGTTGCAACCATTTTTGCAATACATCAATACCTCTTTGGCTAAGTAACCGCTCACCTATAAATTGAGTATAATGCGGATCAGCCGGCCATGGGGGCATTAAATGCTCTCTTGTTGTAAATGCTATAGCTTCTGCGTTACCCTTTGCATCAGCATATGTTACTAATGAAAAATGTGCCGACCCTCCTGGTCTGTGGCATATAGTACAGTTATTATAGAGTATAGGTGCAACATGTTCTGTAAAATTCACTTTATCAGGTATGGTATTCTTATCACCACAACTACATAGTAAAACAAAAAAAACAGCCGCTAATGATTTAATGTTGTTTGTCTTTGCCATTTTTTGTTCGTGATATTTTACCAAGCATAATGCTTACATTTAGTTCATACCCTATCAAAATTACAAGGGTATTTAGCCAAACCCAAACCATAAATGCTATAACAGACCCGATAGAGCCATATACCTTGCTGTAGTTGATGATATGATTTACCAGGAAGAAGAAAATACCGGTCGTTAGCATACTTACTATACTGGCAAATACAGATCCCGTTGAAACAAAGCTAAATCGTTCATTCATAGATGGTCCGTATTTATAAATGATAGAAATAGCAAGAAATACTACTAAAAACAGGATCAGAAAACTCATAAGTTTTATAAGCAGTATCTTATGAAATATCTTCAATATCCATTTATCAAGGTGCCGCCCTTGTAATATCAACACACCAATGGTAGCAACACCTACACAAATAAGTACAAAAGTCAGCTGAATGGCTGTCCATCTCCGGGAAAGTCCACTCCTCTTTTTATAAACAGACATGCTGCGGTCAAAACTCCGCATAAACCCAAGTATACCATTCGAAGAGAAAAACAAAGTAAGTAATATACCATAAGACAGTATATCCTTATGTTTTGTATGCATAAAGTCTAGCGCTATAGTGCTTATATTATTATATGCAGATGCATTAGGTGTCAGTAGCTTTATCGTGTCTAATATTCCTTTTTCAGCACCTTGCAGTGGTAAATATGGAACTAAAGAAAAGAGTATCAAAAAAAATGGCCCCAACGCCATAATAAAATTATAGGTAACAGCTGCAGCGGACTCATTTAGGCTTGTATCCTTAACCTCTTTTATAAAAAATTTGGCTATTTCGTATAATGACAATTGATGAAACCCCGGCAGTATAATACTTTTGGTTACATTAATTATCCTACGCAGTAAGAACAGTTTACCCGGAGTATATCCCTCTTTCGGCATTTTAAATATTATAGGTTCTGCAAGATATAATCAGTCATGCGCTTGTACAAATGATAGCGCGTATTACCGCCTGAAATACCATGATTCTTATTAGGATAATATTCTGAATCATATTCTTTATTCGCTTTTATGAGCGCATCTGTCATCATTACAGAATTTTGAAAATGCACATTATCATCAGCAGTACCATGAATAAACAAGAATTTACCCTTTAACTTACTCACCATTTTTTCGGGAGCATTTTCATCATATCCTTTTTCATTTTCTTGTGGCTGGCGCATATATCTTTCTGTGTAAATATTATCATAATAGCGCCAATTCGTAACGGGCGCCACGGCTATTGCCATTTTAAACACATCTGCTCCTTTAAAAATACAGGTACTACTCATAAAACCACCATAGCTCCATCCCCATATGCCTATCCTGTTCTTATCAACATATGGTAGTTTGCCCAGGTTTTTTGCAATTGCTATCTGGTCATCGCTCTCATACTTACCCAACTGCAAATAGGTCTTTTTTCTGAATGCTTCTCCTCTGTACCCGGTACCTGTCCCATCTACACATACAACAATATATCCTTTTTCAGCCAGCATCTGGTGCCAAAAGAAATCGCCAACAGGAAACCTATCCGACACTTGTTGAGAATTTGGTCCGCTATATTGATACATTAAAACAGGATATTTTTTACTGCTGTCAAAATCAGGTGGACTTATCATCCATCCATTTAATTGTTCCTCAACACCGTTTATTTTCATCAGGCTTAAATTACCCAAAGCATATGCTCCCAATAATTTCTCTAATGCAGCATTGTCTTCTAAGGTACGGATGATCTTTCCATTTGCATCTCGTAAATAATATACAGGTACTTTATTTAATCTGGAATACCTGTCTAAAAAATATTCATTACCGGTACACGCTGTTATAGAATGGCAACCCTTTTCTGGCGTTAAACATTTCTTATCATCTCCGCGCCAATTGACTGAATACAACTTTCTTTGTAGTGGCGATGTCTCAGTAGACGTATAATATACCAGCTCTTTGTCTTTATCTATCCCGATTATAGACTCTATATCATAATCCCCTTTCGTTAGATCTGTAATTCTCTTACTATGCCAGTTGTAATGATATAGGTGATTATAGCCATCTTGTTCGCTATTAAAGATGAAGGAGTGCCCGTCTGGCAAAAAATCAAGATTATCGTTTATCTCTATATACCA
This sequence comes from Bacteroidota bacterium, assembly GCA_013286485.1. Lineage (GTDB taxonomy): Bacteria > Bacteroidota > Bacteroidia > Chitinophagales > Chitinophagaceae > JABDFN01. The sequence continues at coordinate 5,465 of JABDFN010000042.1, forward strand.
TTTATTCTTCTCTTCATACATAACCTCCGAATTGCCGTCCTTTGCATTTGCTAATAATAGCTCTAGTTTATTCTGCAATCGGTTCATACGATATACACAAAGCTCATTCGCATGGGTTGTCCATTTTATTCTGGGTATATATTGATCTGTTTCTTTTCCAATATCAGTATTTATGGTCTGCTTTGAATCTAACTCATACAATTTAATTTGAACGATCGAATTCCGCTCCCCCGCTTTGGGATATTTATACGTGTACTGTGTAGGATACAGTCCGTTATACATAGCAATCGTGTATTCCGGCACCAGGCTCTCGTCAAATCTGTAATACGCTATATGCTTACCATCAGGCGCCCATTCATATGCTCTTGTAAATTCAAATTCCTCTTCATACACCCAGTCACAATTACCATTGATGATGCGGTTCTTTTCTCCGTCCTTTGTTACAGCTATGGTTTGATCAGTTTGCAGATCTTTATAGTAGAGATTATTATCCTTTACAAATCCTATCTTATTAGCATCCGGAGAAAAACTAGCATGTAATACCTTATCATAATCCAGTAATTGCAGGCTGCCGGTTTTCAGATCATAAATAAACACACGATACAGAACTGAACGGCGGTAAATATGTTGCCCCTCTGTAAATAGCAGTAGTTTTTGCTCATCGGCGCTAAAAGCATAATCTTCTACATTTATGTCCTTGCCGCCAAAAGTTTGTTCAGAATTATCAAATATTGTCTTCTCTTTTTTACCGTCCTCAAGCACATATATATTTATAAGCTGCTTTTTGCCGTCCATATCCAGTTGTGAATAATGCACTCCATCTTTCATTGCATTAAAACCGGGTACATTCTTTACTTTGAATGTATAGTCCTTCCAGATATCCTCCAGCGTTATTTGCTTTTTTTGTGCTACAACAGAACTTGTAGAAACCAATAAGAATAACAGATATATATATTTCATGTTTATATTTTAAACTATCGCTCAAAAATAGCATCTTAGTAGTATAACCAATAGAATAACAGGCGTTAAGAATAGGGGTATTTGTTAAATAGATACTAAAAACCGCTTAACAAACGTTATGGCATGGATTTAGTCTTATTATTGTTAAAATGGTATTTTGATCATGAAGTATGTAACCCTGTTAGCTTTTTTAGCTGGTTTCTCATTTAATGCGTTTAGTAAAGAAAATGTGTTGTTAGATAAACTCCTGTCTATTCTTACGATGAAACCTTCCGAAACTACCCCTGCAAATGTATCAGGTATATTGGGCAAACCCGACCAGATAGAACAGGGAGGCAGGCAGAACGTTTGGCATTATAGCAACAATAACAGCAATCTTATTATTTATTGGGACGGTAAGGTTATAAAACTACAAAGACTCTTATTCTCAACGCTGTCTTCAACTGAGAAGGTTTTATTGGACAACGATAAAGCTAAAAAACTTCGCTCAGGTGAAACGTTCATTGTTGATGCTATTAAAATATTAGGCATCCCCCAGGATCTTCAGGTCAAAGGAATTAACCAGGAGCTTCACTACACTTTCAAAGAAAACAAGCTCAATCTTTTCTTCAGGAACGGCACATTGGTGAATTACACGTTGTTCTGATCCTTAAATCATTTCAAATAAAAAAAGTCCTGTTTAATACAGGACTTTTTTTATTTTATACACCCCATTAGGGGTAAGAGTCTAATAATCTATCGTTGCTTGTATACTTCTGTCAATCAGAGCTTCAGCCTGGGGGCGTAATTCATCAAAACTACCCCTCTTTACACCATATTTACCTTTGTGGTGAATGATCATAGCGCATTGCTCTGCCTGCTCTGGTGTATGGCCGCATATATCTACCAGCGATTCTATCACCCAGTCAAATGTATTCACCTCATCATTCCACACGATCAGGTTATGAACCTTCTCGATAACTATATCAAGTTGTTCATCAGATTGTGTCTCCCACAGTGGATTTAATTGCTCTGTCATTTCTTGTTCAAAAGCTGGTGCGAAAATAAGGAATAAACAAATATGAAAATCAAAATTCAACTATATTATGTTATTTCTTTAATTCCATAAATTCGGGTTCAGATGCACATTAAAAAATCAATGTCAGAGCTGGGGCGCAAAAGCCCCGAAGAAGCAAAAATTGCACAAAAGCATCCCATAATCGTCATATTAGATGATGTGCGTAGTATGCATAACGTCGGTTCTGCTTTTCGGACATGTGACGCATTTGGCGCAGAAGCAATATATCTCTGTGGTTATACCCCCACTCCTCCACACCGTGATATTCATAAAACAGCTTTGGGCGCCGAAGATTCCGTAAAATGGCAGCACTTTGCTACAACTATGGAAGCAATAGATCATGTAAAAAAACAAGGCTATATAGTATATGCTATCGAACAGGCACACAATAGTATCTCACTCAACGAACTGAATTACAACAGCGAAAAAATAGCCCTCGTATTTGGCAATGAAGTCACTGGTGTAAATGAAGAAGCCATTAAATTATCAGATGCCTGTATAGAGATACCACAATACGGCGCCAAACATTCTCTCAATATTTCTGTAAGTATTGGTGTTGTATTGTGGGAATTGGTGCGATAACTATAAAATAAACACCTCTACATTTCGCACTTTCTAAAATGTGAATATCTTCTTATACCACTCACAATTTTCGGCATCAACTTTGCAGAATATATGCATCCGTCAGTACCGCTTTAAGCGGTCAGACGGATATGAAGTTCTTTGACATTTTGACTTTATCACTCGGGAATAAACTACCCTACTTCCGCTTCCGCTTTTTTTGCCAAAAGCGGAAGAATGCGACCAAAACCCTTATCTGTGGCTCATATTACATTTTCTTAGGCGGAAAAAAGCGGAAGTAAACCGGAAGCAAATAGATATAAACGGAAATTAATACGCAAAAAAAATCCCGCCGTTTCAGCAGGATAAAATATTTAAAAACCCCTTTAGGGGGTTTGGGTTACACCCTATATATCCACCCGTGATTATCCGGTTTTCTGCAATAGCGAATATCAGACAATTCTTTTTTCAGCCAATTGCAAAATTCCCATTGTTCTACAGGAGGTAATTCTAAAACATCTGTTTTATAAGTAAGTTTAGATATTGGAGCAATAGATGCTGCAGTACCTGTTCCAAATGCTTCTTTCAGTTGACCCTTTTTGTATGCCTCTTCTATCTCATCCATACTCAACGGGCGTTCTTCAACTGTAATACCTTTTTCGCGCAATAAAGTTATCACACTATCACGGGTCACACCTTCTAAAATAGTATCGTGGTTTATATCCGGCGTAACAACTTTGTCTCCAAGTACAAAAAACACGTTCATGGTACCTATTTCCTGCACATATTTATGTTCAATACCATCCGTCCACAATATTTGGTCATACCCCATCTCACGCACTCTTTGTGTGGGATACATACTCATACCATAATTACCTGCCGCCTTGGTATAACCAATGCCACCGGCAAATGCGCGTACATAAGTATCATCAACAAATATGGATACAGGTTTACTATAGTATGGACCGGCAGGGCTGGTAATAATAATAAACAGGAATTTTGTTGCAGGACGTACACCAATAAACTCATCCGTTGCAATCATAAATGGGCGAATATATAAAGATGTCCCTTCAGATGTTGGTATCCAGTCTTTATCCAGTTCAACCAGGTGGCGCATGCCCTCAATAAATAATTCTTCAGGCACTTCCGGCATAGCCATACGCACCGCAGAGCGGTTCATACGTTTATGATTATCGTGCGGGCGAAATATAACCGGGTTACCGTTGGGATCTTTATATGCTTTTACACCTTCAAATATAGCCTGTCCGTAATGCATAAAAGTAGTAGACGGGCTCAGCGTTAAATTATCATAAGGTACTATTTCAGGTTCTTTCCAGGCTCCATTGTCATATTCGGCTATCAGCATATGGTCAGAATAGTGCTTGCCAAACTGTATATTGTTGGGGTCAATTTCACTTATCCTGCTTTTTTCTATCTTATTCACACGAATACCTAATGCCGAAACACTCATATTATTACTTTTGGAAAGATTAAATTTGCGCAAAGAAACGAAAATTTTTCGGCTTACTTTAATGTATAAAAACCTTAATAACAAGGCATATGAGTGATATTCCGGCTATAATAAACACAGGTATTATTTCTAATGAATGGGATCAGGCTTGGCTAGAAACTGTATCATTTAAAGACTTGCAGCCAAAACCTGTTTTGATTATCACCTCCCCATACCGGGATAGCAGATCAGAAGAACCGCAACTTCAAAAAATGCTGGAAGCATGCAAGCTAACAACCGATCAATATAACATTATTCAAATTAATGAAAATCAATTAATTAGAATAGCTACCTTATCAAACAAATTAAGCATAAAAACCGTATTATTATTAGGAATATTACCAAACCAATTGGGCATATCAGCTCAATTCATACTAAACACACCTAACAGATTTGCTGACTCTATTTTCATTCCTGCATTATCAATATGGGAAATGGAACAACAACCCGAATTGAAAAAACAACTCTGGAATAACGCTCTGAAACCTGTCTTCATAGAAAATAAATAGCACTTGCCCGATCCATTAAAAATATTACAACAACATTGGGGCTATACTTCATTTCGCCCTTTACAGGAGTATATAATAAATAGTGTACTTAACAACAAAGATACTTTTGCCCTGTTGCCAACTGGAGGGGGTAAATCGCTTTGCTACCAGATACCAGCCATAGCACAAAACGGTTTTGGGCTGGTTATATCACCGCTTATATCGCTCATGCAGGACCAGGTAGAACGGCTCAGATCACACAATATTCAGGCTGAATATATTCATGCGGGCATGCATTATAATGACGTAAAGCGCACATTGGAGAATATGTTGCATGGTCCTATAAAACTATTATATGTATCCCCTGAACGTCTGCAAACTGAGTTATTTCTTGAATATTTACCTGAATTTGAATTAAACCTCATAGCCGTAGACGAAGCGCATTGCGTATCTCAATGGGGTCACGATTTTCGCCCCGATTATCTGAAAATCGCAGGACTTCGCTCTGTATTCCCAAATATCCCCATACTTGCATTAACTGCTACCGCAACAAAAGATGTTCAGGAAGATATTACAAGGCAATTGCAGTTAAAAGACACACAGCTTTTCAGGCAGTCTTTTAAACGTGACAACATTTATTATCAAATAAATTATTCAGAGAATAAAACTAGTGATACAGAACAAAGCCTGTCATCAAGTACTTGCAGCATTGTCTATTGCCGAAGCCGCAAACAGGTAGAAACATTGCAGAGAAACTTATTACAGCAGCATATACCTGCCACTATGTATCACGCTGGCTTAACAAAAGACAAACGCGAATCAGCCCAGAACGATTGGATGAACAACCAAAAAACCGTTATGGTCGCTACTACTGCGTTTGGAATGGGAATAGATAAAGCGGATGTTAGAGCAGTATTACATTACGATGCACCCGAACACATAGAGGCATATTACCAGGAGGTTGGCCGTGTAGGGCGCGATAATAAACCATCTGTTGCCCTCGCATTATATAATGCCACAGACATAAAAAGATTGGAAGACAGTATAGATATACAATTTCCACCTGAAGAGTATTTAAGAAAAATATACCAGGCAGTAGCCGAATACCTGCAAATACCAACAGGCAACGAACCTGATCAGTATTTTTCATTCGATTTATCCGTTTTCTGCAAACGGTTTGGTTTCAACACCCTCAATGCCTCATATGCACTTAAGCTTTTAGAACAGGAGGGATTATGGAGCATAAGCGAAGCCGTATTTCATCCTGCCACTGTTCAATTCAAGGTAGACAGGCAGGTATTAGACGATTTGCATAATTCATATCCGGGTATAGCTTTTGTAACAACGGGTTTATTACGCCTGTATGGTACTATTTTCTATTACCCTACAATTGTCAAATTAAGTACTGTAGCAAAACATCTAAAACTACCACAAGAAAAATTAGAAGAAACCTTGGAGCATTTGCAGGAAATCGGTATTATAGAATACTTTAAACCGGCAGAAGGCCCCCAGTTACATGTTCACCATCGCAGAGTAGATAGCAGCCATCTTATATTAGACATGAAGCGCATCGAAGTATTGCGTAAAAGACATATTGCCCGCACAAAAGCTATGGTTTCTTTTTTGCAAAACGATACTATATGTAGGGAAAAACAGATCCTCACCTATTTCGGAGAAAAACCTGTAAGCGATTGCGGGCATTGTGATGTATGTAATAAAAAGAATAACAAACCGAATGCTAAAGAATTGCGTAAGACAGTTATCAGATCTATTAGTTCAGGTAAAGAAATTAAACAGCTATTATCCCAATTCCCTCAAACCATACATCAGGAGGTAGTTTCTATAGTACGCCAACTGGCAGACGAGGGGGTAATAACATATGATAATAGAGGCACAATAACAATGAAATGATTTAGGTATTTAATTTATATTTGACACTATGAATGATCTGGTACGTTTTGCAATTGTAGGATTTGGAAATATTGGCCGCCGCCATGCAGAGCATATTATGCACAATCCTTCTACAGAATTAGTGGGTGTATGTGATATTGATCCGCAACTAGCTGCCAAAGTACCGGGCGGAATTCCTTTTTATACCGATTTTAAAGAGATGCTGCATAGATCAAAAGCAAATATTTTGTGTATATGCACTCCAAATTATTTGCATGAGCCCCACTCTATCGAAGGCTTAAAAGCAGGAATGCATATAGTTGCAGAAAAACCCATGGCACTAAGTGTGCAGGAATGTAATAATATGATCGGTGAAGCTAAAAAAGCTAACAAAACAATTTTCGCAGTAAAACAAAACAGGTACAACCCACCTGTACAGGAAGTGAAAAAACTGGTTGAAAATAAACTATTAGGCGAAATTTATTTGATACAGGTTAATTGCTTCTGGAACCGGGGAGATGCTTATTACGCAGAAAGTAGCTGGCGTGGTAAAAAAGACAAAGATGGTGGTTGCCTCTTCACCCAGTTCAGCCATTTTGTTGATATACTCTACTATTTAAACGGCAAGATCACAGACGCACAAGGTTGGATCCACAACTATGCTCATAAGAAAAATACAGAGGTAGAAGATACAGGCAGCTTTGCTTTACGTGCTGCAAATGGTGCCATTGTTAATTTCAGCTTTACTACCTGCTCTTTCGAAAAAAATATGGAAGGTTCCATAACCATTTTTGGTGAAAAAGGTACAGTAAAAATAGGCGGTCAATATATGAATACAATAGAATACCAGCATATAAAAGACCATAAGCTCCCTTTAATAAATATCCGTGCAAAGGCCAATGATTATGGCTTTTACCAGGGCTCTATGAGCAATCATGACAAAGTGATTCAGAATGTTGTCGATGTGCTCATTCACAACAAACCAATTATGACAAGTGCAGAAGAAGGCAGAGATGTGATACAAATAATAGAGCAAATGTATGCCGGTGCTGTTAAAGTATAAAGGACAACTTAAAGATGATTAAGATGCCATTATCCTCTTGTATATAACCGTCTTTATACATTCTTTCTAAGGCAACATTTATTTCATCTTTACTGATCCCGGGTATATTTTGTTGTAATTCCCTTCGCTCAGTTAAAACAAGTCTGTCAATTGAACCGTTTTGCATAAAAGGAGCATACGTTTCCTTCAAAAAATGTCTCATTTTTTCTACTATATCCTGGTACTCCATAATACAAAGCTAAATACTTTTCACATCAGGTATAACATACTATATTTGGCGCTCATTCATGACTATTCTAAAGCTTGATACACCGGTAATTATCATTGGGGCAGGTCCCGCTGGTGCAGCCACTTCTATTTTTTTATCAAAAGCTGGTATACAACATATTATCCTTGATAAAGAAAAATTCCCCAGGGATAAAATTTGTGGCGATGCATGTAGTGGTAAAACAGCTTTTGTGCTAAGGAGAGCCAACCCCGCATGGATGGAGGAAATACAGGCGCACGAAGAAAAATTTACTCCTTCCTTTGGTATCACTTTTGTTGCACCCAATGGCAAAACACTCGACATACCCTTCACCCCTACCCGTACTGCAGCAACTAAAGCTCCTGGCTTTATAGTATCCAGGTTAGTGTTTGATAACTATTTGTTCCAAAAAATTCCTTCTCCGCATGCTACAGTATTTGAAGCGGCAACAATAAAAAGCATTGAAAGAAATAACAACGGTATACAAACCACTTTTAGCGCGAATAATATTACCTATCAGGTTAATGCTAAGATAATTGTAGGGGCTGATGGAGACAAAGGCATTGTTAGAAAAACATTTATAAACAACAGTACACCTAAGGCATATGCGGTAGGTTTAAGAGCCTATTATCAGGGCATTAGTTCTTTACACTCCGATAATTATTTAGAGCTACATTTTTTACCGGAGATAAAGCCTGGATATTTTTGGATTTTCCCATTACCTAATGGAATGGCGAATGTTGGTGCAGGAATATTATCCCAAACACTCAGAAAGAAGAAGATAAATCTTCGTGAGCTAATGCTCAATGCAATAAAAAATAATCCGGCACTAAAATATCGTTTTGCTAAAGCAACCCTTGTTGATAAAATACAAGGTTGGGGATTGCCAATGGCCACAAAACGTGAGCCCGTTTCCGGTGATAATTTTATGCTAACAGGTGATGCTGCCAGCTTGATAGACCCTTTTAGTGGCGAAGGTATAGGCAATGCACTATATAGCGGAATGTTGGCTGCTCAAGCCATTCAAAAAAGTATAGAACAAAATAATACAACAGCTTCTTTTTTCAATACTGCTTACGATGATGTAGTTTGGAAAAGGCTTGGAGATGAGTTTAAAATAAGTACTACACTGCAGCGTTTATGCAATTATCCCATGCTGTTCAACTATGCAGTGAATAAAGCAAACAAAAGCCCTTCATTTAAAAATACAATTAGCTGCAGTTTCACCGATATGGACCTTCGGGGTCAGCTTCGGAAACCTTCTTTCTACTTTAAGATATTGTTCAATCGTTAGTGGTAGACAAGTTTTGTTGAAAAATTATTAGGGCCTATCTCCGTTTTCAAAATATAAATACCTTTCGCTAACTGTGGTATAGAGATAGTTGTGCTGTTATTCCATTCAGTAGCCGTTAAGCTATTATTGTAAACTACTCTCCCCATCAGGTCGGTTACAACAAGTTCCATAGTGGTGCCGGTATTGGCACTCCATAATATATTTATTACGCCATCAGTATTAGGGTTGGGATATACAACCTTTAATTGATTTTCATCCGTCCAGTCAACTTTTCTTATACGCGAATAATATACTGTACCGCTGTTCATGGTATACTTTAAACGATACCATACGGCATTATTCACAATTACAGTAGGGCTATCCATAGATAAATAAGATGCAACATTTACATGTTGAGCGCTTAAACGCTGCATCGTCGTAAATTGAACTCCATCATTTCCTTTTTGTATCTCGTAATGGTCTATTGCAGTATCTACATACGATGTCCAGTCTATCTTTACATGCGTATAATCAATTCTCCTGGCATCAAACATCAAATAATCAGTTCCAACTGGGAAATTACCTGTAGGTCCTCCGTCATTGAACCATAATTCTGAAAACGATTTAAATTTCAACTCTGTATAATACCCGTTATCATATGGAACCCATTTAATAGTATTATAAGGATAAAAAGTATACACGCCATTAATATTGTTTCTTAGCGTGCTATCTTCTTTGGTTTTGTTGTTATTATCATCATATTTGGTAACACCCATACTGTATGCATCTTCTGCTCTTGAACAAGAAGGGCAATTAGTATCAGATAGCATGGTAACAACATCTTTATCCGGTATAAACAGTCTTGCACTGATACTATCGCTTGGAACAGTACCCGAATTAATATTTACTACATAACTTCTTGGGAAATAATATTGCGTATTACCGGGATTGTAAAATGTTGGAGCATGGGTATACTGCATTACCAGCAGGTCAGAAATATTTTGCCCGTTACCGTTCATCTGCGCTATCGTCTGCGAATTGGTGGTATAGTCAACCCATGTACTATTACTCAAACTTGCAGATATAGCATTCGGTAATGCTCCCTCAAATATGGGGTATGTAAGATCGAAAATATGAATATCGTCTACCGCTATTCCATCATAATTTACTGCCGGGTCAGAACTCATTACAAACCTGAATTTGATAGGTTGTGAGGATGCAGGTAAGAGTATTGATGCAACATGCCATCTCGCATTGCTGTCCTCATTCCAAAGATCAAAAGCACTGTCATACCAATTTGTCCCATTTCCTGAAGAACCTAATTTTTGCCATTTGAAACCATCAGTTGAATACTCAATATAAGCTCCGTCGCAGAGCGTGCTGCCGCAATTTTCTAACTGCATGGCAAAACTAAAACTGAGCATCGGGTGACTTAGCTTTGATATATCAAAGCAAGGAGAATACAAATAAGAACGTTCCCTGTCATTATAATGCCCTGTTAAGTTCGTTTTCCATGCTTTTGTTCCGCTCGCAGCTTTATGAATTACTTGTGATGCGGGTGTACCATATTGCCAGCTGCTGTTATGCCCTTCAGCATACCAGCCACCGTCACCACTTTCAAAATCCTGCAAATATGGGTAGTTTGTTACTAATGGTTGGTAATGAAAATTATAATTCATAACGCTGTCATTAGCAGTATAGCTATCTCCGTTTGCAGACAGCCACACATTTAAACTATGCGTACCATATGCAAGTGAATTGATCATAGATTTAAATGTAAAAGACACTGTGTCCTTACCTCCTATTGTTGCCAATGTATCCTGTACTATGGCTCCACCGTCTAACTGGTAAAACAGTTTTACATTATTCTGCGGAGCATATACCCCATTATATACTGAAACTGTCACCTGTTGACTATTGCTAACACTGCATTCTAACGGAGCAGGTGATGTAATACCCACTAATGCAACATCATTATGCACCGTGTACAACATAAAATTATCTATCGTTATACCATAGCCTTCACTACGTGTAGCTATTAATGAAACATTTTGCTGTCCAAAAACGATCTGTGTACTGGGTGAAAAAGACTGATGCGCATTTTTTAATGCATCTGTAACAGATAACGACCCTGAGTGCATTACACTTCCGGGAGAAGAACTATCATAATAATAAATGGTCTGCATGGGTTGTGTATCATATCCCCGCACCCAAACCTGGTTTCCTGTAGGATAATCCAAAAACCCATGTATAATATAATCAAATTGCATTCTTACCTCATCTGCACTAGGATTATACCCTGATAAGTTAAATGTGCCGGTAAAGTAATTGGTATTCCCGAAACTAAACTGCCACGAATCAAGACTGATAGACCTGTTACCCGATATAAGTATACTGTCGTTCACATAAGTCCGTATTCTCCCTGCCGTGTCAGATGTGTGCGAATAATCCCAATGTTGGTTCGGCGACATTCCAAATGAATCAAGCGTAATATTCAAAACAGGCATGGTCTCAAAATCATCTGTAAAAGCAGTATTAAGATTTATTACAGGATTATTCAGATTCAATAATGTTCTGATAGCAGTATCATTTGTTTTAACGGGATCGGTTAGTGTCAGATTATCTACTGCTGCCCTTATCGTATAGCTACCCGCACTTGCAAGGTTTAAACCGGTAATGGTATCTGTAACAATACTGTCAGCAAGTATGGGTGTAGTAAATATTTTAGACAACCATGCTCCTGTGTTTATCTTATAAGATATTTTGTGGCTGCTGCAGACTATATTATACAGGTTTCTTATTTGTACAATAAGATTTTCATTATTGCCCAATTGTGTACTGGTGAATTTTCTACCGCTGACCGGGGCGATAATATATCGTAGCATCAGGTCCCCTTTTGATATATTTCCTTTACAGTTGCCTGTATTCGGCTGATAGCGGATAGCAAGGCTTCTAAATCCTTCGCTTCCATTAATAAGCGGCCGTATAGCAACATAATAAACACTATCCAGTGATAATGATTTGAAAGTATAATTAGTTGATGTTACTGTATCAACCACTTTCATATATGGTCCTATCTTTCTAAGCACTTCATAGCCTGTAGCATTAGCAATAGTATTCCAGTTAAGATTTATATAGCTGGGGCATTGTATAGAATCAAGTTGCACAACCGGTTGCGGATTCATAGTAAATGACGCAGTAATAGATTGTTGCGTAGTACTGTTCCTTGTTAATCTTAGTTGGCACTGATTAGAACTAATATTCGGCACATGCCATGTGTAGAATAATTGGTTTGCTGGAATATTATTATTGATTGTTGTCCAGCTCGCTCCGTTATTGGTTGTATACTCCAGCGTGAAAGTGTGTGGATCCTGCGATGCTTCCCAATACACCTGGAATGAATCACTTGATTTTATCACATCTCCTCTAAAGGGATAAGTAAGCTGAATACCAACCGGTACAAAATCATATGCTACAACATAATTTTGAGAAAGTGAGGGTACACTATGTCCCGTTACATTAATAAGATATGGCCCTGCCGCCGGGTTATTGATAGTAACCTGTTCGCAATTATTAATATGGTCTTCCCCCTCAGTTGCATTATTATTGATGTTGGCGATAGCCGTGTCTAATATCAATGGCTTATGCACTGTTAGTGACCCATCCACTACGGTCAGGTCAAGATCATTTACCAATTGATAAGAACTTAGCGGGCTGGCAGCAGTATCATGCCAATACAACATCACCTTTAATTGCGCGGTATTTGCAGGAACAGTGATCGTATAATTTTGCACAGCACGATAAATGTTTACAAAACCAAAGCCAAACCTGTAGTCAGGCCCGGGATTTCCTACATCGGTCGAGCTGTTTAATAATATAGCTTTCAACAGGTCAGACCTCGGCGTAACCCCGCTGCCAAATAGTTGTCTGTATCTCTGTGTAAGCAATGCATAAGCACCCGCAACCTGTGGTGATGCCATACTGGTACCTCCTGCTACTTCATACACATCAATCCCTATATCTGAAAACACATCAAACCCATTGGCTGATATATCCGGTTTTAACCGCCTGTCTCTTGTAGGTCCCCGGGACGCATCATATGCGTTCCAATACATTTTATCTGTGCTCGATACTACTATAATATTCTTTGCAGTTTGGTATCCCCCAACAATGGTTCCAAACCCTGCAGGAAAAGGCGAGCAATTTAGCTGCCCATCGTTGCCTGCAGCAAACACCTGTCCCACAGTTGGGTA
>JABDFN010000043.1:0-244 GCA_013286485.1 Bacteroidota bacterium
ACAGTGTACAGTTGATTAAAATTTAGAATTTCTTTTTACTTCCGCTTTGCTTCCGCTTTACTTCCGCTATAATTTTAGTTAATATAAGCTACAGTAAAGGCTTTGAAGGGACCAATCTCTTGGTTACTTCCGCTTTTTCAGTAAAATACAAAAGCGGAAGCAAAGCGGAAGTAAAAAGAAATTCTAAATTTTAATCAACTGTACACTGTAAACTGTTCGCTGTACACTCTTTAATTATATTTGC
>JABDFN010000043.1:254-18721 GCA_013286485.1 Bacteroidota bacterium
CAAAAGCGGAAATGCGGAAGTTACTGTCCGGAAAAAATGAATTTATTGACTCGAAAGGAAATATGTGATATGAAAAAATGATATGGCATAGGGTTTATTATTTGATAATACCTCCACAATATTTATACCAAAAATGTGAAAAGGTAACCCTATCTGAACACGAGTTTTTTAGGATTTAAGGATAGACAGAATTGATAATTACAGAATGTAGCTCTGCCTTTTCATAATGAATTGGAACAAATAAAATAAATTTTACTTTTCATTTAGGATTTTCAGGATATTTTAGCATAGCATGAATCAGCGCATTAAAAAGGCATTTCGTTATTATTCTCAATATTTTCCGTTTACACTGAATACATTTTTTTGTGCAGCAGCAGTATGGATCGGCTACAAACTATTGTATAAAAAACCGGGTAAGGATGAGATAGCACCATTCTGGCCATTTATATTGCTGATGGGTAAACTGCTATTTTGGTTTTTAATAGCTCTAGTAGCCTTATCTGTTTTGAGCACGTTTGTCAGTTGGTTGCACTATCTCTGGCTTAAAAACAGAAAGGGCATTCAACTACAGATAGATTTTACAACAGAACATAAGAACGGGAAGAAAGGCAAGTTATTCATGAACAGTATGCTGCAAGGGGTAATACGCCCCGTACTTGGATTTGTAAAGGGGAGGCTTTTTTATGACAACCATGAAATGACCGACAAGTTCAGCCTGTTATCTAATAAAAGAAAGAAAGATGAGCTGGTACGCTTTGCCATTGCCGGCCGCAGCCGTATGGCATTACCGGACATAAAAGAGTATGAGCTAAAAGGCGGGTTTATTTATTTCCAGGATATGCTGCATCTTTTTTCTTTAGCCGTATCGCAACCCATCAGCGGCCATTTTTATCAACCTCCGGTACTTAAAGATGAAGATGACAAAGAAGTGTTTCCGAAAAAAACAGAAACTATGGATGTACGTATTAACCAGATAAGACGTACAGAGGGTGAATTACTGAACTATAAAGATTTTGAAGCAGGCGACGATGTGCGCAGGATCGTGTGGAAAGTATATGCACGCAATCGCGACCTTGTGGTAAGAGTTCCTGAATTATTTGTTCCGTATGCTTCGCATTTATATTTCTATGCTTCTTTTCATGCTGCCGTGAAAAAGCAATGGCTGAGTGAGGGCTATATGAAAGAAATGCTGAACTACTATAAAAACTATGTATGGACAGTATATGATACCCTATCTAAAAAAGAATGGGAAATGCGGTTCATTCCCGATCAAAACCTAAGTATTCAAGAGCCACTAACAGAATCAGAAAAAACTGCCAGAATTATAAGCAATAGCGGATGGCATGCAGATGCAACAATAGGGGATTATTTTAAACCCAAGCAGGCTGCTGTATTTTGTATATCATCTCTTACCGACCCTGAAGAATTGGAAAACATATTGGAGCAGTGTGATGCATCGACAGTGGTATATTTTGTAAAGCTATCCAGCACATTCAGGCATTTTGCTGCATGGGGCCTTCTGAAACGGTTGCTATTATTACCGCCTAAAGACAGACTGAACAAACTGCGTAGCAGATGGATATTCTCGCCCATGCGATTGCAAATACAAAGAAGAGAAAAGGAAATTGCGACAGTCTTAAAAAAGAGCGCTGTTATTTACGGTACGCTTTAAGTCTTATGAATATTTTTCGTATATTTGGTTAGAAATCAACCGAATGCCCACTACCGCTTACAGGTTCATATTATCTGTTTGTATCATTCTGATAACAACAAAATCTGAAGGGCAGGAGTGTATCAGTATTAATATGCCCGATTCTGTGAATGGCTGCCCCGACTCTGTAGCCAGCATATCAGCTACACTTACAGTCAGATCCGGACTTACAGTAATTGATACAAATTGGGTGCCTTCTACAGGGGTTTCAGATGCAAGTTCTATTAATCCGACATTTACGGGAACAGCACCTGTGTTATATACTTTACAGGTTTTCACACTCACAGATACTGATCACATTTTTAATGGTGATTTTAGCGATAGCACACTGGGATTTTCAACACAATATATACCACAATCGTCCGGAACAAACCCCGGGCATTATGCTGTAACTAAAATCGTTACACCTTTTCATTATCTGTACCCACCCAATCTACGCGATCATACAACAGGAACAGGCTTTATGTTGCTGGTAGATGGTGCACTTGATCCCAACTTGTATTTCTGGCAACAAACAGCATCTGTAGAACCTGATCGCTATTACGAGTTTTCATTTTGGGCCGCTACTTTGCTTGTTCCTGCAGCAAGGATAAAAACATCTATTAATGGCAAGCAACTATTTACACTGCAGTTAGGAGATTCAGCAGGACTATGGACATTTTACCATGCCACATGGTATAGCGATAAAGCTTCCACAGCAAACATTGATATGTTCAGCATGGATGATATTGCATTTGGAAATGATTTTGTAATTGATGACATTGCTTTAAGAAATGTATGTTTATCATCCAAAGATGTTTATGTGAATTTATGCGCGCCTAAACCTGTATCACATATTTTCGACCTGCCTAAAGGATTTAGCCCAAATGGTGATGGCAGAAATGACGTATTATATGCAAGGGGTATAAACGTAAAATCTTTTAGTATGAGCATATTTAACCGATGGGGGCAAAAACTTTTTGAAACAAGCGATATGAGCAACGGCTGGGACGGCACCTATAAAGGGGAAAAACAGCCTATTGATAATTATACTTATGTCGCTACAGTTACTTTTACAGATAATTATACTGAAAAAAAGAGCGGGTATGTAGTGTTAGTGAGGTGAGTCTCCCTTTCTCTTCCACCTGATAGCATAGCTGATATATAAGTTAAAGTCGAAAACGCTATTCTTATCGCCTCTGCCATAACCGGCAATATATACGGGTGCTAATAGTTGAAAATCGTTATTGTTGAGACGAAATTTACCACGAATCGTATAACCAGCACAAATACCTTTAAATAATTCCACCCTCATGCCGCCAGATAATTCTACCCAATGACAATTCAACTCCTGCGCAGGAACTGAACCTGTCGTATTTCCCCAAAAACTATCTATTACAGTATAGGTTGCATTACTTCTCTGAATAGATGCAAAACCATATCGCAGGCCAACAAAACCCATATCCCAGTCTTTTGGAGAGAGACGTGCAAACAAGCTTTTATTAATACCGATACGAAAAAAGTTATTGGTACTTTTATAAACAAGATCGGGGTAATTAATATTTGCATCTCCCCAGCCGGCTTCTACAACAAAATAAACATCGTTTTTAAAATAATAGTCAGCAGTAAACTCATAACCTGTTCTGTAGTTTACTGTGCTGCTTATAAAAGGCTGAAAAATATCTACTCCCACACAAATCTGATGGCCATATTGCTCCTTTGGTTTTGCAATATCGACAGTATCATTAGTGGGCAACGCTAATAAGTCAACTGAACAAAACAGCAAGCATATGCTAATGCATAAATATTTTAACATGCTCTGTATTAACATTAGTATTTACTGTTGTGTTGGCAATTTGTACTGAATCGAATGTATGATGCGTGGTAACAACTTTTTGAAGTGTATAAAAATACGCGTATCCACAAGCATTTGATAAAAAATTAAGTTGCGACTGATAGTAAAATGTTATTACATCAGCAGAATCCAAAGACACTTGTGTAGTATCAGCACTAATTATCCATTGGCAACTGTCTGAAATTGGCGACATATGCACAATAAGAGAGTTAGAACCCTGTGGATATATTGATGTTCTCAACTGTCCGGCACTATCTCTTGCAGTAACTGTGGGATGGTTCAAAATTGTGTCTTTAAAAATCGGGTTACCTAAGGTATCTACGCCTATCCATTTATGGCAGCCCATAACAACCGACATAATAGTTGGCTGAGCGCATGGCAAACGCTCCTGAGTGCAAGCATAAAAGAAAACTGTTGCAACTATTAACAAAATAAATTTGCAGCTATTTTTAATCATCCAGCGTCGTCAATATTTTATCAATTTCACCAATTACTGTATCTAGTTGCTTTCTCATGCCATTCTTATCACTTGTAGTAAGCACGGCATTTGCAGCATGTATGCCTGCCATACCATCTTCGAGCGCAGATAATTTTTGATGGAGCTTATCAATAGAATTAGTTTGCTTAGACACTGTTTCTTTCAGGCGTTGATTTTCCGCCTGCAGCGTTGCATATTTTTTAAGCAGCAGTTCTAATTTATTACCAAGTGCCTGCAGTTGTTGCATTATTCTCTTATTTGTGCCTGCAATTTTGTTTTGTATGCATTAGCCAGTTGCTGCATTAATTGCTCTGTTTCTGTATCTGTTAAGGTACGATCTTGTAACTGAAAAGTATAACTTAAAGCATAGGATCTTTTCCCTGCACCTAATTTCTCACTTTCAAACACATCAAATACACCAAACTCCTGTAAGGCGTCTAATTTTAATTGTTCGGTAATATGCTGCACCTGTTCGTAAGACACTGATTTATCTAATATCACTGCCAGATCGCGTTGAACAGCGGGAAACTTAGGTACCTCTGCATATTTTATTTTACCAGTAGCGGCAGCTTCCTGCCATAGCGTCCAATCAATTACAGCAACATATACATCCTGTGCAATATCAAATTCCTGCAGTCGCTTTGATGGAATTTTCATTGCTGTACACAAAACCTTATTCTTCCACTTCCAGGTAATATTGCCATCCTCGTACAAAAAAGCTATTTTTTTAAGGCCACAATACTGCAATAAATTTTGAACAATTCCTTTTAGATAAAATATATCTGCTGTTTGTGCTTTAGTATTCCAATTTGTGGGTTGCACATCGCCAGTTATCCAAATACACAACTGTGGTTGTTCAATATATTTTCCAGCATCTACAGTGTACACTCTGCCAAATTCGAATAAGGACAGGTCTTTGTTCTTGCGATTACAGTTATATTGTATCACTTCCAACCCACTTTCAGGCATAGAAGGCCTCATTACATCTAATTCGCTGGTTAAACTATTCAACATACGTACAAGATCAGTGCGGCCGGGGAAATATTTACTGTTTACGATAGAATTAGTAACTATCTCGTGCAAACCCATGCCACAAAGCAAATTGGCAATCCTCTCCCTATCTGCTACATCAGAAGGCATTGGCTTTGTTAATGCAATATTCAGTCTTGACGGAATTGTAATATTATCTAAGCCATCTATACGTAAGATCTCTTCTACAATATCTGCAGGTGAGGTTACATCAGCTTTATTAGTAGGGACCAATAAAGTAACCCTATCATCTTTTTCAACAGTTATCTTAAACCCTAATGCTGAAAGAATATTCTTTATTGTAACAGGTGGATAATCTTTCCCGCTTAGTTTTTGAATGTAACTATAAGAGATCTCAACGACATTTTGATGTATCGGTTGCGGATACAGATCCACTATATCCGAAGCTAATGTTCCGCCAGCTATTTCTACCATCATAGCTGTTGCACGTTGTAGCGCGGGTAATACATTATTCATGTCTACCCCTTTTTCAAAATGTGTTGCCGCATCTGTTCTCAAACCATGATACATAGATGTGCGGCGAATATGCTTAGGGTCGAAATAAGCACTTTCTAAAAAAATATTTGTTGTACTATTTGTTACGCCACTATGCACACCGCCAAATACACCTGCTATACACATGCCTTCCTGCGCATTGCATATCATCAAGTCATTTGTCTGCAATTTTATTTCTTTACCATCGAGTGTAATGAATTTTGTGCCTGCGGGTAAAAATTTCACATGGACGTTATTGCCTTTTATTTTATCTGCATCAAAAGCATGCAAGGGTTGGCCATATTCATGCAGAACAAAATTGGTAATATCTACTACATTATTAATAGAACGCAGGCCTATGGCATTCAAACGCTGCTTTAGCCATTCAGGGGATTCAGCAATTTTTACATTTGCAATGCTAATGCCTGTATATCTCGGGCAGGCTTCTACTGCTTCAATGACTACTTTTATATCAATAGCGGGTTTCCCTTTTGCGGGTAAGCTTACCTGTGGGGCCTTTACAGTAAAGGGTTTCCCTTTATGGTGAGAAAGATAGGCACAGACATCTCTTGCCACACCTATATGGCTCATGGCATCTGAACGATTGGGGGTGAGGCCAATATGTATGGCCGTATCTGCGTCTGGAATATTATAATATGCTTTTGCCAAAGTGCCCACAGGGGCATCTTTTGGTAAAACGATAATGCCATCATGGCTTTCTCCCAAGCCTATTTCATCTTCAGCACATATCATTCCCTCGCTTTCTTCTCCGCGAATTTTTGCTTTTTTTATCAAAAATGGCTCCCCGCTTAGTGGATAAACCGTTGTACCCACAGGTGCCACAATTACCTTTTGCCCGGAAGCCACATTGGGAGCGCCACACACAATATGCAAAGGTTTTTCATTACCAATATTTACCGTTGTAATCCTTAATTTATCGGCATTTGGATGCTTTTCACAAGTAAGCACTTCACCTATTACCAAACTGTTAAGCCCGCCCCTTATGGCTTCTATGGTTTCAACTGCCTCCACCTCTAAACCAATAGAGGTCAAAATGTCAGTCAGAACCCCTATTGGAAGCGGCTCAGGGAGGTATTCGAGCAACCATTTATACGAAACGATCATCGGTATCGACTAAATTTTTGTAAAGATAGTTTATCATGATAGCAAATAGCATCGAGATAAAAAAATACCTACTCATAAACATTTATTCACATGATTTGTGCGTAACCTGTGGATTTAGTGGGGATGACTAAATATTCATGTGGATATTCTAAACAATTACGGAACTTTGTGTGGGTAAGCTGGTGGATACACTGTGCATGTAACACTGATAAATTTAAAGAGTCGGAAACTTTTGCTTTTTCATTTTCACATTTACATTCGTTATTCACCTTGAGCTTAACGCTGTCTTAACCTTCGGGTAACAATTCCGTAAAACTGCAATTATGGCTGATTTCGGGAGGTTTGATGACCTGAAAACATTGAAAAAACAGCGTTTTTAAAGGTGAAAATTACTAACAACCAAAATAATATCAGATACCCCAATGGCATTAAACATTAAAAAAGAGCTTGGAAACAGCCGTAACCGCAAGCCCGATATTACCTCTCTTGTTTATGGGAAAGTGCCTCCACAGGCCCCTGAGCTGGAAGAAGCAGTATTGGGAGCTGTGATGCTGGAAAAAGAAAAGCTGGCAGAAGTACTTGAAATAATTCAAAGTGAAGACTGCTTTTATGTTGATGCGAATCAGAAAATATATGCCGCTATACGCCGCTTGTTTGACAAGGGTATGCCGGTAGATCTACTTACCGTAACAGAAGAACTGAGAAAAAACAACGAGCTTGAAATAGTGGGGGGTGCCTACTACCTCACAAGGCTTACCATGAGTGTGGTATCGAGTGCACACGTAGAAGCACATGCACGTATAGTAATGGAAAAATTCATTCAGCGCGAATTGATACGCATATCAGGCAATGTGATCGGAGATGCGTATGAAGACAGTACTGATGTATTTGATCTGTTGGACAAAGCTGAATCGAGCCTGTATGAAATTACTGATAAACACCTGCGCAAAAATTTTAAAAGCCTGAAGGACGTATTAGTTTCTACAGTACATGAGATAGAAGAAAATAAAAATAAAAAAGATGATCTTACCGGGGTACCATCCGGGTATGGCCCGCTTGATAAACTAACCAATGGCTGGCAGAAAACAGACCTGATCATTTTGGCAGCACGTCCTTCGGTGGGTAAAACAGCTTTTGCGTTGAACCTTGCCATGAATGCATCGATGCAATCGTCAAAGCCATTTCCGGTTGCAGTATTCTCGCTTGAAATGGGTGCAGGGCAGATCGTGAAACGTATGCTGAGCGCTGTAACTGAAGTGCCTATGGAAAGTATTACACGCGGGCGCATGGAAGAACATGAATTCATACAGCTTACACAGCGCATGAATAAACTTGCGAAAGCACCAATATTTTTGGACGACCAGGCCGCACTGAATATTTTTGAATTGAGAGCAAAATCAAGACGACTCAAACAAAGACACGATATTCAACTTATCATCATCGACTATTTGCAATTAATGCAGGCCAATACAGATAAAGGCGGCAATCGTGAGCAGGAGATCAGTAAAATATCGCGCGATCTGAAGGCTTTGGCGAAAGAACTGGATATACCTATTATCGCATTATCACAGTTGAATCGTTCGGTAGAATCAAGAAAAGAATCTAAAGTTCCCCAGTTGAGTGATCTTCGTGAATCAGGAGCTATAGAGCAGGATGCTGATCTTGTCATGTTCCTCTATCGTCCGGAGTACTACGGTATCAATAACGACGAGATGGGCCAGCCAATGGTCGGAGAAACGCATATACATGTAGCCAAGCATCGTAACGGTAGTACAGATACAGTGAAGGTTCGTTTTATAAAAGAATACCAGAAATTTATTGACATTGAAGAAGGCAGTTTTGGTAATTTCTCAGGCGGTTTTACACCCGGCGATAATCCGCAGGCCGGCATCAAAAGAGATACGAGCGATTTTGGCGGTTCTAAATTGTTTATTCCGGGTGGTGGGTTCCAAACAAGAGGATCGAAAGCCAATGACCTGAATTGGGATGATGATGACTTTAGTGACAAGAGTAATAAACCTAAACCACCAGATGATGAGCAACCTTTTTAATACTTACTAATTTGACATAAGCATAGCCGTCTTTTTTTAAGGACGGCTTTTTGTAATATTTAATTTATCCGCATGTATAACCGACGGGCGAATAAAAAATCGTAATTTTGCAAACTTTAATACTGTTGATTACATGTCCCGAATTTACTTTGACAATGCTGCTACCACAGCTTTAGACCCCGATGTGCTGGATGCTATGATGCCTTATTTAACTGAAAAGTTTGGCAATCCATCATCTATCTATTCTTATGGACGGGAAAGTAAATTAGCTATTGAGAATGCCCGTAAGACAGTAGCGCGTATACTCAATGCCAATCCGGGTGAGATATTCTTTACATCGGGCGGAACAGAAAGTACCAATACGGCCATTCATGCTGCTATACGCGACCTGGGCTGTAAACATATTATTACATCCCCTATTGAACACCATGCTACCCTGCATACGGTAGAATACCTGGAACATAGCGGGCAGACCAAACTTTCTTATGTGCGCCTTACGGATAAGGGGCATATAGATATAAACCATTTGGAAGAGCTGCTAAAGTCCAATAAAGGAAGAACATTGGTGACGCTGATGCATGCCAATAACGAAATAGGCAACCTAATGGATATACAGGTGGTAGGCGAGCTATGCAGAAAATATGATGCCATATTTCATAGTGATACTGTGCAAACAGTAGGCCACTATCCTTTTGATCTTCGCAATACCTATGTACATTTTATAAACGGTGCGGGACATAAATTTCATGGTCCCAAAGGTGTGGGTATGTTGTATGTGAATGAAGAGATCAGTATTAAGCCATATATCAATGGTGGCTCACAGGAACGTAATATGCGCGCAGGCACAGAAAACCTGTATGGCATTATTGGTTTTGCTAAGGCATTAGAGATTGCCACTCAGCGCTTTGAAGAAGATAGCAAGTATATAAATGAGCTGAAACAATACATGGCAGGTAAACTGCAAGAACAATTCCCGAAAATATTTTTTAACGGTGACGCCAACGGGCATAGCCTGTATACTGTTTTGAATGTAGCATTCCCAATGAATGAAAGATCGGATATGCTGTTGTTCAATTTAGATATGGCAGGTATTTGTGTAAGCGGAGGCAGCGCCTGTACCAGCGGGGCACAAAGCACCAGCCATGTAATAAAAGCGATCTATAACGGACAATCTGATAATATCGTTCCCATCCGTTTCTCATTCTGCAAGCACAATACCAAAGAAGAAGTAGATAAAGTGATAGAGAAGCTGAAGGAATTAGTGTAGTCTTATCAAAGTCGTCATTTCCATCCCGATTTTTTCGGGAGAGAAACCTCCTGAATTACGATATACATTTTTCGAGTCGCGTCAATTTGTTATTTTTAAATCATGAAGCGCCTCACCCTTATTTCCATTTGCATCTCTACCCTCTCCTACTCTCAATCTCTCTATCAAAAAATGGAATCCATACGCAGGCATTATCGTTTGCCGGAAATGGGATATGCTGTTATTAGTTCGCAACAAGTTATAGATGTTCAAGTGTGCGGATATCATAGAATAGATCAACAAACTAAAGTTGATACCGCAAATATCAAAGATCATTTTCACCTAGGCTCTAACACAAAAGCAATAACCGGTTTTATTGCTGCTTACTTAGTAGAACAAGGGAAAATAAAATGGGATACCAAATTCTTTGACTTGTATCCTGAAATGAAAAAAGATACTAAACCTGCTTACTACAATATTACCCTGCAACAATTACTTTCTCACAGAGCAGGCATACAGCCGTTTACAAGCGGAGAAAAAGAAAAAGCGCCTAAAGTAAATGGAACAAGATCTGCACAAAGAAAAGCTTTTGCAAAATATGTCCTCGAGCAACCACCAGTACCCCCTGATAAAAATAAAGATTTTGCATATTCCGGCGAGGGATATGTATATTCTAATGCCGGTTATTCTATTGCTTCTCTAATGCTGGAGAAAGTAACCGGTAAAAGCTGGGAACAACTTGTGAGAGAGATAATAAACTATAAGCTACAACTTAAAACCAATTTTGGCTGGCCTAATGAAACAGACAGCATTCATCAACCATGGGGGCATTGGGTAGATAATGATCATTTAGTACCGCTGTCTCCAAGCTTCCCTTATCATTTAAACTTAATAGAACCAGCAGGGGATATAAATATGAGCCTACCTGATTATAGTGTATTTATACAATTGCAATTACAGGGACTTAAAGGCAATGACAGAATTATAAGTGCGGAATCATACAAATTTCTGCATTTTGGAATAAAAGGATACAGTATTGGCTGGCTGAACGGTACCAACAAAAGTGGTAAGCGATATTCTGCTCACGAAGGTTCTGCAGGTACATTTCATGTAATAACTGTAGTATATCCTGATGATGACCGTGCGTATATTATCTGCATCAACGCTGAGAGTGAAAATACCAATAAAGCAAAAGACGAACTCTTAAAATACCTTCAATCGAGCTATAACAATTAATTTAAATCTTGCCACATCTATAGGTAAATAGTCATTAACTATAAAAATACCGTGATTTAATACCTATCTTTATTTTCTCAAATATTTCCATGCTTTTAGTATTGTTTTTAGTATTACTCCTTGTAGTTATCGGAATTATTTTGGGCGGCATCAATATTGTTACACATAAAGCACTTGCAGAGCCCCGCCCGTTATTATTCAGGTCTATGTTGATATTAGTTGCCTGGATGGCTTATGTCCTTACCCTATGCTTCTCTGGCATATTTACCAACTTTTCTTTGCCACCGCGTATACCCATGTTTTTAGTACTGCCATTTTTATTATTCCTGATTTATTTTCTCACAAACTCAAAATTCAAACCGCTTATTGATGCTGTGCCCCTACATTGGCCTGTTTATTTTCAGTCTTTTCGTTTAGGGGTTGAGTTGCTGATATACTATGCTTTTATAAAAGACATATTCCCACGTATCGTCACATTTGAAGGGTATAATTTTGATATCCTGGCAGGGCTAACGGCGCCGATCATTGGCTATTTTGTCTCAAAAAAGATAAACGGATCAAAGACAATACTAGTCATCTGGAATATTATCGGCTTATTGTTATTACTGAATGTGGTCATCATATTCAATACCTGTATTTATTTGCCTAAACTTTGGGATTCGTCAACTCCAATGATAAAACCTGCATATGGTATGTTGCCATTAGCACTGCTTGCAGGTATATTTATGCCTGCGGCAGTTTTCATGCATTTATTGTCTTTATCTACTGTACTTAGAATGAAGAAAGCCAACCAGCCTTAATTACCTCTTATTTGTTATCTTTATGTATTGTGAAAACCCGGTACATACTATTATTTGCCCTTGTAACCCTTAGCATCCCACGTCTATTTGCACAAGGTATTATCAGTACTATTGCCGGTACCGGGAAAACAGGTTTTCACGGAGATGGCGGACAGGCAGATACTTGTAAATTTTACAACCCCTTTGATGTGTCCTTTGATACTGCAGGAAATATTTACATTTCTGATGGTAATAATTTCAGGGTAAGAAAAATTGATAAACATACAGGCATCATTACCACAATTGCAGGAAATGGCATTGATACTTTTTCAATTGATAGTGTAAATGCAATTACAACAGGCATGAACCCTGACGGTATATATGCTACTGCAAAGGGCGATGTATATATAGCCGATGTGAAAAATAACAGGATAAGAAAAGTAGATGCTATTACAGGCAATATCACTACCGTTGCCGGAAATGGCAAACAGGGGTATGCAGGAGACACCGGGCTTGCAATACAGGATGAATTATATTGGCCTACAGATGTTTGTGCAGATACAGCAGGTAATATCTATATAGCGGACTACGGTAATAACAGGGTGCGAAAAGTAAATGCAACTACAGGCAAAATATCTACCATTGCTGGTAATGGCACTGCAGGCTTTTCAGGAGACGGAAGCATGGCAACAAGTGCGGAATTAAATGCTCCTACGTATGTATGCTCAGACAAGCAAGGCAATATCTATATCTCTGATGTGAATAATAATGTGATACGCATGATAGATGCAGGTACCGGCAAAATAAGCACCGTAGCCGGTAATGATACAGGAGGTTTCTCAGGCGATGGCATGCTTGCTGTTCACGCAAGTTTATTATCTCCTGCAGGAATATTTGTAAATAATAAAGGTGATCTATACATAGCAGATGAAAATAATGACAGGATAAGAAGGGTTGCGGGAGGGTATATAACAACGGTTGCCGGAGGCAGCACAGCAACATCAATAGGCGACGGTAATTTATCTACAAATGCAAGACTAAGCAGCCCAACAGGCGTATATGTGGATACATCAGGCGCTATATATATTTCAGACATGCTGAACCAAAGAATACGATTTGTACAAAAGCCAAATGGAGTTTACAATATTACTCATGTCAACATAATTACTATTTATCCAAATCCATCTGACGGGCGTTTTATACTTGAAACAAGCACCCCACCACAATCAGGAGCACAAATTGATATTTATAATATAGCCGGCAACCTCGTTCATCACACACAGCTAACACAAACAAAAGAAGAGATCAATATTTCCGCACAACCTGCAGGAATGTATTTCATTCATATTTTATCAGGAACAAATAATTATGTAGAAAAATTGATTATCAGCAAATAGCTATTGCGGAACTTCAGTCTTGCTTACCTGCATAGTTCCTCTGAGGTGTTTTATCTGGTACCAAGAAAAATCCTGGTTAGCTTCAAGCCCGTCTCCATATGTAACTTCTGAATTAGTAACAATCTTTACAGGCTTTTCAGTAAAAAATTTAGATATCTGTTGGTTCCAGATCAATTCATTAGTAGACAATTGTTCTCCTTTAGTGTTTACTATTAATACATTGTCGCGCAGAATCACATTATTTTCCTGCTCATACCCTCTTGCATAACCTGCTGTAACAACGCTTGTAACACGTCCGCTATCATCATATATCTCAGCTCTTACACCATTCTTCAATTCTGTATAAGGCGGGTTAGCAAATTCATTTCTAATAAATTCATGGGCAAATAAACGTATCTGTATCTTACCCCGAACGCTGCGAATGATGACCACATCTTTAGCCTTATCTTCGCGCATTTGGGTTTTATTCGTAAGCGCGTCAATTTCTTTCGGGTCATTTTTACAGGAAGCTAACCATACCATTAAAAACAAAACACCCGGAATAAATGCCCGGGGTGTTATTATAAAGTGATATGTTGATGGCTTTTTATTCATACCTGCGTTTGATAAACCATTTATCGTTCAATGATGCGCCAACGGAGAATTTAAAATAATTATCCTGTATCAGACCATTAGTCCGGTTGCCTGTTTTGCCATAATCAAATGCAAAGTGTAAGCGGTCATGGCTTTTCTTAAACGGTAAGCTGGCACCTAAGGTGACCCCAAAAGTATTTAAAGTAGTATTCTGTAAGTACACGTAATTAGTTCCGTAATATATTCCCATTCTGTAGCTTACACGCGACCAATAGTTTCTTGTTGAAATTGCATTTGGGGTGTATTGCCCGCCCAGGCTGATTTTGGATGTTTGACTGGCAACAGAATCAGTTGCTCCAAGATTTCTGAATTGATTCCATTGTGTGGAGGTATAATCTAGCCCTACCAACCACTGTTCTCCTTTTGCTAACTGTACACCAAACGAGAAAGACATAGGCATCACTAATGTGCCACTTGCCTGTTTTGCGGCATAAGTAGTGTCTGCTATAAAAGTATCAGGAAGGCTGTAGGAGGCTATCCAATATTCGTTATGAGTTATATTTAGTGATTGCTGCAAGGAAAACGTACCCCCCAGGCGAAGTGTATATTTCTTATTGATCTGAGTTTCATACATTAACCCACCCTTCCAATAAATACCACCTATTTTATTAACCTGTTCAAATGCCGAACTGTATGCTGCGGTTGTATCATTGTTTACAAGACGATCGGTAGTAGTAATATTTCCAAACAAATATCCTGCAGTAATGCCTATACTAAATCCGCCAAACTTGGCAGCGGCCCCTACAAACAAATAATTTAAAGCGCCTGAACCCACATAATCATGAATAACCTGTTTACCAATAAGCGTATCATTTCCACCCGTTGTAGTATCAGCGAGGCTATAATATACATGGCTAATAGGCTTTATTCCAATGCAAAAACCAAAATGCTTGCTCACAGGCATAGCAATATTCATATATGATAAAGTTCCTGTACCTGTATTATAGCTAAGGTCGTTAGTGGACAATGTATGATTTTCAAAATCTGCACCTGCTTCGTAGGTAGTAAGTTTAAGAAAGCCAAGAGATGCAGGATTTTCTATGTTAATAGCATACGGATCTGCATAAGCAGAAGTAATATCGCCCATCCCTTTCAATAGCGTATTATTACTGTTCCAAAATTCGCCTATTCCATAACGCGAATAAGGCTCATTTATCCTGCCGGATAAAGGATTACTTACAGTACTTGTTTGTGCAAAAACCCGCGGTGTAAAAACGATCAATAAGAAGAAAAAAATATACTTAAGCTGGTATTGGCACATTATAGTTCAATATTAGATTCAGACCCCTGAAAAGTAGTTCAGGGTCGGCAAATATCTTACTTTTCAGCTTGCCAGCAAAAAAGGCTGCATCCCCCCCGGTTAATATGGCGTTAAAATCAGGGTATTGACTGCCATATTCCTGCACCATACCGTCTATTTCTTTTGCTAACCCAAATACAGCACCGCTGCGCATACAGGTAGCAGTATCATATCCTATCAGCAATAATTCCCCATCAAGCCTTACATAAGGTAGTTTATCTGTAAACTCTTCCATAGCACGCAAGCGCATCTGTAAACCAGGAGAAATAGCACCGCCACGGAATGTTTTATTTTTTTGAGTGAAATTATAAGTAGCACAAGTGCCCAGGTTTACAACTAATGTATTCATATCGGGGTACACTGCCCATGCACCTACTGCTAATGCTAGCCTGTCAGCACCCAAAGATTCCGGGTTAGTATAGGCATTCATAATAGGCAGGTAGGTATTACTGTCCAGTTTTATAAACGACTTTAACTTTGATGATGTTAGTTTCTCAAGGGCTGCAGTAGAATTGTCATTAACAACAGAACATAATATACCTTTAGTGGGTTTGTGTTCATCAATGATAGAAGACACCCTGGATACAGCATCATGATCAGAAAAATTGTCTGTATAAGTAAGACGTTTATCCTGGAAAATGGCAGCTTTTACAGCGGTGTTACCCCAATCAATACAAAGATTTACTGACATGATTTGGCTTTTTTGGACTACCAAAGTAATAAAATTCATTTATTAAACGGCATTCAGACATCTAAATTATCTAAAGAAAGATTTCTAAAATGACCATTCATTTGAACACGGGCTTTTACCTGTTCTAATTCTTTTACAACGGGTATTATTTTGTTTAAATGCTTGCGCAGGTATTCTAATCGTTGTAATTCGTCAAAAACCCCTAATAATTCATATTCTTCTTCCTTTGAGAGACCAACAAAATGGGCTATTTGATAAGAAACAACTGACATATCCTCTAATGGAAATTTAGATTGAATATTCAGCAATTCGTATAATCGTTTTAGTTCATCTAAGATGATACCTGATATGCGAGAATCGTCTCGCTCCATTCTATTCGCGGGGTAATTTACAATAGCGCCAGAATACAATTTACCTGGTATACTATCTACCAATTCCAGCACTCTGAAAATTTGTACCCCTGCTGTACGAATATCCATTTCGCCATTATCATATTCTTTTACTAGCTCTTTAACTTCTACAAGTGTGCCATATTCTTCAATCCTCTTATCAAGCACGCAAGGCATGCCGAACATTTTTTGTTCAGCAATACATTCTTTTACTAACTGTTTATAACGGGGCTCAAAAATGTGCAGGTTTAGTGTTTCTCCGGGATATACAACAATACTGAGAGGAAATATGGGAATGAAATTCGTCATAAAATAACTGCAATTCTCATGCCTGCTCTGCACCGGCGATATTTACCTTCCACACAAGCAGCAGAAAGAACAAATATACGAATACCCCAAATTGAATTTCTAAAAACGGCTCTACAAGCAAAGGGATAAGTAGCATACACCATACAATAAGGGTGAAGAATCCCTGACGGTTTCTTTTTATCGTAAACAAAGGGTATAGTACCAATATCGTAAAAACTATTGCAGCCGGTATACCGCAACCCAATGCAACAGTAAGAAATTCATTATGAGGGAAAAGTCTTTCAGGAGCAGTTGCAGATGGATACCATCTATCATAGCCCTTACTCATCTCTTCATAAATATCGCCAGCACCAATCCCGGTAAGCGGATGTTCTTTAATGAGTTTTATAGCAATATCATCAGATATAAGTCTGCCAATATCGCTGTAATTGGTACTATTCTGCCCTTCTTTATATACCTTATAGCTATATATTGAATACCACACCCTTTGCCTGAAAGTTGGAAAATAATTCCACGCAACTGTAAGAAAAATTGCAATAGCTATTATTAATGTTATACCTAGTACTTTGCTTTTTTTAATGGTTATGTATATTACCCATAGAACGGCGAAAATATATAAAGCAAGTAAGCCACTTTTTGCTGAGAGCAAATGCAGGTAAGCAGTTAAAAGAATTGTTATGATCACAATAAAGACCTTCCATACTTTGTTTTTAATATAAGGGAAAACAAACGCACACCAGACAATAAATAATGCTACTGTGAGGCTGAATACGATATGATCATTCTCAATAGGTGTAGGTAATACTGTGGAATACCCATACTCTTTATTGTAATAAGCTGCGTTGTTAATATAATACCAGGTGCTGTACCCTGCCCCGAATAATATCATAACTGCAGCAACAACAGTAAAAAATAATACTTGTTTGGCACTCAAAGCCGGAAGAAATGTAAATGCCAATGGCAATAACAGAAAGGGTATCTTAGTATCTATCCTTTCATGCCAGCTATGTTTATCAGCCGACCAAAAATAAGTAACTGCGATAAATGCCAGCCATAACACGCAAAGCCACCACCATCGCTGCCTGAGCCAGTTTTTGGGATGTACTCCCCAAATAGCGGTCATGCCAAATAACAAGGTCGCCAAAGTGGCAAGCGACCTTGAAACCAATAGACCCAGTATACACAGTACTGCAAAAAAAAACTGCAATATTGGTCTTAGATAAAAAATGTTTGTTCTGAACTGTATTTGTCACTGTCTTATTGTTAACGAAAACACTTGCAATTTAGTGTCAGCAAGATAATTATTTTAATGACAGGTGTTTCTTTCCCATTGTCGTTACGCTCATGCACCAATATTCTAAGATTGTTATACATTGCTTCAGCCTCACTATGATCAGCTTTATTTACAACGAAAATATCGGCTATCTCCATAATGCCTGCTTTCATAGTTTGTACTATATCTCCCGCTTCAGGAATTAAGGCTACTACTGTGCAATCTGCCAATCCTGCAATTTCAACCTCACTTTGCCCCACACCAACAGTTTCTACAAGAATAATGTCGAAGGGTGCATTTTTTACAAGATCTGTTATCTCTATTATTTTAGGGTGTAAGCCACCTAGTTCGCCTCTTGTCGCTAAAGAGCGGATATATACATTGGGGTGATTGTAAAAGTCGCTCATGCGTATCCGGTCTCCGAGCAGTGCCCCATAATTGAAAGGGGAGGTTGGGTCAATTGCTATTACAGCGATTTTTTTATTTTTTTC
>JABDFN010000044.1:0-1874 GCA_013286485.1 Bacteroidota bacterium
AATCGCTATATCTATAAATCGGGTTTTTTGTATAATCAGTAATACCGGTTACACCAAAATTCCATACATAGTCAGTTGCAGTATCTGTTAGGTTCGTAAAATGTATAGGCTGATCGACACAACCTGTAGTTGGAGTAGCCGAAAAATTTGCTGTAGGATGAGGTCCTGTGTTTACTGTAAAACTATCATTAGCGTAACAACCATTATGAGTTTTGATTCTTATCCTTACTTTAAAAGTACCATACGTTGTAAAAGTATGGCTGGGATTAGCAGACATAGATGTATCACCATCTCCAAAATCCCACCATGTAGAATCAACGGCATAAGGATATGTAGCTGTTATTCCAGTAAGAGGATAAACATAATCAGCAGCACTTGTAAAATTAACTGCAAATGGTATGCACCCACCCACAGAATGCTGTTGTGTATTTCCCGTTACCTGTATACCAAGTTGATAAATATTGATGTATGATATTTTTGTCAAAGAATCAGTGCAACCATAAGAGTTTGAGCCAACCAGCGTTATATCATAACTTCCATTTGATAAATAAGTATGGGATGGACTTGAGGAATAAGAACGGGTTCCATCTCCAAACTCCCATGTATAACTGGAAACACCGGTAGTTGAATCTAAGAAACTAATGGTTTGTGGCGCTGCACATGGATTAAGCGGGGTGGCACCAAATTTTATTTTTGGTACCGGATTTATGGTAACAGTTTTTATAGTGGAGTCATAACAACTACCAATTTTTGTTATGAGTTTCAATGTATACGTACCGGAAGTAGCATATTGATGTGCATCCGGATTACCAGTACTTATAAAACCGTCACCCCATACCCAAACTGTAGTATCAAAAGTAGGTACAGAATTATTTTGAACCCCCAGGTACTCATTAGCACAAATTGTAGCACTCGCAGGAATAGTAGCAATAGTAGCAACTACGTGAGAAAGATTAATGAAGTTTGTTTTAGTTAATGTATCCTTACAACCGGCACGGGTAGTAGTTACAAGTGTTACGTCGTAAGACCTGTAAGTAGTGGAAGAATAACTATGAACAGGGTTTGCAGATGTTGCATGCGCGGAACCATCACCGAAGTCCCAATCATAGGTATAGGGCGATGGACCGCCTGAAACACTACTTGAAAAACTTACCGACCCGCTGAGCCCGCAAATGGTTGTGGCATTTGCAGTAAAATCTATAGATGGGTGGTTATATACATGTATATAATACGGTTTGGACAATGATGAAAAGCAGGTAGCACTATTTGTTGTTTTCAGAATTACCGTATAGCCTGTTGTATTTGCAACACAATAAGAGTATGTGGGATTACGGGTATAAGAAACGTCTCCGTTACCAAATTGCCAGTTATAAGTACCCGTTCCCGGCGCATTTAATACAGAAGAATCATAGAAAGTAAGTGCATTGCAAACGCAGACTGCCGTATCTGATGCACGGAAAAATACTTTAGGGGTATCATATGCATTAATAGTAATACTTTTCGTCACCGAACTACTACCGCTATATGCAGTTAATGTGATTGTATAACTACCAGACGAATAAAATGTATGAGTAGGGCTTGTGACAGAACTATGGGGCGTGTGGTCTCCGAAATCCCAATCGTATGAAGTAGCACCGGAAGATATATTTGTAATGCTGATGTACATGGGAGCACATCCGATAGTAGAAGAGACAGTAAAATCAGCAGTAAGAGCCTTTAGCTGTATATTAAATAATAAAAAAAGAACTGTAAAAAACGAATATATCCTGATAGAATGATGCATAGATAGGTTAGTTACAACAATAAGCTAAAGCAGTAAATATAGTTACAAATTAATATAATATGTCTTGGTTAAAGTTACTTAAAAAAATAGT
>JABDFN010000044.1:1884-18391 GCA_013286485.1 Bacteroidota bacterium
GTGAAAAAAATAAGGCCGGTATAAATTATAGACGTAAGACAGTAATAATACGTTTAAGTGTTGGGGAAAAACACATATTTTTTTGTGGAAAACAGCTCATATAAGTAAATGATTTAAATTTTTCAATCTTTCAGGCGCTATTAATTGAGCGAGTTGGACATCAGAAAGATTTCGCAATTTCTGAATAATATCTAAAGCACTAGCATCTGCATTATTGCCCTGTACCAGCCATAAATAATCCAGCTGCTTTACTTCCTGCAATAAAAAATCGTCTCCATTTTTTAATTTATAGATGAGATAACGCCCGCCACCTACTGGAAAATGATATTGATATATAGGGAAAAAAACCTCATTTCCTGAAGCTGATTTAATTTGAATATCTAATTCCGGCTCTCTAACAAGATCGATATCGAAATAATTATTGAGTGTCCAACAAAATTTATGATGAAGCATGGAGCAAGCAATGCCTATAAGTGCAGTGTCTGAAAAAAAATCATCCTGCATATTATTTACATCCAATGTCCACTTAGCCGACATATAATATATTATTACAACAAATTTCGATCATCTTTCTTCTTTTTCAAACTGTAACAAACTAAATTTTAAAACACTTGTTTGTTATGTTTTTTTATCTGTTAATTTTACGCGACAAAATTCTTTTTCATGGTTGATGTTCTGCTTGGGCTGCAATGGGGGGATGAAGGTAAAGGAAAGATAGTTGATTATCTCGCTTCTGATTATGATATCATTGCAAGATTCCAGGGAGGACCTAATGCAGGACACACGCTATATGTGGATGGAGAAAAAATAGTATTACATACTATACCATCAGGTGTTTTTCATAAACATTGCCTAAACCTTATAGGTAATGGCGTGGTTATAGACCCGGTTACATTGCAAAAAGAGATACTGATCATTGAAAAGGTACAACCTGACCTAAAACAACGATTATATGTTTCTACCCGCGCACATTTAATACTACCTACCCATAGAGCACTTGACGCTGCGTCAGAAGCATCGAAAGGATTGGAAAAAATAGGTTCCACTTTAAAGGGAATAGGGCCTACATATATGGATAAAACCGGGAGAAACGGGCTTCGTGTAGGTGATATTAATACAAAGGATTTTCATATCAAATACAATAAATTACGTGATAAACATATTGAAATCTTGCGCCAATATAATACTCAAGTAAATTGGCAAGAATGGGAAGCACCGTTTTTTGAAGCTATAGAAGCTTTGCGCCAATTGCAATTAGTAAATGGGGAATATTGGCTGGACGGACATTTAAAAAACAATAAAAAGGTATTGGCAGAGGGTGCACAGGGAAGTATGCTGGATATTGATTTTGGCACATATCCGTTTGTAACATCATCTAACACTATTAGTGCGGGTGTGTGTAACGGGCTAGGAGTATCTCCTCACAGCATTAAAGAAGTATATGGCATCACAAAGGCATATTGCACACGCGTGGGAAGCGGACCATTCCCTACAGAGTTAAATAACGATGTGGGGGAAGCCCTTCGCAAAGCCGGAAATGAGTTTGGCGCTACTACCGGCAGACCTAGACGTTGCGGATGGATAGACCTTGTTGCCTTACGATATGCAATAATGCTCAGTGGGGTGACGAAACTTATTATTACCAAGGCAGATGTATTAGACAATTTCAGCCCTGTAATGGCAGCTACATCCTATAAAATTGAAGGAAAGGAAACAAAAGAGCTACCATTTGATATTTGTAATACAGAAATAGAGCCTATGTATAATAGTTTCCCGGGATGGGGAGAACCAATAAGCACTTGTAACACATATGCCGAAACATCCCAAAATTTCAAGGACTATTGCAGTTTTGTAAGTGATTATCTGGCTACCCCTATATCATTAATATCCAATGGAACTGGAAGAGACCAATTACTAATAATTTCTTAGAAAAAAAATTATTTGATTTTTTTGTAAAAAAATTTGGCAATTTCGTTAAACAATTAAAATTTTACGCTGTCAAGATATGAGCGTTATGAAATCAAATTCACAAAATAAAAACCTAGGCAAAAAAAATTCTGCTGAAGAAGAAAAGTCACCAAAAAAGTCATCTTCTAAAACGACTAAAAAAGTTGATGATGAAGATGATGATGCGGATGACGAAACAGATGATGAAACCCCTGCCCAAAAAGGTGCTGTAAAAAAAACCACAGGTAAAGGGAAAAGTCATGACGATGACGAAGATGACGACGATGTAGAAGAAGATGACAACTTTGAAAAGGAAGAAGAAGATTTTGGATACGACAAAGATTTTGAAGAATTCGATATACCTAAATCTAAAAACAAGTCTGCCGCCAAGAAGAAATCAGGGAAAGAGGAAGATGATTTTGAAATAGATGAGGAATTTAAAGACCTTGGCTTTTTTGAAGAAGGAGGCGGCTTTGACGATGATGAAGACGATTTCTAATCTCAAAACACATTGCAAAGAAATGTAGCAACATTTTTACTGGGAGACCAGTATAAAGAAATAAAACAGAAAATGCTGAACTGGGCAAATCAGTTCAGCATTTTTCTTTTGCTGGATAGCAATAATTATGATCTTAATCACAGCGAATATGAATATCTCCTCGCAGTTCATACTACAACACAACCGCCTGTTATTATTGCTGAAAACTCACTGTTGGCATTACAGGAATTGCATAATACTCACAAAGACTGGATGTTTGGCCATATATGTTACGATTATAAAAGCCTACTGGAACAAAGGCTCAACTCTAACCATTTAGCCAATCATAGTTTCCCTTTATTATATTTCTTTGTTCCTTCAATAGTATGTTATATTAAAAAAGGGGAAACAACACTCCACATAGAGTCACTAGAAGATACACCCAAACAAATCTTTGAAGCAATTCTAGCAAACGACACGCAAACCAATGCCTCAATACCGTCCCTGGATTTTACACAAAGGATCAATAAAGAGGTATATCTGGAGCGAATATCCAAACTCAGGACGCATATTGCTGATGGCGATTGCTATGAGATAAATCTTTGTAACGAGGGTTATTGCGAACATGCCACAGTAGATCCCAAAGCAATTTTTGAAGCTTTGAATACCTTATCTCCCGCGCCTTTTGCTGCTTTTTATAGGCATTACAATAACTATATGATGTGTAGCAGCCCGGAACGCTATTTACGAAAAAAAGGAAATACCATTTTATCTCAACCCATAAAGGGGACAGCAAAAAGGAATGCCAATGATGAAAAGGATGAAGAAATAAAAACTGTTCTTAAAAATGATATCAAAGAAAGAGCTGAAAATGTAATGATCGTTGACCTGACCAGGAATGATATAGCAAGAAGTTGCGAAACCGGAAGTGTAACTGTAGAAGAACTATTTGGTATATATACTTTTCCACAGGTTCATCAAATGATTTCAACCATCAGCGGGCAACTAAAAAAAGGAACACCATTTACTGATGCCATTCGCTATTCATTCCCGATGGGAAGTATGACCGGTGCCCCCAAAATAAAAGTAATGGAATTAATAGAGCAGTATGAGGCGAGCATGAGAGAATTATTTTCGGGAACAGTTGGATATATTACGCCGGGTGGGGATTTCGATTTCAATGTTATCATCAGGAGCCTATTTTACAATGCAAATACCAGGTACCTTTCTTATCAAACAGGTGGCGCTATCACTTACGACAGCGACCCGGAAAAAGAATGGGAAGAAATGCGCCTTAAAGCATGGGCGTTAGAGCGTATTTTTCAGTAAAATAATACTATTGCTTTTGCTGTAGTAAAACTGTCAAACGCTTCATTTCATGTAGCATTTTCTCAGCCATTTTTACCTGCATCCATTGCAGATAGATATGTGGATGCTCTATAGCATTCATATTTGTTTCAGTCTGAAACAGTTTGTAGTCCAATTCATCAATTGTAAATTTCATAAAAAGCATTTTAATAAACATACGGAAATATTTTAAATAGAACATTTTTTACAAATCTTGATTTATTTGCACTACGTATATATTACGATGAAAAAAACAATTATATCTGTAATTCTAATCAGTTGGGCTTCAATTACAGCCATAGCACAACAAATAGATAATACCCTATCTTATAAAAATATTAATACAGACTCTTATTTCAGGCTGAATTATGAGAATGATTTTTTCTCAGCAACCGATGAATATTACACACAAGGCATACATATTGAGATTGTTTCTCCTTCAATAAAAAAATTTCCTTTTACAAAACTATTTATTCAAAAAAATGGATACAGGCGCTTTGGTATTGGCCTTGAACACGATGGCTATACCCCTACCAGTATTCAACATACTGAATTACTGTATGGAGATCGCCCGTTTGCCGGAGTTCTCCTATTAAAAACTTTTGAAATTATCGTTGATACTATAAGAAAAGATCGCTTTTCATTATCATTTACTACAGGTGTGATTGGGCAGGCAGCTGGGGCAGCAGAAATGCAGACTGGCATACATAGGTGGCTTAATAATGTGACACCAGAAGGTTGGAAATACCAAATACATAATGATGCAGTTATAAACTATCAATGCGATTATGAAAAACAATTGTATGCTTTTAAAAACATAATAAGTATTGACGCAGATGCTATTGCAAGAGTAGGTAGCTTAAGCGATAAAGCTGCAATCGGAACCAGCATTTTGATCGGATATTTTGATTCTCCTTTTAGTTCTTCAATTTGCGATAAAAATCATTTCAGGATATACGCCTATGAGCACGCACAAGAAAACCTGGTTGGCTATGATGCTACCTTACAAGGAGGTGTATTTGATCATACAAGCCCCTATACCATCTCATCAGGCAATATTGAACGTATTGTATTTGAGAACCGCTTTGGATTTGTTGTTGCTTATAAGAATTTATTTCTTGAGTATTTTCAATCTTTTCTTACCCCTGAATTTAAAACAGGTTACTATCATGTATGGGGAGGAATACAGATTGCATGTAGCATTAAATAAAGTAAATTAATTCAAATCATACCTCAACACATAGTCATTCATAAAGTACCCTGTGCCAATATCAATATCTTCTTCCCTTATTACAACAAATCCCAGTTTTTCATAAAATATCTTGGCTGTATTGTACCTGTTCACATTTAGCTCTAATGCAATAGCTTGTCTCTCCTTAATATCAGAAACAATGTACTGTATCAGGTACTTTCCAATACCACTACCCTGTTTTTGAGGCAGCACATATATTTTGTGCAATTTATAAATACCCGGGCCGATCTCTGACCATGAAGCAAAACCCACAGGCTCTTCGTTATTATAACAAACGATAAAGCTGTGCCCCTCATTAAATTGCCTGTTCAACGCGGCTTCACTATACATCATATCGAGCATATAAGCGATCTGCTCTGTACTTAATATAGGCGCATATGTTTGTGGCCATATTTGAAAGGTAAGCTCCCTGATAAGCCGAATATCATTTGTTGCTGCACGTCTTATGGACAACATACTTATTTATAGGTTTTTAGGATCTAAAGCCGCAGGCGACCATTGCTTTAAAAAATCTACTACTTTTTTTGGATCATAGCCTTTATCCTGTTCAAGATAACCTGAGTTTTGAGTGTGTATGCGATCCCCTTTTGCATTGAGTATAATGAATACAGGATACCCAAAACGTTGGGGATATTCTAATTGTGCCAATACTTTTTCATTTTTGTTTTCAGGGCTATAATTTACATGTACAACCACATAGTTATCATTTAATAAGGCATTAAGCGTGGAATCTGTTGTAACTAAATGATTGAATCTCATACACCAAATGCACCAGTTGCCACCTACCTGTATAAATACATGTTTATTTTCTTTTACAGCTTTTGCAACTGCATTTCTAATATCCTCAGACGCATTTGCATTAGGATTATAGATATGTAGCTTTTCTTCTGTTTGTGCAAAACATAAAAATGTTAAGAAAATCAACGCACTTGTAAACAAATATTTCATCTGTCAAATGTATATAAAGAAGCTAAAGTGTCAATATTTATAAAGATGTTAATAAATAGCTCAATCAATAAAAACAATAGCACCGAACAACATATTATGTTGCATATGCGTATATCTTTGCTGCAAAATTACCGAACCTATCCTTATCAGCTATACAACTATTTAATGCAGCTATAATAATCCATGCGAAACAGGAAATACTCATTTTTCATAAGTCTGTTTTTAATATTCCCCCATTTTGCTTTTGCCCAAAAAGCTCAGAAAAATGCATCTATATATACCCTTAGCCAATGCATAGCATTTGCAATAGAACACCAACCCGCTTTAAAACAATCATATATTGATGAGAAAATAGCGAAAACGAATAACCTTATCGGGTTAAGCGGATGGTTACCCCAGGCAGGGCTTACAGGTACATTACAACACAATTATGAGTTACCCACGTCTTTTATCCCAAACCAGGCTAACCCGAGTGGCCCTAAAATACCTGCTAATTTCGGGGTGTATAACAGCTTCAACCCGCAGCTTTCTATAACGCAAACAATATTTAATCCCGATGTTCTATATGCTGCCAGCGCGGCTCATTTATATACAGAACAAGCAAAAGAAAAAACAAGCTTTACCAAAATAGCTTTAATATCAGATGTTAGTAAAGCATTTTATGACCTGCTTCTAAGTCAGCAACAGATATATGTTTTAGAGGATGATACTGCAAGGTTGAATAAAAATAAACAAGTTACCTATGACGAATATGTTGGCGGTATTGTGGACAAAGTAGACTATTCACAAGCCACTATATTATCAAACAACACATTAGCTCAGCTAAAAACATCGCTGGAAGCATTAAAGCCAAAGTACGCTGTATTAAAACAATTAATGGGGTACTCAAATGAGAGTGGGTTGGAGATCAACTTCGATACTGCACAAATGATGCAGGAAATACTTACAGACACTACTGAAATGTTAGATTATAACAAACGCATAGAGTATCAGCAAATAGAAACAAACTATGATCTGCAGCATGCACTGACAAACTATTACAAGTTTGGATTTATACCTTCTATTGGCGCGTTTTATGATAAGGTATGGCAATACCAGAATGATGATTATTCTCAGCTATACAATCAAACATATCCATATTCATATATTGGGTTAAATTTTTCATTCCCATTATTCCAGGGTTTCAAAAGATTAGCAAATACTCATAAGGCCAAATTGCAGGAAGAAAGACTGAGCTGGGATATATCGAACCTGAAAATGCAGATACAAACTGAGTATGAGTTAGCATTAGCCAATTATAAAAGCAATTTATACTTTCTGCATAAAATGGATGAAAATAAAATCCTGGCAAAAGAAGTATACAATATTGTTCAATTACAGTATAAAGAAGGGATAAAAACTTACTTAAATGTTATTACAGCAGAAACAGACCTCAGAACATCTGAGATCAATTATTTAAACGCTTTATTCCAGGTATTATTAAGCAAAATAGACCTTCAAAAAGCAATGGGGGATATTAACCCGAATATTTAAAATAAAACTGAACTGCGTTTTATGAAACAATTTTTAGGAATACTTTTTTTTACAATCGTTGCGTTTACCGGTCTGCAATCCTGCAGTTCTAAAGGCAATGCTCCTGTAATGCCTCCGACATCGGTAAATCTGTATACAGTACAGGAAAGACCTGCTGTTTATTATGACGAATACCCTGCCAATGTAGTAGCACTCAGCCAGGTAGACCTAAGGCCACAGGTAGAAGGATATATAACAAGTATTTTTTTTAAGGAAGGAGATCATGTAAGCAAAGGTCAAAAACTATATGAAATAGATAGAAGTAAATACCTGGCAGCTTATGACCAGGCAGTAGCAAACGTAAAAGTTGCTGAGGCTAACAAAGATCAGGCTCAAAAAGATGCAGACCGATATACGTATTTGAATGAACATGATGCTGTGGCTAAACAAACACTCGACCATGCTTTAACTACACTTCAAAATGCAAAAAGTCAGATAACAGCTGCAAAACAAGACCAGGTAAGAACACAAACTGATTTAAAATATTCACTGATCACAGCCCCTTTCGATGGCACTATAGGCTTATCGCAAGTAAAAATAGGCACACTTGCAGTAGCTGGGCAAACACTATTAAATACTATATCCACAGACAATCCTATGGCTGTTGATTTCGTAATAAATGAAAAACAATTGTCAAGGTTTTTACAATTACAAAAAGTAAAAACAGATTCATTATTTACACTATTAATGCCAGACAATACACTCTATCCTCATACAGGAGCTATATCCGTTATAGATCGTGGTGTAGATCCCGTTACAGGCACTATTAAGATCAGGTTACAATTTTCGAACACCGATTTTGAGTTAAGAGCAGGAATGAGTTGTAAAGTACGCGTGCGAAATACAGATGCTGGCAACCAAATAATAATACCTAATAAAGCGATAGTAGAGCAAATGGGTGAGTATTTTGTATTTGTAAAGAAGGATTCTGCTGATAAGACCATTGCTACACAACGCAAAGTGACACCGGGGCAACAAATAGGTGCCAATATTATTATTAAGAACGGATTAGTACCGGGAGAACAAATAATTATAGACGGTGTGCAAAAAGTAAGAAACGGTGCAAGTATTAACCCTGGCAAACCAGGCGGACAACAAAAAAGCGGACATTAATATTTGAAGAATAGTATATGATAGCTAATACATTTATAAAAAGACCTGTTACAGCCATTGTAATCTCTGTTGTATTGGTATTAGTTGGTACTATTAGTATCTTAAATCTTTCTGTAGGACAATATCCTGACATAACTCCACCGGTCGTGCAGATCAGTGGAGCATATACCGGTGCAGATGCACTTACTGTTGAACAAACAGTAGCTACTCCTATTGAAGTACAGGTAAATGGCACCCCGGGTATGGAATATCTGCAAAGTAATAGCACCGGTAATGGAGCCGTGAGCATGAATGTTACTTTTCATGTAGGCACTAATATAGATGCTGCTACACAAGATGTACAAAACAGGGTAGGTGTTGCCACACCTCAATTACCTGATGTATTAAAGCGCACCGGCCTTACAGTACGTAAAAGAAATCCAACTATTCTAATGCTGGTTGCTGTTTATTCACCTAATGGCTCCCATGATGTAAGATTTCTTGACAACTATACTAATATCTATGTAAGGGATGCCTTGCTGAGGGTTGAAGGTGTAGGTGATATATTCAGCCGTACCGACGACTTTAGCATGCGTGTTTGGTTAAAGCCTGATAAACTTGCTTCGTATGGCCTTACCGCTAATGATATTACGAATGCATTAAGCGAACAAAATGTGCAGGTAGCTGCAGGCTCAGTCGGCGCACCACCACAACAAAACGATCAAACATTTGAATATAGCTTACTAGTAAATGGACGCCTGAACAAACCTGAGGATTTTGAAAAAATAATAGTTAAAACTTCCAACGGCGATATCGTTTATCTAAAAGACGTAGCTCGTGTTGAATTAGGTAAGTTCTCTTACTCAAGCAATTCTTTTGTTGATGGGAAACGCGCTTCTTACCTCCTGGTTTACCAGGCACCGGGTAGTAATGCCTTACAAACAGCACAGAATGTATACAATAAGTTAGAGGAACTCAGAAAAACTTTCCCGGCTGATATTGATTGCAGTGTGCCTTTTGAATCTGTAACAGTAGTTCGTGTATCTATGCATGAGGTGGTACTAACTTTATTAGAAGCCCTCGCGTTAGTAGCACTCGTAGTTTTTCTGTTTTTGCAAAACTGGCGGGCTACACTCATACCCGTACTCGCTATACCTGTATCTATTATTGGCACTTTCTGCTTTTTCATTCCATTAGGCTTCACTATCAATACACTCACCTTATTTGGGTTTGTGTTGGCAATTGGTATAGTTGTGGATGATGCTATTATCGTGGTCGAAGCTGTGCAGCACTACATGAATGAAGAACATATGTCTGCCAAAGAAGCAGCATATAAGGCTATGCAAGACATTTCAGGACCCGTGGTGGCAATAGCACTCATATTAGCTTCTGTGTTTGTTCCTGTTGGATTTATACCGGGCATAGTAGGTAGGTTATACCAGCAATTTGCGATCACTATTGCCATCTCTGTGGTCATATCCGCATTCGTAGCCTTATCATTAACACCTGCACTTTGTTCATTATTACTTAAACCACAACACCTTAACAAAGATTCAAAAGGATTTGATAAATTTTTCTATCGTTTCAATTCCTGGTTCGAAAGAGTGACCAATAGTTATTCATCAAGTGTAAAAGCGTGGATATACAAATCAAAATATGTGGTGGTGCTATTGATATGTGTGGCAATAGGTACCATTTTCCTTTTTAAAACAAAACCTACAGGCTTTATTCCAACTGAAGATGAAGGACGCGTATACATTACTTACGAACTGCCTGAAGCTGCTTCTACAGCAAGGTCGCTAGAGGTATTAAAGAAAATAATGGATGTAGTGGCCGAAACACCTGGGGTTGGTCATTTTGCAGCATTAGGAGGTTTAAACGTTGTTACTTTTTCTACCAAGTCTAACGGGGGTACAATATTC
Organism: Bacteroidota bacterium; assembly: GCA_013286485.1. Lineage (GTDB taxonomy): Bacteria > Bacteroidota > Bacteroidia > Chitinophagales > Chitinophagaceae > JABDFN01. Next base: position 12,443 of record JABDFN010000044.1, read on the forward strand.
TGCCAATTAAAACCATGGGATGAGCGAACAAAAAGTACTGAGAAGATGCCTGCTATTATTGGTGAATTGCAAAAACGATTTGCAATGGCCGGTATTAAATCAGCCAATATTGTCGTTATCTCCCCTCCCCCTATTCCAGGTATAGGGCAGACAGCAGGTTTTAGCTTTCAAATTCAACAACGGGATACAAAAGATGATGTAAAGGCATTTGAACAAGTGGTTAGAAATTTTGTTGGCGAATTAAACAAACGTAAAGAGATTGCCAGCGCATTTAGCTTTTATTCAGCACATACACCCAGCTATAATATTACGGTTGACAGAGAGAAATGCAAAAGAATGGGAGTATCACTTACGGACGTTTTCAGCACCATGCAATCTTACATGGGCAGCTATTACGTTAATGATATAACATTATACAACCGTAATTTTAAAGTAATGGCGCAAGCCGATACAAATTACAGGGCCACGATTACTGATATGGACAAATATTATGTCCGCAACCAATCAGGGCAAATGATACCATTAGGAACATTTATCTCCTATACACCAACAGAAACTGCGCCTCTTATATCTCATTTTAACCTTTTCCGTTCTGCCGAAGTAGATGGAACACCTGCTCCGGGTTACAGCAGCGGGCAATCTATCGAAGCATTAAAAGAAGTTGCCGACAAAGTATTACCTCAAGGATATGGTTACGAGTTCTCTGGATTAAGCTATGAAGAGATACAGGCAGGTAGCAAAACAGCATACATTTTCATACTATCAGTTGTATTTGTGTTCCTGTTTCTTGCAGCCTTATACGAAAGCTGGGCAGTTCCATTCTCAGTCCTCCTTGCAGTTCCTATCGGCGCTTTCGGCGCGATATTAACGCTAACGCTGGTACCAAGCCTTACTAACAACGTATATGCACAGATTGGCTTGGTGACCCTTATAGGCCTTGCTGCTAAAAACGCTATTCTGATAGTAGAGTTTGCCAAAGAAAGAGTAGATGCTGGACATGAAGTCATTACTGCAACATTAGAAGCAGTGCGTTTGCGTTTGCGCCCGATCATTATGACGTCTATGGCATTTATACTAGGTGTAATGCCTCTTGTTCTGGCAGAAGGTGCAGGAGCGGTAGCCAGGAAAACTATCGGGTTTACAGTATTTGGAGGTATGTTAGCTGCAACATCATTGGCTATATTTATAGTTCCTGTATTATTCGTGGTAATTACGCGATTATCTTATGGCAAAAAGAAATTGGATATACTGAGCCATCGGAATGAAGAAATAAAAAAGCAGGAAGAGCATAACAACGAATAGTCTACCCAATATTCAGGGTAATAATAAATGCACTTCCATCACCAGGAATAGATTCAACTTCTATAGAGCCGTTATACATTCTGACAATATGCTCGGCAAGTGGTAGCCCCAATCCAGAGCCTTGAACCAGGTAGTTGGTCTCTTCACTTCTGTAAAATGGTTGGAAAATATTTTTTATTTCTTTTTCAGGTATACCCGGGCCGTTGTCTATTACAAATATTCTAATCTTGTTATTTACTTGTTGTAGTTTCACCAGCGCAGTCTTATCTGGAGAGTATTTACATGCATTATGTACTACATTTCTTACAGCACAAAGCAATAATGGCTCATTTCCAAATACAGTCAATGGCTCATCTGTATCCGGCAACTCGTCAAAATTAATTTTCACATTGTAGGCCGGACTGATTTTTTTCATTTCAGAAGGTAAGTGCAGGAGTAATTCATCTACTCTAACAGTAGTAAGTTCAATCCCACTCGGTGAACCACTTACTTTAGCTATTTCAAGCAAACTCTTTACCAACTGTCCAAGGTTTTTTACATCTTCATTTACAGAAACCAATACCCTTTTATACTCTTCGCCCGTCCTTTCTCTTTGCAAAGCAACGTCCAACTGGCTTCCAATTGACGATAATGGCGTAGATAATTCGTGAGATGCATTATTAATAAATCTGCGTTGTGTGTCAAAAGACAGCTGTAACCGGGCTAAAAGATTATTTATTGTGATTGCTAATTGTTGCAATTCATTTTTACCATTACCAGTCTCTAATCTTAGCGAAAGATCTTTAGATGATATACGGTTGATCCTGTTTGTAAGCTTATTTATCGGATTAACAAGTCCAACTGAAAAGATATATCCTGTAACAATTACAATACTAACACTAAAGAAAAAGCAAACAACCAATATAAGTTTAAGTTTTGTAAGCCATCCATCCCTGCTATCATCATATGCAACAACAAAAATTAAGTAATCATAATTAGCGTCTTTATAAACAATCCCTACACCCTCTCTGTTACCATAAGCAAAATAATACGTATTATATTCTTTGGTTTTCTGTATCAAGTCGTTGCTAACTACCAAAGAGTCGTTCGGATTGTCATTATACGTAAATGCTTCATTATACCTATTGTCATAGGTCACAATACTTTTATTAACAAATGCACTGGGAGATGTTTTATTTATCTTTATTATCAGGTCCGGAGTTATTTCAGATGTTTTAAGCATGGTAGCCGTACTTACAGCCTTTAGCCTGAGCCTTTGTCTGAATTGCTGTTCCAGGTTTTTTTCGGAAAAGAAATAGATACCCAAACACAACACTATCAAAATAACAGTGACAATACCTGTAAAAACCAATGTTATGCGGTACCTTATTTTCATGAGTCGGCTTCTGACTTCAGCACATAGCCCATACCCACTTGTGTATAGATAAGTTTTTGTGAAAAGTCTTTATCAATTTTTTTTCTTAAGAAATTCACATACACATCTATCACGTTTGTTTGCGGATCAAAATTCATTTCCCACACGTCTCTTGCAATATCTTCTCTCGAAACTACTTTATCCATATTTCGCAGAAAATATTCAAGCAACTGAAACTCTTTTGCGGTAAGTATTATCTTCTTGCCTGCACGTTTTACTTCCTTCTTATTTATATCCATTTCCAGGTCTGCTACCTTAAATATCTTTTCTCCTGCAAGCTCCTGTATCACATCTGCTCTTCTTAATAATGACCTCACCCTTGCATGCAGTTCTCTAAATTCAAAAGGTTTGGATATATAATCATCTGCACCCAATTCAAATCCCTGGACTTTATTGTCTATAAAATTCAAAGCAGTAATAAGGATAATTGGGATGTTCTTATCTTTTTGCCTGATCATTTTACACAACTCATATCCATTAATATACGGAAGGTTAATGTCCAGCATTATAAGGTCATATACACTGTTCATAAACAGATCCTTTCCTTCCTGCCCGTTATAAGCTATTGCTACATTATAATTATGTTCTGATAAACCTGCACCTAAAGTATCTGCAAGTTTTCTTTCATCTTCAACTAATAATATATTGTGTTTCATGGTATCGTATTTCTCTGTGCAAATCGTAAAACTTTCTCCTCAAAGAACTAAGGTACAAAAAACTAAAAACAACACCCATAAAGCCTATCCATCTTAATAGGTTTTAATCTGCTTGCAGAATGCTATTATTTATTTATCACAGGTTAGAGGACAGTTAATGTGATAAATTAGCTATCTTCATATTTGCTCAAATACTATATGAAAATTTCTATCTCAAATTCATCGCTCGAGGAATTATATACTGAACTCAATTCAGCTAAAGAAGGCTTAAAGAACAATATAGCTGCTCAAAAATTAGCTGTTCAAAAAAAATCAATAAAAATTCAAAAGCCGTTTCAACGAAATGTAAAACTATTCATCAGTCAATTCACAAACCCACTCGTTTTATTACTTGTAGTTGCGGTCATACTATCAGCGTTATTAGGCGAAAAGACAGACACGTATATTATCCTCTTCATATTATCAGCAACAGGTCTGCTAGGCTTTTGGCAGGAATGGAATGCGGGAAAAGCAGTGGAGCAATTGCAAAAAATGATACAATTAAAATCTGACGTTGTTAGAGAAAGTAAACAATTTGAAATAGATGCCGACGATATAGTACCCGGCGATATAATAGTTCTAAAAGCCGGTGATATAATACCTGCCGATTGCAGGCTAATAGAAACAAATGAACTGCATGTTAATGAGAGCAGCATTACAGGGGAATCTTACCCCCAGGAAAAAATACCTGGGACTGTTCTTGACGAAAAGCAAATGACTGAAAAAATTAACTGCTTGTGGCAAGGTACAAATGTGGTAAGCGGAACTGCTACAGCCTTAGTTGTATATACAGGCACAAACACCGTTTTGGGACAAATGGCTCATAGCCTGCTAAAAGCGGAAGAAACTGCATTCGAAAAAGGCATTAAGCACTTTGGGTATTTTCTTATGCAAATAACCATTGTCCTCTCAATATTAATTCTAGGTGTAAATATTTATTTCAAAAAACCTCTTTTTGAATCTGTTCTGTTTGCCCTAGCAATCGCTGTGGGAATGGCTCCTGAACTACTCCCAGCCATTATGACTTTTGCCATGTCTGCAGGTGCAAGAAGAATGCTTAAAAAGAAAGTGATCGTTAAAAAACTGTCTTCCATTTTCAATTTTGGCGAAGTAAATGTTCTGTGTACTGATAAAACAGGCACAATAACCGAAGGTGTTATTATTGTAAAAGAAATAATTGACATAAAAGGCCAGCCGAATTTATTAGCAAGTCAATTTGCTTACCTGAATGCTAAATTTCAAAATGGATTTGCAAACCCTATTGATGACGCCTTAAAACAATTAAGTGAATCAGATACAGGTTACAAAAAACTCAATGAAATACCCTATGATTTTATCAGAAAACGCTTGAGTGTTGCTGTAAGTAATGATAATGGTAAAAAGTATCTTATTACAAAAGGCGCTGTGTCAAATGTATTAGATATATGCGATTGGTTTTACAATAGCGACAACAATGTTCAATCCTTAGATAGTAGTAATAAGGAAAAGATAGCTCAGTTATATACCGATAAATGCAATAGTGGTTTAAGAGCAATTGGAATTGCCTACAAAGAAATTAGCTCTGACCGTGTATCCCGCAATGATGAACAACAAATGATATTTCTGGGTTTCATACTACTCGAAGACCCCCTTAAAGAAGGAGTAATAGATGCATTGAATCAATTAAAGAAATTGGAAGTATCGGTAAAGATCATTACAGGCGACAATAGATTTGTGGCTGCCTATGCTGCCACAAAGATCGGTATAACGAACCCTGCTATTTTAACCGGTACAGAGATCAACAATATGTCATCAGAAGCGCTTATCAACAAAGCCGCAAAGACCGATATTTTTGCAGAAGCAGAACCGAATCAGAAAGAAAGAATAATAAAAGCACTACAAAGCTCCGGTCTTGCTGTAGCTTATATGGGAGACGGAATTAACGACGTAGCTGCGATACATGCTGCTGACACGGGCATCTCGGTGAACGATGCAGTAGATGTTGCAAAACAAGCTGCTGATTTTGTATTGCTTGAAAAGGATTTATCTGTTTTAGCAGAAGGTATTTATGAAGGCAGGAAGACTTTTGTCAATTCTCTTAAATATATCTTTATCAACACCGGTTCCACCTTTGGAAGCATGTTAAGTATGGCAGGCGCATCTATGTTGCTTCCTTTCTTGCCAATGCTGCCAAAACAAATTTTATTAATAAATTTCCTCACTGATTTCCCATACATGTTTGTCGCAAATGACAATGTGGATGAAGAAAGGCTATTGAAACCGGCAAAATGGAATTTGCACAGAATTCGCAGTTTTATGATAGTATTTGGCATTCATAGCTCGATATTTGATTTCATTACCTTCTTTGTATTGTACAAATATTTTAACCTAAAAGATGCTCCATTCCAAACAGGCTGGTTTATAGAATCGGTATTGGTACAATTATTCATCCTTTTTATCGTCCGCACTCAAAAATCATTTCTGAAAAGCAAACCGGGAAAGGGATTACTTATTACAAGTTTGTTCGCATTTATCATCACAACGTGGCTGCCCGTATCG
>JABDFN010000045.1:0-18011 GCA_013286485.1 Bacteroidota bacterium
TAAAGCGAGGTGAAACAAACTTTACCGATGTGGAAGCAAAGGGGTATACCTTATTTCAAAAAAACTGCTCATCCTGCCATGCAGAACCCTTATTTACAAATGGCAAATATGAAAACAATGGCCTGATGGTAGACGAGACTTTGAATGACATTGGACGTATGAAGATCACCCATCATCCCGAAGATTCTTTAAAATTCAAAGTGCCTACACTCCGTAATATTCAGTATTCGGCTCCATATATGCATGATGGAAGGTTTAAAACGCTTAGCCAGGTATTGAACAACTATATTATGGGCATACAACAAGGGCCGACATTGAATCCTGTACTTAAAAAAGGTATTTACATGACAACAGAACAAAAAGCCGAGTTGATAGCTTTTTTATACACCTTGTCAGATACTGCGTTTACTCACGCTCCTGCATTCTCTTATCCTAAAGATAAATTACTACTGTCCGAAGGAAAATATAATCCATAGCGTCTGATTTATTAGAATAACAAAAGAGATCATGAAAAAGATAACAATACTGATACTGCTAACTGTGTTTGTAATAACTACAGCAAAGTCACAAACCGATCCTATGATCACTGGCTGGTGGTTCAATACTACCGGCAGTAAGTACAAGGGAATATTAACTGACGTAGATGCTGTGTACTACAACACCTCAAATGTGTATGTAAAAACAAGTGGTGTTCCTGACTATTACCGAGACAGCGTAAGTGTAAATAATGCTAAAGACCTCAATGCTGTTTGGGTATTGCCCCGTGTTCCTTCGCCTGCTGTCACACCCAGCGGTTTTACAGGTGGTCAAAGTGGTTTGTTATATGACTGCTCTGTTTTCTTCACGCCTGGAGATGCACGTTCGTATATGAATGCAGGTGTATGGAATCAGTTAGCCTATTTCTTTGAGATAAACGATATGGATCCGAGCAATGGCCATAGCACACCAAATAATATGTACCACCATCATTTTGATGATCTCAAATTACACAGTTTCGATTCTACGAAGCATTCCCCGATAGTTGGCTTTGCGTGGGATGGCTATCCCGTATATGGCCCATATGGGTATAAAGATACAGATGGGACTGGTGGAATAAAAAGAATGGTATCCAGCTATTCAACCAAATCATATACTATACGTGCCAGCGGGCCTGCTGTGGGTGGTTCCTATCCCATAGGTTGTTATATTGAAGACTGGCAATATGTTGCAGGTTCAGGTGACTTAGATGCACATAATGGCCGCTTCTGCAAAACTCCTGAATACCCATCGGGTACTTATGCATATTTTACAACGGTGGGTGCTGACTTAAAACCGGTGTACCCATACTTTATAGGCCCTACTTACTATGGTACTTATAGCAATATTAATGTAGGCCCTTCGGGTGGTACCACAACTGTACCAACAGGTACAACCAAATACAATCCACCTACTTATGTAAATGAAATAGGTACTATTGAATCTAATATTGAATTATTCCCGATTCCTGTAATTGATGATCTGAATATTCGGTTGAAAGAGAATAAAACATATGTTGTGGTTATTTATGATCTTTCAGGAAAAGTGCTCGACAACAGGCAGATCAATTCTACAGCAAAGATCAATATGAGCTATTTGCCATATGGTGCTTATCTGGTGCAGGTATCCGATTTGAGTAATAAACAAGGGTTTGTAAAAAGAATTGTGAAACAATAACATAAAATAATGTTTATAAGGGGCGCTGCATGACAGCGCCTTTTTTATTAATAATGGCATACTTCTTTTTTTAGCTTCAAAAAACAACATAATTTTCCTATCTAAATTATATAGGCCATGAAAAAAGTTGGAATAATAGGGTCAGGAGAAGTAGCAAGATCATTGGGAGATGGGTTTTTAAAATATGGTTACCAGGTCATGCTCAGTTCAAGAGATACCAGCAAAATAGCTGATTGGAAAGAAAAAGGTGGTACACATGCTCATGCCGGTTCATTTACAGATGCAGCAATATTTGGCGATATAATAGTGCTAGCTGTAAGAGGTAGTGCTGCAACCGATGCTATCGAAGAAGCAGGCCCTCAAAACATGGCAAACAAAACCATAATAGATACTACAAACCCTTCTGCTGACGAACCGCCCGAAAATGGGGTTTTAAAATTATTTACTACGCTCAATGATTCATTGATGGAGCAGCTTCAGGCACGTTTTCCTGAATTGCATTTTGTAAAATCATTCAATATTGTTGGTGCTCCCTTTATGGTTGACCCTTCTTTTAAAGACGGACAACCTACTATGTTTATTTGTGGTAATAACGACAGTGCTAAATCAACTGTAAATGCCATTTTAGTACAATTTGGTTGGGAAGTGGTAGATATGGGAAAAGCTACTGCTGCTCGTGCCATTGAGCCTTTGTGCGTATTATGGTGTATTCCGGGCTTCTTGCGTGATGAATGGGGCCATGCCTTCAAACTGCTAAAAGCATAACAAATTTCTCACGCTAAAAGGGGTGTTTTATTATTGCCTATCCTTCAATACCTTGTGTTGAAGAAATTTAATTTTTATACATGCAACCGATCATAACTATACGTAACCTGGGGAAGCAGTACGACAAGAAAACTGTACTTAGTAATATTAACCTCGACATCTATCCGGGGCAGATTATAGGGTATATAGGCCCTAATGGAGCAGGTAAATCTACTACTGTAAAGATACTTACAGGTATTATACAGGACTTTATCGGAGATGTTACCGTTGCGGGTAAGAATCTTAGGGAAAACGTACTCGATATCAAGAAAATGATAGGGTATATACCTGAGCTCGCAGAAATGTATGACCTGCTTACACCAAGAGAATACCTAAGTTTTATTGGTAAACTCTATCATTTACCCGATCACATGATCGAAGAGCGTTCTGGAAAAATGCTCGCATCTTTTGGCTTGTCCGATAGTATAAACCAGCGTATGGATAGTTTCTCCAAGGGTATGAAGCAGAAAGTACTTATTATATCCGGGTTAATGCATAACCCCGATATAGTTATACTCGACGAACCCTTATCCGGCCTCGATGCGAATGCTGTTATCATGATAAAAGAATTAATGCAGGTGCTTAAACAGGAAGGCAAAACAATTTTCTACTGCTCTCATATGATGGACGTAGTAGAGAAAGTATCTGACAGGATCGTATTGATCGATAAAGGAAACATCATTGCTGATGGAACTATAGAACAACTCAGGCAAACAGCAGGTGATTCTTTGGAAAAGATATTTTCACGTCTCACTTCTAATAGTGACCAGGTAGAAAATGCAGATGCCTTTGCTTCAGCATTCAATGATAAAACTAATAACTAATCCTGCACATGAATAAATTATTTTTAAAATTAGTAATGCTGCCGTCAGGATTATGGAGAAGCATGGGGGCAGATATAGATCAGTTAAGAGCTATGGTAGGCACCAGGCTTATGATAGATGACAGGCGACCGCTTACTTTTGGAAGGCAGAGAAAACAAAAGAAGAATAGAAAATTAGGTACCCTGTTCAATATGTTCATCTCCTGTGTAATGGGTTTTCTGTACATTATGCCTTTGGGTATTATTCATAATTCAATCGTTGCATTGTGGGTGTATTATAGTATGTTTCTTTTTATGCTGTTCTTTTTATTAATAACAGATTTTGCCAACATACTCTACGATACAAAAGATAAATTTATTTTACTGCACAGACCTATCAACGACAAAACATTATTCCTGTCACGTATACTGCATGTATTCATTTATCTGATCCGCATTTTCATACCCATGTCATTACCCGGGTGGATATTGATAGGTATCATGCATGGCTGGAAGGCGGCTGTGTTCTTCCCAATACCGTTATTCTGCTTATTATTTATGGCATTGTTCCTGGTAAATGCCTGTTACATGTTGATATTGAAACTCGCTTCTCCACAAAAATTCAAGGAAGTGATCAACTATTTCCAGATAGTATTTGCTGTTTTCATTTTCGCGTTTTCTTATCTCATGCCAAGAGTTATACAAAGCTCTGTTTTTCAAAATATAGATCTGAACAAATTGAAATGGGCTGTCTATACACCTTCTTATTGGCTGGCTTCGCTTTGGATATGGGTAAGCCCTCAGGAAGCGCTCGCGCATACTAAATTATTAAGTGCACTGGCTATTCTTGTTCCATTGTTTTGCTTATGGGCAACAATAAAATGGATAGCACCTACTTTTATTCGTAACCTGGTGGCTATAGATGGTGTAGATGTAATGGTGAAAAAACCTGCAAAAACCACACGATCTTCATGGTATCGCCGGTTGGCAGATATTGTTAACAGGAGTAGCGGAGCCAAAGCGGGTTTTATTATTACATGGTTACAATCATCACGCAGCCGCACTTTCAGAATGCGGGTGTATCCCACTTTTGCTTATGTACCTATTTATTTTATTTACCTTCTTACAATTGGCAATCATTCTTTATCAAATACTTTTACTGATCTTGCCGAGAGTCGAAAACATATAATGTTGATGTACATGTGCTCGTTTGTAATGCTGCAAGCGCTGAATTATCTCACTATATCAGACCAATACAAAGCAGCATGGGTATATTATGCATCTCCGCTCGATAAGCCGGGTAATGTAATGATAGGTGCATTTAAAGCTATTTATATCAAATACTTTCTGCCGTTCTTTTCTGTTGTGGCAATATTTGTTCTTTGTGTTTGGGGCGCAGATGCAATATTAGATGTTGTGCTGGCGCTTACAAATGTTACTTTATTTGCAGCATGTATCATGCGGGTAGGCTTCCGTCGTTTCCCCTTTTCGGTAATGGAACAAATGGAAAATGCAGGAACACGTACCTTGAAAGTTTTCGTCGCATTATTAGTGCCGTCATTATTAGGCTTTGGACATTATATGACCAATCTTTGGTGGCTGAAGATCGTTTTCCTGATCTTATCAGGCATTTTATTATGGCTGGTATTAGATAGCTATGCTAATACGGATTGGGCTAATGTTAAAAAAGAAGAGTCATAATTTTAAAATTTCATCGTGAAAAATATTTGGATCGTTTTTGTTGGCGCAGTTTTATTAGGTGCTTGTAATAATTCACAACCCGCATCTCAAACCGGTAAAATAATGGATACGAATGTTGTAAAAGATCTGCATACATTATCTAATGCGGATAGCATAAGCATAAAACATCTGTTCTTGGATATTGCTGTGGACTTTGATAAAAAGCGTATATCAGGTAGCGCTACCTGGACCATTGAAAATACAAATAAACTCAGCGAGATCATTTTTGATACTTATGATTTGACTATTGACAGTGTATTGGTAGATGGTAAAAAACAAACAAGCAGCCTTGACAAAGAAATTGAATTCTTAGGTAGTGCTTTACATATTCCTATTGCTGCCAATTCTCAAACCGTACAGATATATTATACAACAGGTCAGTATGCAAGAGCGTTACAATGGCTCGAGCCACAACAGACTTTTGGTAAAAAATATCCATTCTTATATACACAATCAGAATCTATTTATGCGCGCTCGTGGTTGCCTTGTGCAGATGGGCCGGGTATACGTTATACTTATGATGCGCGTGTACAAGTGCCCAAAGGCTTGCTGGCACTTATGAGTGCTGAAAATCCACAGGAAAAGAACGATAGCGCTGTCTATCATTTTAAGATGGATAAACCCATACCTGCTTATTTAATGGCACTGGCGGTTGGTGATATAGCCTTCAGAAAAATTGATAAGCGTACAGGCGTATATGCTGAACCTGTAATGGCAGACAAAGCAAGATATGAATTTGAAGATGTGGGAAAAATGGTAACCACTGCTGAAAGTTTGTATGGGCCTTATCGCTGGGGTAGGTACGATGTAATTGTACTGCCACCGGGTTTCCCGATCGGAGGAATGGAAAATCCTAAACTCACTTTTGCTACGCCTACAATTATTGCAGGCGATCGTTCTTTGGTGAATCTTGTGGCGCACGAACTGGCGCATAGCTGGAGCGGCAATTTGGTAACGAATAAAACATGGAATGACTTCTGGATGAACGAAGGCTTTACTGAATATTTTGAACGCCGTATATCAGAAGCTATGAATGGTAAAGATTATGCAGACATGCTTTGGGAACTCGGTTACGAGGATTTTGAAGATGAAGTGAGTAACCTAGGCAAAGACAGTAAAGACACTTGGCTAAAGCTTGACCTAAAGGGCCGCGACCCCGATGCAGGGCTAACAGACATACCATACGAAAAAGGCTCTCATTTTTTAAAGCTGATTGAAAATACGGTTGGCAGAAAAGATTTTGATGTCTTCTTAAATAAATATTTTGCGGAACATGCATTTAAGTCTATAACAACTGAAGAATTTTTAGCTTACCTCGATACAAATTTATTGAACAGCAGGCAGGCAGCAAAAGACAGCATTAATATAAAAGCATGGGTATATGGGCCGGGCATACCCGCTAACTGCCCGAGAGTAAAGCCTGTGCTGTTTGAGAAAGTAGATGCTGCCCGTACTCAATTTCTGGATGGCACACCTCCTGCACAACTCAATACTGAAAGCTGGACGACCTATGAATGGCTGCATTTTTTAAGAAAGATGCCAAAGTCACTAACTGTAGATAAAATGAAAGCCCTCGATGAGGTATTTCATTTTACAAAAAGCACTAATAGCGAAATTGCTGACCTTTGGTTTGCCATGGCTATAACTGCAAACTATGAACCGGCTTATGAGGCTATGGAACATTTTCTGAGTTATGTGGGTAGAAGAAAATTTTTAGAGCCCCTATACAGTGAAATGATGAAGACGGGTAAGCAGGATATGGCTAAACGTATTTATCAAAAATACAGGCAGAATTATCATCCGCTCGCACAGGAGAGCCTGGATAAAACAGTGCTGGGTACAAAGTAATTTACCAGCTTAGTAACTGACTGATTTTTTCTGCAACCTTGTCTGCATTGGGCAACATAGCCGCTTCAAGCCCCATATTCATAGGCACAGCCGGTAAGTCAAGTGCACCAATGGTTTGTACAGGTGCATCCAAATATTGAAAACAGTTTTGTGCTATACGCCCTGCCAATGCTTCGCAAAAAGAATTACGCAATTGCTCTTCTGTAAGTACAATACACTTACCATGTTTCTTTACAGTATTATAGATGAGTTCTTCATCAAGCGGGTAAATAGTACGTACATCTACAACATCTACACAACCCGGGAATTGTTTGGCTGCATTCTTAGCCCAGTACACGCCCATGCCATATGTGATAATGCAAAGCGATTCGCCATTATCAATAGCTTCCTGCGATGCTTCAAGCGCTAATATACCTTTACCAAATGGCAGTATATAATCGCGGTCGGGCTCTACCATTTTCGCTTCGTCAGTTCCGGGCACTTTACTCCAGTATAATCCTTTATGCTCCAACATAATGATCGGATTAGGATCGAGATAAGCTGCTTTCATCAGCCCCTTTATATCTGCAGCATTACTAGGGTAGGCTATTTTAATGCCTTTTATAGTTGCCAGCGTGCTTTCCACACTACCGCTATGATAAGGACCGCCGCCGCCATAAGCGCCTATTGGTACACGAATGATACAAGACACCGGGAACTTACCACAACTCAGGTAGCCGGATTTACTTATTTCAGTCACTAATTGATTAAGCCCCGGGTAGATATAATCCGCAAACTGAACCTCTACAATAGGTTTTAGTCCTAATGCGCTCATACCCACTGTAGAGCCAATGATATAGGCTTCCTGTATAGCGGTATTGAATACACGGTTATCACCAAATTTTTCTGCAAGCGTAGCTGCTTCGCGAAACACTCCGCCCAGCCTGCGTCCTACGTCTTGTCCGTAAAACAAAGCTTCAGGATGATCCTGCAATATTTCTTCTACAGCATGTAGTGCTGCATCCACCATTACTACTTTGTCTCGGCCTGCAGGTGTTCTGTTCCCTTTCTCTTCTGTAACAGGATTCAGTGCAAATACATAATGAGTAACTGTTGCAGGATCAGGGTCCGGTGCATCTACAGCATTATTGAACTCTGATTCTATAAATGTTTTTTCTTCCTGTTCTATCTTATCCAGCTCTGCTTCGGTAATACCTTTTTCCAGCAAAACCTTTTTCAATTTTGGTCCCGGGTCATCAAGTGCGTGTTTGTCAAGGTCTTCAGGTGTGCGGTACCATTCTTTTCGTACACCCGATGTGTGGTGTCCCAGCAATGGAACCTTTGCATGTACCAATATTGGTTTACGCTCCTTTCTTACCCAGTTTATGGTGTATTCCATTGTCTTGTAAGAATCAATAAAATCACTGCCATTTACCCGCACGCGTTCCATTCCTTTAAAACCAGCTGCGAATTCATAGGCATCCATCGTACGCGCCTCATCACTGCTTACAGATATTCCCCAGTCATTATCCTGCACCAAATAAATAATGGGTAATTGATGCAGTACTGCAAATTGAAACGCTTCGCTTACCTCACCTTCGGTTACGCTGCCGTCTCCGAGAGAGCAAACAACTACAGGTGCTGTAGGGTAATTAATAAGCCCTTGTTGTTCTATATATTGTATGCCTTGCGCCACACCGGTAGTAGGTATTGCCTGCATACCTGTTGCGCTGCTTTGGTGTATGATTTGTGGAAATTGTTCTCTGCGGCTGTTCGGGTGATTATAATATTCACGTCCCCCGGTAAACGGATCATCTCCTTTTGCTAATAATTGCAGCATCAGTTCGTAAGGGCGAAATCCCATACCCAACATTAAACTCTCATCGCGATAATATGGGCTTACATAATCGCAAGGCTTCAATAAAAAACCAGTAGCTAATTGTATAGCCTCATGCCCCCGGGACGTGCTATGAACATATTTACATATTTGCCTGTTTGCATCATATATATCTGCCATGGCACGGGCAGTCATCATTAACCTGTAAGCTTTTAATAATTGTTCTTTAGAGGGCATGTAATATGTTCTTCTAGTAAGTTAGCAGCGTTAGCGGCGCAAAAGTAAGGAAAAGAAAGCCCCTTCCACCTCCTCTGTATGGTAGGTGCTTAAAATGGGGATAATTGGCTTAATATTTGCACGATACAATAGGCAAGACTGTCTTGCAAAATTGTCTGTTGTTTTCACTGACATAGCATATGTTGCGAATACATTGAACGTAACATTATGCGACATTACAATATGAAAACGACAAAACTTCCTAAATATAATTTTACTCAAAAAGCGGAAGTATCCCGAACGTTGGGAACCCGAAACCCCTTCCTATCAACCATATTATAAAAATTAATAGCGGAAGCAAAGCGGAAGTAAAACGGAAATGATGGGTTACATTTAATCTCCTGTATTTTCTATTACCTTTGGCTAACTATATTAGAGTCCATTCATGAAGAAAAATATTGCCTTAGTGGCAGGTGGCTATTCCGGTGAATATGTAATATCCATACAATCAGCCAAAACAATTGAAGAAAATATAGATACGGAACTATATGACGTATATAAGATCATTATTACCCGTGATGATTGGTGGCATGAGGATGAAAAAAGTAAAAAAATATCTATAGATAAAAATGATTTCTCGCTAACACTTAATGGAAAGAAAATAAAATTCGACGCTGTTTTTATTGGCATTCACGGCACACCGGGAGAAGATGGCCGCTTGCAGGGATATTTTGATATGCTGCAGATACCATATACCAGTTGCAATGCAATAGTATCTGCGCTTACTTTTAATAAAAGCTATTGTAATAAAGTAGTAAAGGCTTTTAATATTGTGAACATTGCCAATTCTGTGCACCTCATAAAAAACGAGAATTACTCAGTAGGCACTATTTTAGAACAATTGAAAATGCCTGTATTTGTTAAACCTAATGAAAGCGGCAGCAGTCTCGGTGTGAGCAAAGTAAAATCAGTAGAAGAATTATTGCCTGCAATTGAGAAAGCGTTTAAGGAAGATAACCAGGTACTGATAGAAGAATTTATTGAGGGCAGGGAGCTAACCATTGGTGTATACAGGGTAGATAATTATTTATACACCCTGCCTGCCACAGAGATAGTTAGTAAAAATGAGTTCTTTGATTATGAAGCCAAATACACACCCGGCGTAACAAACGAAATAACACCTGCTGATATTAACGATAGCATTCGCGAACAAGTTGCCTCTAAAGCGTCTTATATATACAGGCATTTGAATTGCCGCGGCATAGTGCGTATGGATTTTATATTGCAAAGGGGTAGTAATAAATTATACTTTTTAGAAGTAAACACCATGCCAGGGCAAAGTGAAAATAGTATAGTTCCCCAGCAAGTAAGGGCTGCAGGCAAAACGTTAAAAGAATTTTACGGATCGCTCATTGAAGACTGTCTGAAAACAGTTTCTTCTTAATTTTATCAGCACCACATGAAATTCAAATTTGATAGAGATACAAGAAGATCATTTTGGTTTAACCTCGTAGTGGTTTTGCTACTCGGTTCTGTGCTATATGCCATGTTTTTTGTGAGCCTTGGCTGGATAACACACCATAGTGAGCATGTAGTAATGCCCAACGTATTAGGACAGGACATGAATACAGCCATTAAGCAAATGGAGGACATGACCTTTGAGGTGATTGTAGACTCCGCCTACGAGCCTAAAATAAAGCCGCTTACTGTACTAAAACAGATACCCGATTCGGGCTCTGTAGTAAAGAAGAACAGGACCGTGTTTATTACTGTAAACAAGATACAGCCTCCGTTAACGCCGATGCCCAACCTCATCAGTTTATCATACCGCAGCGCTGAAATGATATTAAAAAATAATAAGCTCATACCCGGGGATACTACTTATAAACCCGATATAGCACAGGGAGCTGTATTGCAACAATCTTATAAAGGCATAGAAGTAAAGCCAGGGCAAATGATACCACAGGGCAGCAGAATAAACATGGTACTGGGAGACGGCTTGGGTAATACTGAGTTTAATGTGCCTGATCTGATAGGTATGTCCTACGAAGAAGGAATAGCAAACATAATGGGTACCGGCTTGCAATACAATATTATTACAGAAGGGGATATTACAGATACCCCAACAGCCATTATTTATAACCAGGCGCCAAGCGCTATGAATGAATTAGGAAGCGCTAACCGCATAAAAGAAGGTGATATTGTAGATATTTTCGTGAAACAAAATCCTACAGATGGAGAGATGGACAACAATAGAAAGAACCATAAAGGAGTTAATAATAAGGACAATAAGCCGCCGAACCCATAGAAATGAGAATTGTTTGTAATATTATATTGATACTCCTGTTGCCTTTCATTTGCCTGTCGCAGGAACGGACAGCGCCTTTGTATTATAACGCACGTGTGCATGCAGCTGCGGTGCAAAACATAATGCCGTTAGCAAAAACAACCACCGCACAGGATACTATTCAATTACCCTTCTTCGATGATTTTACTACCTATAATATTTTCCCCGATAATACCAGGTGGACAGATAATGAAGTGTATGTAAACAATACGATGGGCGTTGATCCTCCCACACGCGGTGTAGCTACACTTGATGCTTTGGATGCTCATGGCATACCCTATGATACCAGTGATAACTCGCATCTTTTATTTGCAGATAGCCTTACTTCGGTGCCGATCGATTTGGGTTCGTTAACGCCTGGAGATAGTGTGTACATCAG
This sequence comes from Bacteroidota bacterium, assembly GCA_013286485.1. Taxonomy (GTDB): domain Bacteria; phylum Bacteroidota; class Bacteroidia; order Chitinophagales; family Chitinophagaceae; genus JABDFN01. The sequence goes on from JABDFN010000045.1 coordinate 11,645, forward strand.
TTTTTTCTACCAACCACAGGGCTATGGCTTTTATCCGCTCACGGCTGATTCTCTTTTGTTATTCCTGCACAAAAATAATAACGACTGGCGCGAGGTATGGGCCATACCGGGCAGCACGCTTACGCCTTTTACACAAGTAATGATACCGGTGGCTGATACAGTGTTTTTTTATAAAGGATTTCAGTTTCGTTTTGTAAACATGTCAGCATTTAACTACAGTGGTTCGCAATGGAATATTGATTATGTGAGGATGAATAAGAACAGGAATATGTATGATACGGCCATAAACGATGTTACGTTTACAAACGACCCCAGCTTTTTATTGAACGATTATACTTATATGCCTTACAGGCAATTTCTGGCGAATATATCGGGTGAGCGTGCTACCCGACATTCAGATACATTTCAGAATTACACCAATGCCTCGCAAACCATACCTTATAGTTTTACAGCAAGAGAAACGACTACCAATACATTTTTAGCTGCTGCAGGCCCTACTTCTATAACTGTACCTGCATATACTGAGCAAGGCGTTTCTTACCCTATGTATACTGCAACCATACCATCGCCGGGTATGTACAAAAAAGTTGTGTTTGAAAACACATATTACCTGCAATCACCAGCCAGCGACACCAACAAGGTGAATGATACAATTGTAAGGGAGCAGGTTTTTGATAATTACCTGGCTTATGACGATGGTACTGCAGAACAGAGCTATTTCTTAGATCTGTTTCCTACTTTGCCCGGCTACCTTGCTATAGAATACCATTTGAACCAGCCTGACACCATGAGAGGAATGGCCATTTATTTTGGCAGACAGGTGCCCATACCTACGTTAAAAACATTTTCATTATTCGTTTATTCGAAATTGCAAGGTATCGATGGTGCGGCAAATAATGACAGTCTTTACTGGCAGGAAGGTTTCGGCCCCGGCTATGCAGATACAATTAATCATTTTTGGGTCTACAAATTTGACCAACCGGTACCATTACCCGCAGGTACTTTTTATGCAGGTGTGTTTATGCCGGCATTCAGCGGAAGTGACAGTTTGTATTTTGGGCTGGACATGAATAGGATAGGAGGTAACCACGCCTATTATAGTGTACTCGATGCATGGAACTCTTCATCTGTAAGCGGAGCTATTATGATACGCCCTGTTTTAGGACAACCCATTAGTGGAACTGAAGTACCCCCTGTAAATAAAAGAGAAGCTGAGTGGACATTGTCTCCCAATCCGGCTCATGACCGCTTACAGCTTAAAGCCAGCGGGGTACAAGTTGGAGGTAGTGGGTACATGGTTACGGATATATACGGCAAAACATTACTTACAGGGGCCTTGTCGTCTGATAATACTATTAACATATCCACATTACAGCCGGGCATGTATTTTGTTAGATTAGTTAGTAATAGTAATATTGGTACAGCTAAAAAGTTTATAAAAGAATAAAATGGAAAATATAACCATAGAGGAATTGAAACATAGACTGGACGCAGGTGAACATTTGCATATACTCGATGTGCGTGAACCGGCTGAATACGCTCAATTTAATTTGAATGGCAGACTGGTACCACTTGGAAAGATATTAGGTATGCAACTGGATGAATTGGAAGATTGGAAAGGTGAAGAAATAATAGTGCATTGTCATGCTGGCAAGCGCAGCATGCAGGCGTGTATGATGTTAGAAACTGCAGGCTTTACAAATTTAAAGAACCTGCTTGGGGGCACAGCTGCTTGGCAACAGGCGTTTGGGAATAATTCTAAATAATTTGATAATTCGGCGTGTGAAAAAGAACTGTGAATTTTATAACCAAAAAGGAAGCCGGTGCACGAAATAGAACCATATTTTAACTGGAGGCATCTCTACACAGCAGAGGATGATGAGAGCTCACCTTTTTACGGACGGGAATACAGCGAATTTGAATTTACTAATACCGTTTACAATTATTACATCCACCCGCAGTGGGATGAGTTTGGGTCTAAAACATTATACCTGAAAATATTGTTTGTTGATTACGAAGTCAACTATGCTATTATAGAAATGTTGGGAGAATGGAATGATGCTGTTGAAAACGATATTATGCAATTAAAGCGCTCTGTTATTGACCCGATGGAAGCAAAAGGGATCAGCAAGTTTATATTAATAACAGAGAATGTGCTCAATTTTCATAGCAGCGATGATGAGTATTATCCTGAATGGCATGAAGATCTCGAAGAAAATCCTGGTTGGGTTGTAGCTGTGAATATGCCTGAATCAACCCAATATGATTTTCAGCATTCACATATAGACAGATATATAAAACTGATGGAAATGCCTGCTTGGAGAACATATCAGCCCGGAGATTTTTTTCAAATGATAGATAATAAAATGCTACGACTAAGGGCTTAGAATATTTTAATTCACAGCATATAATCTATATAATATTATTTAATTCCTTTTAGCTTTTTGTGGATTATCTTTGCAAAGTTTAAAACACTCTTTTACCGGTAATTATGAACTGGAAACAACTCTTCTCTACTTCGGTTGGCAAAAAGCTGCAAATGAGCCTGACCGGATTATTTCTTATTTTATTTCTCGTAGTACACTGTTATGTGAACGCGCAGGTATTTAGAAATGATGGCGGCAAATCGTTTAATGCGTATGCACATTTTATGGGTACGGACTACATCATCCGCACTATAGAAATTGGCTTGTTTGCATTTCTCTTTATTCACGTAATACAAGGCCTTGTACTTTATTTCAGGAACCGTAGCTTACGTAATGTACGCTATGCTGTTTCTGCCGGTAATAAAACCAGCCACTGGTATAGCCGCTCTATGGCATTGTTGGGAACATTGATATTGTTGTTCCTTATACTGCACCTTTCAACATTCTGGGGACCTAACCGTTATTCCCAAACTATCGGAAATGGTGAACTGCCTTTGTATGATATGATGAAAGATGATTTCAGCCAATTGTGGGTAGTGATCGTATATGTATTGGGATGTTTTGCGCTTTCATGGCATTTGGTTCATGGCTTCTATAGCGCATTTCAAACATTGGGCTTAGGTACGTTTCGGTATAAGGCTGCTATCAAATTTGTGGGTGTAGCCTTTGCTATTATTATACCATTGATATTTGCTTTGATGCCGATATCATTCTATTTGAACTGGATCAATTAATAATTAATAAAAAATTAAAAGCCTCTTTAGGGGTTTGGGGTATGACACTTAATTCTAAAATACCTGCAGGACCATTAGAAACCAAATGGGAGAAATATAAATCAACCTGCAAATTGGTAAACCCGGCTAATAAGCGCCAGCTGGAAGTGATAGTGATAGGAACTGGTTTGGCAGGAGCTTCTGCTGCTGCATCATTGGGAGAAATGGGTTATAAGGTAAAAGCATTTTGTTTCCAGGATAGCCCGCGCCGTGCACACTCCATTGCCGCACAAGGTGGTATTAATGCTGCTAAGAATTATCAGAACGATGGCGATAGTACTTACCGTTTATTTTATGATACTATAAAGGGGGGTGACTATCGTTCACGTGAAGGCAATGTATACAGGCTGGCATCTGTAAGTTCCAACATCATTGACCAGTGTGTAGCGCAAGGTGTGCCATTTGCACGTGAATATGGTGGCTTACTCAGCAACCGTTCATTTGGTGGTACACAGGTACAAAGAACTTTTTATGCCGCAGGACAAACAGGACAGCAATTATTGATAGGTGCTTACCAGGCATTAGAAAGACAAATAGCACTTGGTAATGTGAAAATGTATAGCCGTCACGAAATGCTCGAGATTGTAATGATAGATGGTAAAGCACGTGGTATTATCGCGCGCGACCTGGTAAGTGGTAAATTGGAACGCCATTTCGGACATGCAGTGCTTTTATGTAGTGGTGGTTATGGCAACGTATTCTATTTGTCAACCAATGCTATGGGTAGCAACGTAACTGCAATTTGGAAAGCGCATAAGCAAGGGGCTTATTTTGGCAATCCTTGTTACACACAAATACACCCAACATGTATACCAGTAAGTGGCGACCACCAGTCTAAGCTTACACTTATGTCTGAATCTTTACGTAACGACGGGCGCATATGGGTACCAAAAGAAAAAGGAGATACCCGCAAACCCAACGAAATTCCTGAAGAAGAACGTGATTATTATCTTGAAAGAAGATACCCGGCATTTGGTAACCTGGTTCCGCGTGATGTAGCCAGCCGTGCTGCTAAAGAGCGTTGCGATGCTGGTTATGGGGTTGGTTCGTCAAAGCAGGCCGTGTATTTGGATTTTGCTTCGGCCATTATGCGTTATGGCAAAGTAGAAGCAGGCAAGAAGGGAGTGGAAAATGTAGATGATGCAACCATCAAACAAATGGGTGATGAAGTGGTGAAAGAAAAATACGGCAACCTGTTTGAGATGTATGAAAAGATAACAGGCGAGGATCCTTATAAAGTGCCTATGCGTATTTATCCTGCGGTACACTATACTATGGGTGGCCTTTGGGTAGATTATGAATTAATGACCAATGTGCCTGGCTTATATTCTCTTGGTGAGGCTAACTTTAGTGATCATGGTGCTAACCGCCTCGGTGCATCGGCGTTGATGCAAGGGCTTGCTGATGGCTACTTTGTAATACCTTATACATTGGGTAATAACTTGGCAGATGATATTCGTACGAAAGCAATACCTACAGATCATCCTGCATTTATGGCTGCAGAAAAGGAAGTGAGCGACAGGATCAATCGCCTGATGAATATAAAAGGAAAAGAAAGTGTGGAAAGCTTCCATAAGCGCCTTGGTAAAATAATGTGGGATAAATGTGGCATGGCACGTAATGCAAAAGGGTTACAGGAAGCTATTGAAGAAATAAAAGCATTGCGCAAAGAATTCTGGAGCAATGTATTTATACCGGGAGATATTAATGAGTACAATCCTGAACTGGACAAAGCGGGCAGGGTAGCAGACTTTATAGAATTAGGAGAACTGATGTGCGTAGATGCGCTGCACCGTAATGAAAGCTGTGGTGGCCATTTCCGTGAAGAATACCAAACAGAAGATGGTGAAGCTTTAAGACAAGACGATCAATATATGTATGTTGCAGCATGGGAATATAAAGGAGATAGCAATTTCGAATTACATAAAGAAGAATTGAATTACGAGGTGGTTCATCCATCACAGCGTAGTTATAAATAATTGACAATGGAGCATTACAATATGAATCTCACCTTAAAGGTGTGGAAACAGAAAAACAAAAATGAGAAAGGTCGTTTTGAAACGTTCAATGTGAAGAACATTTCTTCTGAAATGTCTTTCCTTGAAATGTTTGACGTGCTGAATGAACAATTGGTAGCAGAAGGTAAAGAACCAATCGCATTCGATCATGATTGCCGTGAAGGTATTTGTGGTATGTGCAGTATGTACATCAATGGCCGTGCACATGGCCCATGGCACCATACTACTACCTGCCAGTTGCATATGCGTGAGTATAAAGATGGTGATACAATAGTTGTAGAACCATGGCGTGCCAATGCGTTCCCGGTTATCAAAGATCTTGTTGTTGATCGCACTTCATTCGACCGTATCATACAGGCAGGTGGTTATATTTCTGTAAACACAGGTAATGCTGTTGATGCCAACGCTTTACCTATTGATAAGCAAAGAGCAGATGAATCGTTTGCTGCTGCTACTTGTATAGGTTGCGGTGCTTGTGTGGCAGCTTGCCCCAATGCTTCAGCAATGCTGTTTGTGTCAGCCAAGGTTTCTCATTTAGCATTATTACCCCAGGGAGAACCTGAGCGCAAAATGCGCGTGGTGAATATGATAGAACAAATGGACAAAGAGGGTTTTGGAAGCTGTACCAATATAGGTGCTTGCGAGGCAGAATGCCCTAAGGGTATTTCTTTAGAGAATATAGCCCGCCTGAACAGGGAATACATTGGCGCTACATTTTCAGGATCGGCACAACATGAATAAAGTATTATTAACACCATTGAAAGGCTGCTATATAGGCGGCCTTTTGTTATTTTGTGTATATGTATAAAAAACTGTCCCTCTTTTTTATCGCCATGCTTTCGTTGTTGCCTGTCTTTGCACAACAAAACACTACATCTCTGAGTGTTGTAACAGATTCAATTCAGAAAAGCCCGACCAGTCATTTGCGGGTGAGCTTACTTACCTGTGGTGTAGGCGAAGAGATATATTCATCTTATGGACACACAGGTGTGCGCATCATTGATAGTACAAAGCGTACGGACATTGTTTATAATTATGGCACTTTCGATGGCTTTGATAAAGACTTTGAAATAAAGTTTATGAGGGGCAAGGCTAATTATTATATCTCTTTTGCTCCTTATGATGATTTTATGGAAGAATTTGTACAGGG
>JABDFN010000045.1:18021-18265 GCA_013286485.1 Bacteroidota bacterium
AAAGGAAGCAATACTTCATTTCCTCGACTCGAATGCTGAGCCTGCTTATCGCAATTATAAATACGATTTCTTTTATGATAATTGTGCTACCCGTGTACGCGATATTTTTCCCCGTTTTTTAGGTTCAGGTTTTAGGTATGGAAATACGATTGCTAATGATCACCAAATTACTTTCAGAAATATCAATGATATATACTTACGCAGCAAGCATTGGGAAAGAATGGGGATCAATATCTTGCTGGGT
>JABDFN010000046.1 GCA_013286485.1 Bacteroidota bacterium
TGGGCCCTTTTTGCTAGTTATTATTTCAATTGCCGGTCTTTTTTTTGAAAAACAAACAATTACATTAAAGATATATTACCAGATCAGAAACCTGATTGGAGAAGATGGAGCACAGCAGGTATTGAAAATCATACAAAACATACAATTACAAAACTCAGCTACTAAATATACAATTATAGGTATTGTAATATTGATAATCGGGGCAACGGGCCTGTTTACTGAAATACAGGATTCCATTGATTTTATATTCTGTATTAGATCAAAGCCGAAAAGAGGTTGGCTGCAATATTTACGAAATCGTGTTCTTTCTTTTTCTCTTGTAATAGGATTAGGATTTTTGCTTATGGTGTCATTGGTTGTTAATACTTTGGCAGACCTCCTTACCAGGCAATTATTGATGTTTTATAATGGAGTAACGCTTATTTTTTTTATGATTGCATATGAACAACTGATTTTTCGTCTATAACAACTCCTAATCCTTTTGCCACTGCCATTCCTAATTGAATATCCGCACGAAAAAAATGACACAACTGCCGCTGAATGATTTCATTTTTCTTCTCTCCGCTAATGCCACTCATTGCACTTACAATATTGCTTACTAAATTTATTCTGTCTTCCTCTCTCATTACATCGCGATACAAAGTCCCTGGTTGTGTATAGTGATCATTTGCATTTTCATTACGGTCAAACCAATCGGCAGTATCAACTTCTAATTGCATGGGTAGCTCTTTGTAATTTTCGTCAACAATAATATCATCAAAACTATTAGGGCGGTAATTCGGTTCTGCCCCTCCATTATTGCCAACCTGCATAAACCCGTCACGTTGATAATTTGCAACCATGTAAGGGCATTTGTTTACAGGAATATTTTCATAATTAACACCTAAACGGTATCGGTGTGCATCAGGGTATGAAAGCAACCTGCCCTGTAACATTTTATCATTCGAAAAACCAATGCCATTAACTATATTAGCCGGGGCAAACGCAGATTGTTCTACATCACGAAAATAATTTTGTGGGATCTCATTCAGTTCCATCACGCCCACATCAATTAAAGGAAAATTCTTGTGGCTCCAAACTTTTGTAAGATCAAATGGATTCCACTTAAGACTTTTTGCCTGCTGATCAGTCATCACTTGTAATTTCATAGCCCACCTTGGAAAATCTTTATTTTCAATGGCATCTACCAAATCTCGTTGTGCATGGTCAGGGTCAATACCCCTCATTTCATTGGCTTCTTTAGCATTAAAATTTTTTATTCCCTGCATTGTTATAAAATGAAATTTTACCCACACCTGTTCATTATTTTTATTAATGAGAGAAAACGTATGACTCCCGAACCCATGCATGTTCCGGTATGAAAAAGGAGTTCCGCGATCGCTCATTAATATTATTACCTGGTGCAAACTTTCAGGGTTTAAACTCCAAAAGTCCCATACCATTGTAGGGTCTTTACAATTTGTCCTGGGATCACGTTTTTGTGTATGTATAAAGTGAGAAAACTTTTTCGGGTCTTTAATAAAGAACACAGGTGTATTATTGCCTACTAAATCCCAATTACCATCTTCTGTATAAAATTTAAGTGCAAAACCACGAGGGTCTCTTTCACTGTCCGCACTCCCCTTTTCTCCTCCAACTTGCGAGAAACGGGCAAACATTTTTGTTTGCTTACCAATTTCTGAAAACAATTTTGCTTTTGTATATTGGGTTATATCATCAGTTACAGTGAATGTACCGAAAGCCCCTGCTCCTTTCGCATGCACCACTCTTTCAGGAATGCGCTCACGATTGAAATGTGCCAGATCTTCATGCAGAAAATAATCCTGTAAAAGGATTGGTCCACGGCTACCCGCAGTCATAGAGTTTTCAAATTCACAATAAGGCCTGCCACTTGCTGTAGTTAATTTTTTCTTTCCCATATCATTTCTTTTCTGAATTATAATACTCGGCTATTTAATATGTACTACTCATTGATTAAATCTAAATTTTACTTGAATATTGATATTAATAAGATAACGTATTATTTTCCAGACAATACATATCCGATAATGACATCTGAATTTTCAATGACTAATCTTGTTTAATGGTTGCAGTCGCATCTCCGGGCTTTTTAAACTTACGATCAGCTGATTGCAGTCGTGAAAACTTTCCCTTTATTTGTTTTGACCATGCGGACCAGTTTCCGATAACTTTAAAGTTTCCGCCATTTTTATTTTTTGATTTATCCATAATTATCTGATTTGAACTTTTATTTCTATTTAATTATTTAATGCTTTTAAAATGTTTGAATGAAATTAGTTTTTTGAAAAATGTTCCTTTACAAAAGCATGCTGTTGGTTTTCTGTCATTTTATCAGCCTGTTTAACATCAATATTTATTTTATCAAAAACATGATCTTTCCTCAAAGTATTAAACAACTCAACCTTTGCGTCAGTTGGGCCAAAAAGAATTACGTTATCGTAATTTTTAATGATCTCGCCCAACTTCCTGTAATACTCGGATTGTTGATGCTGTTCTTTATTATGCATTAAATTTTCACTTTTCCCAAAGCTCTCACTCTTTACCTCGTGTGTAAATTTCGATTCAATAGTTGTCGTAACAATCGGATCAAGATTAAATTCCATTATGTTTGCGATTGAATGATCCATCCAAATGCCTATTTGTTTTGCTGTTGTCATTTTTATTTTATTGAGTTGTTATTTTAGAATAGTTGATCTGTTTTTTCTGTTATAATGAATGATGTAATTATTCAATACAGCGCTACCGCAGATTATTAAGGGTTAGCTGTTGTTACATCTTGTGCAGCTATTACCTCGCCCGAAATATTCTCAAGGTCTCTGTCCAATTCATACAAAACATTACTGCTTGCCTTTTCGCCACCACCTATTTTTATTTTATCCAGTAAATTCATCGCAAGTGTTTCCTCCTCCACCTGCTCATTCACAAACCATTGCATAAAGTTCCAGCTCGCCCAGTCTTCTTCATCAAAACTCATTTTTACCAGTTTATAAATAGCCTTCGTATTATCGGTTTCGTGCTCAAACACTTTTTCAAAACAATTGTATATACTAACAGGGTTATCCATCGGTGCCGGGATAGCTATCACCTGCACTTCTGAGCCTCTTTTCAAAATGTATTCTAATACCTTCATCATATGGTTTCGCTCTTCCTGGGCGTGCCTGAAAAGAAAATTAGCTACCCCACCAAAACCGTTATTCTCCGCCCATGCCCCATATGATAAATATATTTGTGAAGCGTGTGCTTCTTTTGTCATTTGTGCATTCATTGCTGCCGCAAGTTTTTTGGAAAGTCTGTTAGTATTCATTATATATGGTTAATAACTATATTGCTTTAAAATGTTTCTTTGATATTTTATTTTTGTTTAAAAAAGATTTACATACTGTAAAGGTGAACCCTATTAGAATAATAAGCATTACACAACTTTAGAAACAAGTTGCATCATTCACATATTTTAGGTGCGCTCCAATTGCTTTGGGTCAGATTAAATGTGACTCTTTCCATTTAGGACAATTATACAATACCTCCAACACTAGTAATCTACATATTACTACTGGCCATTGGACTGAAAATCCTTGTGTCGGGGGTTCAATTCCCTCCCGCACCACTTCTTAAGCTCCTCCCGAAACTTCGGGACGGAGCTTTTTCATTATGTATCTTATCTATTAAAGAGCATATACCCGAGCATCACGAATACAATCAATATCAATATGAAAATTATCAGGTCACGAAGATTGGAGCCTTCTGGCTTACCCGTCTGGGGTTCTTTCAATAGTATGAATTTTACTTAGCTGAGTAAATAGATGGGGGAGGTACTTAGCTATAATGAAACAAGATAAGGCAAATAATTAATTGCTACCCCAAATATTTATAATCAGCAATTATCCTTCGCTCCTTGCCAGCCCCCGTGGCAGGGCTCGGGATGAGGCCTCTAAATACTAGATTTAAACACAACTTATCTATACCTTGCATGTATGGATACTGATGTTTCCGGTTTGTCGGCGCTAGGGCAAAAAATTTTTAAGATCCTTTCAGAGAAAAGAACGGATAAAAATGAATTTCAAGTCATTAATAAGAACCAATTTGACGGTGAGACCCTCGATAGTTTTTTTGCAGTATTGAAAGAATTGAGATCATCGGGGCTGGTTTCTTTTTATCAGGACTATACATACACACCTTATGTACATTTTGGCGACATGACTACAAAACAATATAGCAAAATGGACATCCGTCTTAAAATTAGCGACCAGTAATTTTCTATTCGGGGAAATGTTGTTACGCTGTGAATTGTAATTTCTTCATGCTCATTCATATCCGCTTTTAATAAATCCGGACAGCATTTTAAATTGCTCGTTAGCCTTTATCGTATTGTGAGCATGCGCGGGTATAATGATTGATTGTCCTGTCTTAAGTGTATTGGAGCTGTTATTGATAACAATTTCAGCTATCCCGTCTATGATCAGGATAAAGGTATCGAACGGCGACACTTTAGCGGTCTGTGCTTCGCCCGCATTAAATGCAGCTATGCTGATATTGCCAGTTATTTTTTTAATAATGGCTTTGCTAACTACCGAATGGACGGCATATTCAAGGATATCAACGATCGTAAATACTTTCGATTTTTCAAATTCAGATATTTCCATACACTGTGTTTTATTTTGAGCCCAAAGTGATGAAATTTATTCTTTGCAATATTGCACATTCCTGAAAAGTTCTTACATATTTCACACATTCCCGGTTTTACCCGGGAAACCCGGAAAGGGAGCGTTAGTAGCGGATACGTTTTAAGGGGTTATAAAAAATATCGTGCGGCTACAGGTACAAATACTCAAAAAGATTCCATTGAAAATTTGCGTCTAAAATGTTTGATATCAGGTACATTTGTGTGTGAATAATGTAATGATCAAACAAGTATGAATCCCTTGATTTTTCTTCTTTTAAACCTCGCTATCGGTTTTTATAATGTGGGTACGATATGGGCAATGGAAGTTGATATTTTCAGATCATGGAAATTGGTTGGGATTGAAAATTTTCATAAGATTCAGGAAGTGCATTGGAGAAAACTTCCTTATTGGATTTTTACACCTGTTGGCCTTGCTCTTTTGGGTTCCGTTTTTCTTTTTTGGTATCATCCGCTGGGTTCACCGGCCTGGGCTATCTGGGGAGTATTCCTGTCTCAAGTGCTATCACTAACTCTCACCATAATTTTCTGGGGTCAGTGGCAGGCAAAATTAAGTACAGACCCTCTGGGTCCTCAGAGCCCTTACCTTAAGAATATCCTCAAAACGCATTGGATACGCACCCTTCTCATTAATACCTCAGCTATAATTTTGCTTATCTGGACGATCTTGGTAATAAGTTGATGTGCAGAAATTTTAATTGTTTTGGTAACTAACCTAATACACCATCTCAAAACTATTCTTCAAAAACGCTTCGTTGGGAAATATTTGTTTAAGGTGATGTTTTAAATGTTCTACATAATCTGTCACTATAAACTCCAGTTTATAAGGCCCCGTATTGCCAATGTATAAATTGTGCTGCAGTGTATTGGCAGGTATATGTTCCATAATATGCGCAATATGCAGGTTCATATATTTCCATATCTGCAATAATTGTTCCTGGTTCTCCTCGTTATAGTGTTGGCTGCTTACCCACCAATCCTGTTCATAAGGTGGAAAATGAACACCGTCTTCCTCCATAGTGCGTACAAACTTTTGCTGGTTATTATTCGCAGAGTCTATCATATGCCCTATTATCTCTTTAGGGCTCCATTTATCCGCAGCAGGTTTCATATTTATTGTATCGTCATCAATAGCATGCAAAAGCGGCAATGCTTTTTCTATGGTTTCTATAAGATGCCTGGCTACTTCTTTCATGCTATAAATTTCGGTAAAAAGCATATAAAATATGCTTCAGCAACATAGAATAAAATTTTAAGAAAGGTAAAAGGTATATGCGTATGCTTTTTATGTTATGGATAATGATTTGGTTTGGCATACAAATACACGCATGGTATACATAAGGGTGGAATAAATACCTGTATTAACTCCTATTTGTGTGATTATTAGTAGCCTTAGCACGGTTATTGTCTCTATATGGTACACAATGAAATAGATCGACAATTGTATTAAATAGGGCAATGCCTTAACAATTGCTATATCATTACAAAATTAGAAATTATTAAAAAATACATTGTAATGGCCATCATTATGGCTACCGGGTTATCGTATACAACAGCTTTTGCGCAGACACAAATGCAGACTAAAAGAGAAGAAAGAGCTACAAAGCAAGATGATAATAAAGCGCATGAAATTGATGAAACGCAACACAAGGCTGATAAAAAACAAGACAAAGTAGATAAGAAAGAACGTAAAATGCATATGAAACAAAGGAAAGCAAATCGTTCAGAACGTTCAGTAAATGAGCAAAAGCAAACGAGATAATATTCTCGCGGTTTCTGAAATAAAAGACCAATTCACTTTTTAATATACAGATCGGGCTATCACAGCCCGATTTTTTTATTAGCCGAAATGAATGCTGATAAAATTATAGCCTCAGATATGCTATATGATAGTCAATCTGTCCACTAAAAACGGTCCATTTATCCACATAAAAAAAGATATTCACAAAACGCTTTTAATAATAAGTAGCTAACCACTTACTACTTACCACTTACTACTAAAATAAAGTGTTTATCTTTTTTTCGCACGCATTATATCGCATACTACATTTGCGTCCCTCTAAAGCGTTTTTAGAGGTTAAATCATACACTATGTTTTTATTAGAAGAAAAACGACAGAAGGCTCGCAGCCTTTTTATGCAAACAAATTTATCCTACAAAGAAATTGCCGAACAGGTAGGTATTACTAAGCGTACTATCTGCAATTGGGCCAAACATGGCGATTGGCGTATTATTCGCAACGCGCTCCGCGACACAACAGAAGTGCAGGTAGAATATCTCTTTGCAGAGCTCAACACTATCAACAAGAACATCGCTTCACGTCCGCCGCACGAACGCCATCCCACACTCCAGGAAGCCAGCATCAGGCAAAAACTCATTAGCTCTATCAAAGGTCTCACTTACAGGGTAGGCGTCTCAGAACATATAGACGCATATATCGGCCTTACAAATTATTTACAGAAAAAGAATGACCTCAATGCTGCAAGATTCATCTCAGATAAAGCAGATGATTATTTGAAGAACGTTGTCTTTAATTGGGAACCATCCTGATTGTATCAATATGCAAAAATTGATGAAATGGTGAAACACTCATTATTACAGATCATTGATATTCAACACCTGGCATTTTATAAACCCTCAATTTCAGCCCCGATCGGTGAAAGAAAAGTGAAACAAAGGTGAAACAAAGGTGAAAGAAAAGTGAAACAAAAGTGAACCAATGAGGAAAGGAGGTGAACATATGGTGAAAATTATTGTAAATCAATACCCGTCAACATATTAATCGCGCTGTTCTATTATATATTAAGCCTCGAAAAACCTACCTTTGCATGGCTTTTCATACTCTTATTGCTTTTTTTCAATAAGTGTTTTGTGGCCTTAGTCCCGGTACCCATCGGAATTAACTTTTTTGACTTTTGAATTTGTAACATGCCTGAAATACAACCTTTTTTAAGACTCAGCGGACTCGAACCTTTGATAGTGCGGCCCGAAACCAATTTTGTAAATGTAGGGGAGCGTACCAATGTAACGGGTTCGAAAAAGTTTGCGCGGCTGGTAAGGGAAGGTAAATATGAAGAGGCATTATCAGTTGCACGTCAACAGGTAGAAAGCGGTGCGCAGGTATTGGATGTAAATATGGATGATGCCCTGCTCGAAGGCGAAAAGGCAATGACCACCTTTTTAAATTTGTTACAAAGCGAGCCGGATATTTCCAAAATACCTGTGATGATAGATTCTTCTAAGTTTTCTATCATAGAGGCAGGCTTAAAATGTGTGCAGGGTAAATGTATCGTTAACTCTATCTCCATGAAAGAAGGGGAGGAGAAATTTATAGATCAGGCTATTATTTGTCGCAGTTACGGAGCATCAGTTATTGTAATGGCATTTGATGAGAAGGGACAGGCAGACACATTAGAGCGCCGTGTAAATATTTGTGAGCGTGCCTATAAAATATTAACAGAGCAGGTTGGCTTCCATCCAGAAGACATCATTTTCGATCCCAACATATTTGCGATAGCTACTGGTATTGAAGAGCATAATAATTACGCGGTAGATTTCATTGAGGCTACTCGCATCATCAAACAGAAAATGCCGCTCACCAAAATAAGTGGTGGTGTCAGCAATGTGTCTTTCTCCTTCAGGGGTAACGATCCTGTACGCGAGGCAATACACGCGGTGTTTTTATTACACGCCATAAGAGCGGGTATGGATATGGGTATTGTAAATGCAGGCCAGCTACAGGTATATGATGAGATAGAGCCGCAACTGCGCGAACTCTGCGAAGATGTGGTCTTGAACCGCAGGCCCGATGCCACAGAACGATTGGTAACATTTGCAGAAACAGTAAAAGCAAAAGGAAAAGAAATAAAAGTAGATGATGCATGGCGTGGCACCAATGTAGAAGAAAGACTCAAGCATGCGCTCGTAAATGGTATCACAGATTTTATAGATCAGGACACGGAAGAAGCAAGGCTAAAATATCCTAAGCCACTCGATGTTATTGAAGGTCCGCTAATGGATGGTATGAATGTTGTGGGTGACTTGTTTGGCAGTGGTAAAATGTTTTTACCGCAAGTGGTGAAGAGCGCACGTGTAATGAAAAAAAGCGTGGCGATATTAACTCCATATATAGAAGCAGAAAAAGAACAACGCAGACTCGACCATATAAAGGCTGGAACAAAAAATGAAGAAGCCGCTGGTGCTGCCCGTATATTATTAGCTACGGTAAAAGGTGATGTGCATGATATTGGTAAAAATATTGTGGGTGTGGTATTGGGCTGTAATGGCTATGAGGTAACAGATCTTGGTGTGATGGTAGCTGCAGATAAAATACTCGACACGGCACAAAAAGAAAATTTTGACATCGTTGGATTAAGTGGATTGATAACACCATCGCTGGATGAAATGGTGCATGTGGCTAAAGAAATGAAGCGCAGGGGTATGAAACAACCTTTACTGATAGGTGGTGCAACTACATCGCGTACGCATACCGCAGTGAAGATAGCGCCGGAGTATGCTGAGGGAGTGGTACATGTGCTGGATGCCAGTCGCAGTGTAACAGTTGCAGGCAACTTGCTCAATAAAGACAACAAAAAAACTTTTTTGGAAGGGATAGAAACAGAATATAAAAAATTACGCGAGGACTTTGCGAACAAACGTGCTATCAAACAATACATACCCTTTCACGACGCGCAGAAAAATGGTGTGAAGATTGACTGGACTAATTTTACCCCAACCAGGCCACAGTTTACTGGCACCAAAGTATTTGACGGTTATGACCTTGCAGAGATACGCAGGTATATAGACTGGGGCCCGTTCTTTATAGCATGGGAGATGAAAGGTAAATACCCTGATATATTGACTGACGAACATGCGGGTAAAGAAGCCACTAAACTATTCAACGATGCGAATGCGATGTTGGATAAAATAGTAAATGAAAAATGGCTGACTGCAAGAGGCGTTATAGGATTTTGGGAAACACTCAGAACCGCCCCTGATACCATCATCATAAAAGATGAGCAGGGTGGCGAATTAACAGTGCTGGAATTTTTAAGACAACAATCTAAAAAAGCAGCAGGCCAGCCAAACTTCTCATTGGCAGATTTTATAGCACCTTCGGTGCGCGATTTCATGGGAGCATTTGCAGTTTCGATTCACGGTATAGAACCACATATACAAAAGTTTCAGGCCGGCCATGATGATTATAATAAGATCATGCTGCAGGCAATGGCAGACAGGCTGGCAGAGGCATTTGCAGAAGTGCTGCACGAAAAAGTGCGCAAAGAGTATTGGGGATATGCCAAAGATGAAGCAATGGATACAGCTGAGCTGGTAAAAGAAACTTACCAGGGTATACGCCCTGCGCCGGGCTATCCCGCTTGCCCCGACCATACAGAAAAATATAAATTATTCGACCTGCTGAAAGCAACAGAAGTAGCTGGTATACAACTTACAGAATCGCTCGCTATGTATCCCGGGGCAGCAGTCTGTGGTTGGTATTTCAGCCATCCGCAAAGCACCTACTTTGGTATAGGTAAAATATCAGAAGATCAACTGGAAGATTATACAAAGAGAAAAGGTATGAATGCGGATGAGATGCGGAGATGGTTGAGCCCTGTGCTGGAATAACCTTAATGTGTAAATGTGCAAATTGAAATGTCTGAAATAAAACAAAATACACAATCAAAATTTTTGAGAACCCTTGCTACTGTTCTCTCTTATATACTGCACCCGTTATTTATGCCGGTGTATATATCGGTGGCAATATATTCATTGGCGCCTGTAAGCTTTGGTAATGTATCCCATTCGCAGTTTCATCAGTGGCTGGGCATTATTGCATTAAGCACTATTGTCTTTCCAATGATAGCAATATTGCTGATGAAGGCGCTGGGTTTTATTAAAAGTATGATGATGGAAGATATGAGAGATCGTATCATTCCTTTAATGGCAACTATGATATTTTATTTCTGGGTAAGCCATGTATTCAATAGTGTAGGGCAGCAGGGCGACAAGAATATTGCTGTTCCGCTTATCTTAAAAGTTTTATTACTCGGCAGCTTCTGGGATGTGATCGTTATTTTCATGTGCAATATCTTTTTCAAGATAAGTATGCACGCAACGGCAGCAGGGAGTGTAATAGGTATTTTTATTCTGCTCATGCTCATCACACATATGTTTATGCCGGTTCCTTTCTTAATAGTATTGCTGATCGCCGCTGTTATGGGCATCATTCGCAAAATATTAAGTGCTCACACCATGCCTGAAATATGGTTGGGCTATATACTGGGTATACTTGTCATGCTGGGTGCGTATTGGTATATGTAAGCCCGATCATTTACATCATTGCATCAATTGATTTGTTTATAGAGTTCTTTATTTCGTTGGGAAAATCAATGCACATACTCAGGCGTTTGAAAATAGCTTTGCCACAATTTTTCAGCGAAGGTATTGGTGGGGTGATAGGTGTCGTAAGCAGGCAATATTTTTAAGAAATCGTCAAACTTTATCCAGAATACAGGACTAATTTCTTTAAAACTGCCATCGTCATAATAGGTATCGTGCAAAGGTGCTATAGCATTTATTTGTATCGTGGTCTCGCCTTTTTTAGCATCAAAGCTCCAGTCTTCGAGCAGCATGAATTTTGTAATGCTACAAAAGTTAAACACATCCCGAATCACAACATCGCTATTGGTCTCCGGATGTATTTCCATAACTGTATCAATTGTGCCTGTAAATATTTTCATCACTTCCTCTTCGCTTAGCTGTGTCTTCATAGTATTATCATTGTAAGCATTAATTTTTCCAGCCTTGATAAGATCTATTATGGATTCCATGTAGCAAGTATCGGGGCTGATATCATACAGGTGGTAATGTATAGTATCTTCAGGATATAAAATATGGACGATGCGTGTGGTTTGTGTCGTATAAGTGCCTGTAAGCTTGACGTTTGATTGAGCTGCTGTGTCTTTAATATAGTCAAACCAAACGGCATTGCTGAATTTTTGTGTATGCATGTTGTCGTACTGAGCAATCAAAGAACTAACGTCTGGGTACTTTAACCAGAACAGGGGCTGAGTGGCACGATAGCTGCCATCTTCCCTAAATATGTCGAGAGCAGGTGCTATTCCCAGTATGTGTATAGTTGTTTTGCATTTGTTCGCATCGAATGTCCATTCCTCGTGCAACTTGTATTTGTTTGTTAGTTCAGGTTGATACATGCGGGCAATTACTACGATTGTATCCTTATGGGTTTCAGGGTCTATTATCGTTATGGTATCATATTTCGTAGTAAGCGCATATGCTAGCTGTGTAGCAGCAAGTTTAGAAGTAAAGAAAGCGTCATAACTCAGGTATGCCTGCACTTGCTCTTTTAATACAGCATCAATAAGCATTTCGTTAAGCAGGCTATCGGGTCTTTTAACCTCCGTTTGTTTGAAATGTATGGTGCGCTCCATATTTTTTTTCCAAATAGAATTTTGGGCGAGGGAGCCTGTGCAGGTAAGCAAAATGCCAATGGCCAATAAAGTAAGACGAATTGACATAAAAGTGTTTGTATAAAAATACTCTTTTATGACCTCAAATAAAAAAGGGCTGCAATAAGCAACCCTTTTTATTATCATTACCTTCCCCTTTAGGGGATAGGGGTTTAATACCTGTAATGTTCCGCTTTGAACGGACCGTTCTTAGGTATGCCTAAGTATTCAGCTTGTTCATTGGTCAGTTCTTCTAACTGTACACCAATTTTTGCAAGATGTAAACGCGCTACTTTTTCATCCAAATGTTTTGGCAGCACATAAACTTTGTGTTCGTAATTGCTATGGTTAGTCCACAATTCAATTTGAGCCAAAACCTGGTTAGAGAAAGAGTTACTCATTACAAAGCTTGGGTGGCCTGTAGCACAACCAAGGTTAACAAGACGGCCTTCCGCAAGTACTATTACTTCTTTACCATCTATATTATATAGATCAACCTGTGGTTTGATGGTGTCTTTTGTATGACCATATTTACCATTCAGCCATGCCATATCTATTTCAATATCGAAGTGGCCAATGTTACAAACAATAGCCTTATCCTTCATAGCACGGAAATGCTTTTCTGTGATCAGGTCGCGGCAACCAGAAGCAGTAACGATGATGTCAGCTTCTTTTACAGCGTCAGTCATTTTCTTTACTTCAAAGCCGTCCATAGCAGCTTGTAAAGCACAGATAGGATCGATCTCTGTAACAATTACGCGTGCACCTGCACCTTGTAAAGATTGAGCAGAGCCTTTACCCACATCGCCATAACCACCAACAACAGCAACCTTACCGGCCATCATCACATCAGTAGCGCGGCGAATAGCGTCAACTAAACTTTCTTTACAACCGTATTTATTATCGAATTTAGATTTGGTAACAGAATCGTTCACATTGATCGCAGGCATAGGCAATGTGCCTTTCTGCATGCGCTCGTATAAACGGTGTACACCTGTAGTAGTTTCTTCGCTCAGGCCTTTAATATGCTGCACGAGTTCTGTGTAATTATCAAATACAATGTTGGTCAAATCACCACCATCATCCAATATCATATTCAAAGGACGATCCTGGCTACCGAAGAACAATGTTTGTTCTATGCACCAGTCAGCTTCTTGCAAGCTTTGGCCTTTCCATGCAAACACGCCGATACCTGCAGCGGCAATAGCAGCAGCGGCATGATCCTGGGTAGAGAAGATATTGCATGAGCTCCAGCGAACTTCTGCACCTAATTCTACAAGCGTTTCAATTAAAACAGCTGTTTGAATGGTCATGTGCAGGCAGCCGGCAATACGTGCACCTTTCAAAGGTTTTTTAGCACCATATTCAGCGCGTATAGCCATCAAGCCCGGCATTTCTGCTTCAGCCAGTTTAATTTCTTTACGACCCCATTCTGCAAGGGAAATATCTTTTACTTTGTATGGCAGTTTAAAATCAATGTTCGAGCGAGTCATCGTACTCATGGATATATTAGTTTTTTAAGAAACGCAAAGGTAAGGAAAAAAACAGCCCCTCCACCTCTTCTGACAGCGGCGGTATGATTAAATAATCATAAAGCCCTTACAAATTCAGATATTTTGTTATTTGTAGCATCAGATACGGGAACCAAAGGTAGCCTGAGCTCGTTTTGGCATAAACCCATACAGCTTAATGCACACTTAACACCTGCTGGATTGCCTTCTACAAAAAGTAGGTCAATACCTGTAAGTAATTTATAATGCAGCCTGCGTGCATCGGCAAAATCGTCGGCCAGGGCCAGGTTGACCATATTGGTAAAGTCTCTTGTAAAGCAATTAGCAGCAACTGATATTACACCTTCCATGCCGGCTGCTATTTGGGGTAATACCAGGTTATCGTCTCCTGATAAAACGGCTAAATGGGTAGGCTTGTTTTGGATGATCTCCATATTTTGTGGCAAGCTGCCACTGGCTTCTTTTACTGCTACAATGTGTTTAAATTCTTTTGCCAGCCTGATAGCAGTAGCCGGTGCAATATTACTGCTGGTGCGGCCGGGTACATTGTATAATATTATTGGCTTTGCAGTAGATAGCGCTATAGCTTTAAAATGTTGATAGAGGCCTTCTTGTGTTGGTTTATTATAATAAGGTGCTACGCTTAATATGCCGCTCACTTTATCTAATTTATAAGTGCTGAGTTGATGGATAACCTCGGCGGTATTATTGCCACCAATGCCACAGACAACAGGCACACGCCCATTATTCTTTTCGATAATAAAAGCGAGAACATCTTTCTTTTCATGATCATTCAAAGTAGGTGTTTCGGCCGTAGTGCCGAGTGCTACGAGGTAATTTACTCCGCCGCTTATTACATGATTGATCACTTTTTCAAGTGCAGGATAATCAATCGTTCCATTACTATCAAAAGGAGTTGCGAGCGCTACTCCGGTTCCTCTAAAGGGGTGCATATATTAAAGTCAAAAGTTAAAAGTCAAAAAAAATTATTGATTTTCGGTTAGTTCATTTACAGGTACTTCTTCGTAAAATCCCATCTTCGAGAACTTATCTATTCTTTGTTGAATGCGCGTATCGGCGTCCAGCCGCTTGAGATCATCTATAGTGGTTACTAAATATTTTTTCAGTGTTGCTGCCATATCTTCAGGGTAAGCATGTGCACCACCAACAGGTTCAGGTATTACACCGTCTACAAGTCCGAATTTACTCATGTCCTCAGAAGTCAATTTTAATTGCTCTGCTGCTTTTTCTTTAAAATTCCAGCTACGCCATAATATAGAAGAACATGATTCGGGAGATATAACTGTGTACCATGTATTTTCCAGCATAACCACTTTGTCCCCGATACCAATCCCCAACGCGCCGCCTGATGCACCTTCACCTATGATGACACAAATAACAGGCACTTTTAGGTTGATCATTTCAAACAGGTTGCGAGCGATGGCTTCCCCTTGTCCGCGCTCTTCAGCTTCCAGGCCGGGATAAGCCCCGGGTGTATCTATCAACGTGATAACAGGATGGTTGAACTTCTCAGCTATCTTCATCAATCGTAATGCTTTGCGATATCCCTCGGGGTTTGCCATACCAAAGTTGCGCATCTGGCGCATTTTAGTATTGATACCCTTTTGTTGTCCAATCACCATTATGGGGTGATCGTTCAACATGGCCATACCGCCTACCATTGCCTTATCGTCTTTTACCTGCCTGTCACCATACAATTCGGTAAAGTTGGTAAACATCTTTTCAATATAATATAAAGTATAGGGCCTGTCCGGATGACGGCTTAGCTGCACCCTTTGCCAGGGAGTAAGATTGGCATAGATCTGTGTGCGTGTTTTTTCAATAGTTGCTTCCAATTCAGCTATACCTTTCGACACGTCTACCTGGTTTTTTGCTGACATTTCCTTCAGCTTGCCTACCTGGTTATATAATTCTTCCAACGGTTTTTCAAAATCCAGAAATTGCATATAACTATTTTGGGACTACAAAAGTAACTGTTTAAAGAGAGGATTTATACAACAAAACAAAAAAGCTGTTATATAATCGTAATTAAGTTTTAGAAGAAGTATTTACATTAGATATTAACAGAAGGATAATTTAATACAGGTATTAAAGGTTGCTCTTTTGATTGCTTGATTGGTAGAGATATTGTAAAGGTTGCGCCTTCGTTTACAATACCCTTTGCTGAAATATATCCGTTGTGTTGCTCAACGATCTTTTTGCAGATGGATAATCCAATACCAGTGCCCTCTATATGATCGTATGTATGCAAACGTTTGAAGATGACAAATATCTGGTCGGCATATTGCTGTTCAAAACCAATACCATTATCTTTTATACATATCTGTAAGTAATCATCATCATACTTATCCGGAGTAATACTTTCAATATCAGCTCCTTTTACTTTTTGTGAGTAGATATATATTTCGGGGGTAGCATCTTCCTTGCTGAATTTAATAGCATTGATAAGCAGGTTTTGTATGAGCCTGTGAAATTGATCGGGTATAATATTTATTTTGGGAAGGTGGCTGACAGATATTTTAGCTTTCTTTTGTTGTATATATGTTTCCAGGTCTGTGATCACTTCTTTTACTAAATTAAACATATCAGTTTCCTGAAAAGTATTTACCGGGAATACAGACCTTGACAAGGCTAACAAATTGTCAATCAATAATTGCATGCGTTTAGATGCTTTCGTCATTCTATCCAGGTAATTCCTACCTTCATCATTCAAAAAGCTGCTATACTTTTTGTCGAGCATATCTCCGAACATAATGATCTTTCTAAGTGGTTCCTGCAGATCATGCGAGGCTATATAGGCAAAACGTTCCAATTCTTCGTTTGTAGATTGCAACCGTATGATGTTCTCCATCAATTGCTTATTGAGCAGTCTTACTTTTTCTTCAGATGTTTTTCTTTCTTCTATCTCCCTCGCTAATACTGTATTTACTACTGTAAGTTTATTGTCTTGCGCAATGAGCTGATGATTTTTTGTATAGAGGTCTACGAACACTGAAACTTTGGCACGGAGTAAATTGGGGTTGATGGGCTTGCTGATATAATCTACACCACCCATTTCGTAACCTTTAAAAACACTATCCTCGTTAAAGTCGTTAGCTGTAATAAAAATGATGGGAATGTGCTGCAATATTTTTCGTTCGTATATTAAAGTAGCCGTTTCAAAGCCGTTCAGGTCCGGCATTTGAACGTCCATTAATATAAGTGTATAGTCCTGTTCTTTCAGCAATGCTTTTAAAGCAGCTCTTCCTGAATTTGCCGTTTGAATCGT